>CANROH010000030.1 GCA_947632185.1 uncultured Clostridia bacterium
TTTGTATATCTTCAACAATTGTTGCTTTTATAACATCTCTAACAGATTTTTGTATTGTTTTAGGTGTAATTCCATGTTCATTATTATATTTTTCTTGTATTGACCTTCTTCTATTTGTTTCACTTATTGCTTTTTCCATTGATTCTGTTAACTCATCTGCATACATTATTACTTTACCTTCTGTATTTCTTGCTGCACGTCCTATAGTTTGAATTAACGATCTTTCTGAACGAAGAAAACCTTCTTTATCTGCATCTAAAATTGCAACTAGTGATACTTCAGGTATGTCTAAACCTTCTCTTAAAAGATTAATACCAACTAAAACATCAAATTCCCCTATACGCAAGTCTCTTATTATTTCCATTCTTTCTAATGCTTTAATTTCTGAATGCATGTAACGAACTCTTATACCAGTATTTCTTAAATATGCTGTTAAATCTTCTGCCATCTTTTTAGTAAGGGTTGTAACAAGGACCCTATTTGATTTTTTTACTTGTATATCAATTTGTTCAATTAAATCATCTATTTGATTTTCAGTAGGTCTTACTTCTATTTTAGGATCTAATAAACCTGTTGGCCTTATAATTTGTTCTACAACATTATCTTTTGAATGAATTTTTTCATAATCTGCTGGAGTTGCACTAACAAAAATACATTGATTTATTCTTTGTTCAAATTCTTCAAATTTTAGAGGTCTATTATCAAAAGCTGATGGAAGCCTGAAACCATAGTTTACTAAAGATTCTTTTCTTGCCCTATCTCCATTATACATAGCTCTTACTTGAGGTATAGTTGCATGTGACTCATCTATTAATAGTAAAAAGTCATCTGGAAAATAGTCAAATAATGTAAAAGGAGGACTTCCAGGAGCTCTACCACTTATATGTCGTGAATAATTTTCTATTCCTTGACAAAATCCCGTTTCTTTTAACATTTCTATATCAAAATTTGTTCTTTCTTCAATTCTTTGAGCTTCAATAAGTTTTTTATTTTCTGTAAAATATTTAACTCGTTCATTCATTTCTTCTTCAATCGTAACTAACGCTCTCTCTAGCTTATCTTTACTTGTTACATAATGTGAATTAGGGAAAATCATAACATGTTCTCTTGAAGCTGTTGCTTTACCAGTTAATGGATTTATTTCTGATATCTTTTCTATCTCTTCTCCCCAAAATTCAACTCTTATTGCAGTTTCCTCTTGGTTAGATGGAAATATTTCTAAGATATCACCTTTTGCTCTGAAAGTTCCTCTTTTAAAATCCATTTCATTTCTTGTATATTGCATATTTACTAATTTTCTCATTATTTCATTTCTATCTTTTTGCATACCAGGTCTTAAAGATACTATCATATTTTCATAATCAATTGGATCGCCTAATCCATATATGCAAGAAACTGATGCAACTATAATAACATCTCTTGTCTCAAAAAGAGAAGCTGTGGCAGAATGACGTAATTTATCTATTTCATCATTTATTGATGCATCTTTTTCAATATATGTGTCTGAAGAGGCAATGTAAGCTTCTGGTTGATAGTAATCATAATATGAAACAAAGTATTCAACTCTATTTTCTGGAAAAAACTCTTTAAATTCTGAATATAATTGTCCTGCAAGTGTCTTATTATGCGCTAAAACGAGAGTCGGTTTTTGCACTTTTTCAATTACGTTTGCCATTGTAAAAGTTTTTCCGAGAACCTGTAACACCAAGTAAAGTCTGGAATTTTTTTCCTTCTTTTATCCCCTTTGATAGATATTCTATTGCTTCTGGTTGGTCGCCTGTTGGCTTATATTCTGATACTAATTTGAACATTTTTCCTCCTCAAAGATATAACTATCTTTTGTATTTTATCATTTTTCAAAAAAAAATACAAGGTATTCAAACACCTTGTATCTTTTAATTTGTAATTTTTATCTACTTTAATATATAATATTAATGTTTTTTGTTTAATAATATTATTCCCATTGAAGATAATAATAACATAACAACGAAATAAGTAGTAATGTTATTAGAACCTGTTTTTGGTGTATTATCTTTTTCTGCTACAGCTGCTGGTGCTGATTCTGCAGGTCCAGAACTTGGAGCACTGCCAGATGATTCTGGTATTTTCTCAAATTTTGCTGTTAAATTTAATGTTTCTTCTGAAATTGTCTCTGATGTTTCAAATTTAGTATCACCTGGATCTTTAAAGAATCCTAAAAATTTATATCCTGATTTTTCAGTAAATTTTTTCAATTCTTCTTTTTGTACAGAATCTAATGAATCTAAACTTCCATTTTTCTCAACAGTAAATGATTTTGTTTTGCTAGTAACTGAATCTTTTATAACAACTGTTGACATAGTAGCTGGATCTGTTTTTAAATTTGTTTTTTCAACATTTATAGTTACTGTTATAGTTTGATCTGTACTAGTATCATTATTCCAATCAGCTTCTATTTTACCTAATTGAATATCTCCACTTTTACCATCTAAATCATTTGAATCAATAAATAACCAAATATTAACAAAACGATTATCTATACCTGATTTCTCTGGTGAATCTTCTACATCCTTAAAAACATACTTTTGTGCTGTTCCCTCTAGTCTTTGTAATGAAAAGTAAGCATTCTCGAAATCTGCACCTGATGGAGCTGTAAGTTTAACACCTACCCACCATCCATTTTTAGTTCTTCCCATATCAGGCTCTGCTTTAGCCCAATCTAACTCTAAATCTTGATATTTAACCTCAATATTTTCTGAACTAGAAGTAGGTGTTATAGAAGGGCTTCCAGTTAATGCTTCAACTGTACCAGTCAAAGGATCAGCTTTTACAACATTAGTTAATGAAACAATAACAAAAAACATAATAAGACTACTTACAATTAAATTAAATTTTTTCATATTTCCTCCATTCTTGTATAAATTTCCACATGATTTTATATAGATTAATTAAAGTTTATATATAATGTTTTAATTTGTCAATAAATTTTAAAAAATTTAATGAAAATTTAATATTATTTTTATTCTCTTTTAAAATTATATACTGGAATTTTTTGCCTTTTGTGAGTTGAATTTAAATTAAGATTTTTTATTTTTTCTATTACATCATCTTGTGTTTTACCAGTTTCAATATATTCATCAATTTGTTTATAAGTTACTCCTAATTTTTCCTCATCCGTTTGACCTCCTAAACCATCATTTGGAGCTTTATTAATTATTTTATCAGGAACACCTAAATATTTTCCTATAGCTAAAACTTCTTCAACTGTAAAATTAGCTATAGGATTAAAATCGCAAGCATTATCTCCCCATTTTGTTGTGTAACCTACAAAAGCTTCTGATAAATTTCCTGTCCCTATTACAAGATATCCAAGTGTTTGAGCGATACTATATAAAGTAGTCATTCTTAGTCTAGGCTTCATATTAATTTTTGCTTCTTTGCTTAATGTAAAATTCTTTTTTTCTAAATTTTTATTTATAGAATTTTCTAATTCATTATATGCATTCGTTAAATCTAGTTCTAGAAGAGGAACATTAAAAGTCTTTGAAACAAGTTTTGCATCTTCTAAATCAGTTTTAATAGAGTTACAAGGCATTGCGACAGTAATAACTTTATCATTACCTAAAGCTTTAGTGCTCATAGCAATTACAGTTGCAGAATCTTTTCCGCCACTATTTCCTATAACAACACCTTTTGCTCCAACTTCATTTATATAATCTTTTATCCATTTTATTGCATTTTCTGCCTCTTGGATTAATTTTTCTTTTTCTAACATACAAAATTTTCCTTTCACAAAATTTTAGAACATTTTAGAATTGTTTATATTATATAAATTATTTTGTTTAATATAATAATAAACTTCATCTGGCATTAAATATCTTACATTTTTTTGCCTTTTAATTTTATCTCTAACAAAAGTAGAGCTTATATTTGTTCTAATATTTTCTTTTAGTTTTATAAAAGAATTTTTATGTAAAAGCAAAAATTCATTACTATTTATAATATCATCCATGTTATCTTTGTCACGCTCTAAAACAAGAATTTTAAATCTATTAATTAATTCTTCTCCTGTCTCCCATGTAGGAATTTCTTTCAAATTATCTGTTCCTACAGTAAATATTAGCTGATTATTTGGATATTGTTTTTGTAACAATTCTAAGGTTTCAAGTGTATATAATTGCCTTGTTTGTTTTAATTCGATATCTGATACTAAAAAATCACTATTTTTATCACAAACAAGCTTTAACATATTAAATCTATGATTAGCTTCAATTAAACTAGATTTTTCATATTTAGAGCTTACTGGAACAAAAATAACTTTTTCTATATTTTCACATTCATTAATAATTTGTTCTGCTAGAGCAAAATGCGAATTAAGTGGTGGATTAAAAGATCCACCAAATATTGCTAAAACTTTTTTATTTTCCATATTTTTCCCTTTTATATTACCATTATTCATCTATTAAAAAATACTATGCTATTATTTTTTTCTTAAAAATCTTATTTTTAATTTTATTTAAAAATTTATATACATATTCATCTTTTAAAATTATAAGAATTATTATATAAGTTATAGCTCCAATGATTATTTGAAGTCCTATTGATATGATGTTAAATAAATAATCTTTACTTAAATATAAATTTGATGCTAAATTATATATTAAATTACTAATAACATTTACATTAAGAGTAATTCTTATTAAGAAGCATACAATAAACATTATTAAAGCTGAAAAGAAATATTTATATGCTGATTGCAACAATTCTTTAAATTTAATATTATCTTTAATATACATTAATTGAATAGCATCAACTACCAATTGTGATAATACTGTCGCTATAGCAGCTCCTACTGATTCATATAATGTAATTAAAATATAATTTAATATAAAATTAATAACAACTCCTATAGTTACAGATTTTGTATATTCCTTTTGTCTTTTTGTAGGTAATAAATATTGTGTTCCAGTAACATTTGCCATGCCCATTAATAATACCATCGGACATAATAAATATATTATAAGATTTACTTTATCATATCCTGGTCCGAAAAATACTGGTACAAAAGCTTTTGAAATACTTGTTATTCCAAACATAATTGGAAATGATAGGAAAAATGTAAAATTAAATGACATTTTCATATATGAATCTATTTGTTTTTTATCATTATTTGCGAAAGCATTTGCCATTCTAGGTATCATAACAATTCCTAAAGAGTTTACTATTGTAAGTAATAATCTAATAACTTTATGACCTTGCTCATAATATCCAGTTTCTGATTTATCTTTTACTAACCAACCAATCATTGTTGTATCAAGTATTTTATATATTTGATTTGCAATTTGAGGTATGAATAATAATATTATGTGAGGAATGTGCTGTTTTATATTTATATTCTTTACTTTGATGCCTTTCATATATCCTGGCAAATATAACCACAAAGATAAATTGCCTATTAAATCAGCTAAAGAATATATTAAAGTAAACTTTGCTAAATCTTCTTTTGTTTTTACTAAAATAAATACTAAACTCACACTACAAATTCTTACTAAAACATTCCTTGTTACAGTTCTTTTGAATTCTTCCATTCCTTGGAAAAACCAACTTATATCAAAAGCAGCAGCTATAAGTTCTAGTAATAGTATTTGATAATATATTTGATATTCTGATCCACGAATGAAAAAGAAATAATAAAATACTATTGCTATAGAAATAGTAATAAATCTAAATATTACAATTTCAATAAAAACTTTTTTTCTAATCTCTTTATTTTCTTGTGAATATGCAATTTCTCTTTGCCCATATAATGCAATACCTAAAGACCCAAAAAGTACAAAATAAGTAACAATTGCATATGTATAACTATAAATTCCAATTCCTTCAGCACCTAATACTCTAGATAAATATGGTGTTGTTATTAATGGTAATATCAATATTAATACCTGATACACCATATTATATATGTAGTTTCTTGCTATACTTTTTTTTGCCATTAATCAATAAAACTCCTTATTTACTTTAGATTTTTATAAAATATTATTGTTTTGTTAATTTAGATTATCTATCCAACTATTAACTTCTTTTCTATTTTTGAATATTAATACTTTATCTTTATTAATATTATTTAAATTTTCTACTATTATTTTTCTTTTATTTTTATTATATCCCAATACATATAATAAAAATTTAATATCAATTTTTTCTTTACAACCTGGAATTTCTTCTTTTTCTTTTCCTCGATTTTTAAAATATCTACTTAAAATTCCTTTTAATTGATTTATTGTAGAAAAATCTAGCCAAATTATTAAATCTGCAGCTTCCATTCTTTCCTTTAAAGTAGATTTATATGTACCATCAATAATCCATTCATTTCTATTCACTATGTTTAATATTATTTTGTCTCTCTCAAATTTATCTCTTTTTTCCCAATTATCTAAATGATGAATTCCATCTATATGAGTAGGAGTTATATTATATATTTTAGATAATTTTTTTGCTAATGTAGTTTTGCCAGTGCCTGGAGCTCCAATTATTGCTATCTTTTTATACATATATACATCCCTTTACTATGTAATTTACTTTTATATCTTATCACTAAAGAAGTAATTTTACAACATTAAAGAATTATTTTTAAACAATAAAAAGAAATTCACCAAAACAATGAATTTCTTCTTATTTACTTCCAAATTTATAATAATAATTCTTAACTCCACTTAATACTGTTTCCAGATAAACGACTTCATTTTTATCATTTACTATAATCATATTTGGATAAGTCATCATCATTTTTTCGTTAGAAAAATTATCAACAAAATATAAATCACTTACTTTTTTACTGTCTATTCCATTTATATTTATATTATATTCATTTGCTACTCTTACCAAAAAAGCATCTAACGCATAACAAGTTATTATTCCATCAACTATCATAAATAATGTTATAGAGGAAACTGCAAGTTTTAAAATTTTATTAGAAATTTTTTCTATTATAAAATCAATCATTTTATCTAGCCAAGGATTTATATATTTTACTAAAACAATTGATAGAAATCCCCATAATACAGCATAATATAGACATGTTCTTCCATTTATATTAAGAAAATCATTAGAATAATCCCACCATTTTACATGAAGTAATAATTCTCCTATATAACTAGACATATATTCTATTGTACATCCAAGAACTAAACCATAAATAAATAATTTTACATTATTATTTTTATATTTTTTTAGCAAAAAAATAAAACAAATTGCTGCAATACCATAAACTATACAAAAAGGTCCATATAGAAAACTTTGTCTACTTTCTAACATTCCTTTAGTAAATATAGCGTAAATTGTTTCTAGTAAGAAACCTCCTATACTGTATATTATAAAATAAATTAAAATTTTCCAAAAAATACTTTTCTTCATGAAAATTATTATTGGCATTTTTTTCTATTTTATTCATTTAATATAAAAAAGAGGAACAACTTTCATTGTTCCTTTTTTACTTATATTATTCTGCTATTTGAGATTCTGAACTAGTTCCTGGTGTTCCTGAGTCACCAGTGCTTTCGCCTCCTCCATCAGATCCTCCACCAGTTTCCCCGGTAACACCTCCACCAGGATTTTCCCCTGAAGAACCTGGCTTACCATTTTCTTCGCCTGATTCGTTACCTGGGCCTTCTTTATCTTTATCCGGGTTTTTATCATCATCTTTTGATGTATTTCCATTTGTTTCATTTTTAGGTGTAGTAGGACTAGTACTAGTATTAGTATTTGTGTTAGTGTTAGTGTTAGTGTTAGTGTTCGTGTTAGTATTTGTATTAGTATTCGTATTTTGGCTTTCATTATTGTTTGATTTACCAGTATCTCTTTCTCCAGTTTCATCAATTGTATTAGTAACTTTATTATCTATTTGATTAGTATAAACTGCATCTTCACTATCTTTATTTGAACTTTGTGGTGCTGCACCAGATGAAAATACAGTAATTTTTCCCGTATAATGTTTATCCTTTTCTTTTCCTTCTAATCCTAGTTTTTCCATTAATTCATCCATTATCTGTTTAGTTTTACTAGAATTTGCCCTATAGAATGATAAATTATTTAACATTCCTGATGAACCAGGCAATTGTTCCATTGTAATATTATCTACATTAAATTTTAAACCATAAGGAATATATCCAATAGCTTTTGTTAATGACATATCTGTTTCAAGATTACCTAGTAAAGCTTGTGCAACTATTTTTAGCTGACCTATATCATTAACATTTATTAATTGTTGTGCAACAGCTTTTATAAATTCTCTTTGAGTTTTCATTCTTCCATAATCATTATTTCCATATTCAGATGGATAAGATGATCCGTCAGTATTGTGTCTAAATCTTAATAATTGTTCAGCCTTATTTCTATCAATTTTTTGAAGGCCTTTTTTCAAATGAATATGTAAGTTTTGAGTATTATCATCATAATTCATATCTATTGGAACATCAAATTCTACTTCTCCTACAACATCAACTAATGTTGGAATTACTCTGTTTTTTACAATAGCATAATTATCAATTTTGACACCAGTAAGACTTTCAACGGCCTTTATAGTTTTATTAACTCCTTTTTGATATAATGCATTTATTTTATCATAACCACCAGCAGTAGCTTCATTCTTGCCAATAAATGTATCTCTTGGAATTGAAAGCATAAATGCTTGTTGTGTTTTAGGATTGTAACCTGCCAAAATTATTGTATCTGTAAGTTCTGAAGATATATCTTCACTAATTCCCAGAATAAGTACAAAAATAGGATCATCATTTCCTAAAACATCAGTGGCAACTCTAAATACTGCCTCTGTTATATCACCATCAGCCTGATAAACATAAACTCCAAAAACTGTACCAATAGCTATTATAATTAACAAAATCACTGAAATTATAATAATTTTTACTTTTTTAGGCATTTTCTTTTTTGGTTTCTTTTCTTTTTTAGCTTTTTTTGATTTTCTTCCATTTTTAAGATTATTATCAATTCTTGAACGTCTTCTTCCTACTGATTTTATTTCTGGTTCATCTGCAAAAATAAAATCTTCATCTTTTTTATTTAATTCTAAATTATCATTATCTTCTCTCAATATTTTTACCTCTTTTTTTTATTTTTATCTTACGAATCGTATAATATTTGTAAACATCATTATTCCTCTATTTATATATTAAACTTAATAATAATAAAGGTTACATATTTTAATCTAAAATTTTATCTAACTCTTTCTTTATTTGATCTTTTTCTAAGTCTCTTCCTATAAAAACTAATTTTATAATTCTATCTCCAACTTCTGCATCCCAATTTTTTAATATTTCAGGATTTTCTTTTATAATTTGATTTTTTTCATTTTCTGGTGCTGAAGCTATCCAAAGTCCACCTTCACTTAACTGCATTTGATTTCCGGCTTGTTCAAAAACATATGACATATCATCTTCATCAGAAAACCAAAGCATTCCTTTACATCTAATAATATTTTTTCTCCATTTAAAATTAACATATTCTTCAAATTTATTTCTATTGAATGGTTTTCTTCTTGCATACACAAATGTTCCAATACCATACTCTTCTGCTTCACCTTCATCATGATTATGCATGTGATGTTCTTCATGATCATGTCCATCTTCATCATCATTTTCATTATCATCTTTTTCTAATTCTTGAACCCAAGCTGCTGAAGAAGCTGCTTTTTCAAAATCAAAATTGTTTGTATCCATAATTTCTTTTACATCTACTTTAGCATAGTTTGTTTCAATTATTTTTGCGACTGGTTGCAATGCCTTTATAACAGCCTTTATTTTATTCAATTCTTCTTTAGAAACTGAATCTACCTTATTTATAATTATTGTATTACAAAATTCAATTTGTTGTATTAATAAATTTTCTATATCTTCATCATCAATATTTTCTTTAACTAAATTTTCTCCAGCGCCAAATTCATATACAAGTCTTGCAGCATCAACAACTGTTACAATATTATCAAGTCTACAAATTTTTGGTAAACCATATTTTTGTGTTTGCTCTGAAAGAACTGTAATTGTTTGTGCTATAGGTAATGGCTCACAAATTCCACTAGCTTCTATTAAAATATAATCAAATTTACCTGTTTTTATAATGTCAGCAATTTGTTTCATTAAATCAACTTTTAATGTACAACATATACATCCATTACTTAATGGCACAAGATTACTATCTTTTTCTTTTACAACTCCTCCTTTTTGGATTAATTCTGCATCTATATTTACTTCACCAATATCATTAACTATAACAGCAACTTTATAGCCTTCTTGATTATTCAAAACATGGTTTATCAAAGTAGTTTTTCCAGCACCTAAATAGCCTGTTAAAATTGTAATTGGTACCATTTATAGCCTCCTTAATTTTAAATATTCATTATAGAGTTATCATACACTTTAAAACGTTTATAGTCAAGAATTTTATTAATTTTTAACTAAATTGTTAAATATAATTTTCCTTTACATTTTCCACATCTATACTTTTTTAAAAATCCTTTTGTCATTCTTTTTCTATAATATATCAATCCACATGAAGAACATACAATTTTATACTTATAATCTTTTTTGTCATCTTCAAATTCTAAATTACTTTTTTTGTAATCTTCTTGTCTATTCCCTATTCTTGAAATCGAATATCCTAATTTACTATTTATTGTTTTAGCATATAATTTAAATTGTTTACCATGATTATTACAATCTGGAATACAATGAATTAATTCATGAATTATTGTATTTTTTATTAAATCATCATTAAGCTCCATTACCCATTTACTAATCTCTATATGATGAATATTATATTTTCGATAATAAATTTTTCTATTTAATCTATAAATTGTGCTTTTTTCTGGATCTTCTTGTTTACAACATCCATATCGTTTATTATTTCTTTTTGAAAGCTTTATATCTATTTTTCCTATACTTTTTTCATTGAATAAATCTATTCCTATACTTTTAAGCTCTTCTAAGCTCTCTTTATATAACCTGTTTAATTTTTCTTCCATATTTTTTAATTACATTCACCTTGAAATTTTTCATGAATTTGAGGGTTTACCTTTTTTAAAGAAATTGGCTTCATATCTAAATCTGTAAAACAATGCTTAGTCTCTCCCACTAAAACTGGCAATCCTGTTGTTTTGTTAGTAATTGTATATTCTACATTTAACCTTACACCAGTATAATCCTTGATTTTTACATCGACTTCTATAATATCATCAAATCTAGCTGGATGTTTATATGTACAATTTATACCTAAAACAGGAATCATTATTCCAGATTCTTCTATTTTTTTATAAGGTATTCCGATATCATCTAAAAGTTTAATTCTTGCCTCTTCAAGAAATCTTATATAATTAGAGTGATGCACAACCTTCATACCATCTGTTTCATAATAATTAATTTTTCTTTGATATATCATTTTTTCACCTCTATAATTCAAAAACATTTAAATTTTATATCTTAAATTAAGAATTTTGAGATAAGTAATCATTAGCAATTTTTCTTATTTCTTCAATTTGAGATTTTACATTATCATCTTTATAAGAAAATCTATCTAGTATAATATTAACAAAATTTTGTTTTTTAATTTCTTTTATTGAACATTTAAAATTAATATCAAATATGAATGCAATAAAAAGAACTAATGCATCTAACTTTGTTTGATTTGGTCTTTTCAAAATCAATTTTTTATTTTTAAATTCTTCAAAATAATTATCTGATATAGTTGAATTACTTATTAATTCTTTTTCTTCATCAGTGCTCCAAAACATTGATGTTCCTTCATATAAAATATCTAATTTATCAGCATCTCTTATAATTTTTGCCTGTAGCAATTCGTCTTGTGATAATCCATCTTCAATAGCAAATTTATTATGATTTTTAATTGCAACTTTGATTATTTTATCATATTTATCTGTTTTAATAAATTCTCTTATAAAATTATTTTTTTCTAATATCTCTACTCCAAGATTTCCATGATCTATGCTTTTGGCATCACTAGTAGTATGATATATTTTTATTTGCTCAAATCTAGCTATATCATGAAGTAAGCCAATTAATGTGGCAATTTCAGTATCTTCTTTGCTTAAATTTAAACTTTCTGCAATATATCTACTATTATCCATTACTCGTAGTGAATGATATATTTTTCTATGAATTTGTGGATTTGTAGAATCGTAATTACCTGTGTACTTCATAAAAGAATCTTTTGCTTTTTCTAAATCAATCATTTTATTATTTCTCCATTCTTTAATAAAATTATTAGTAATATGCCCGTTATACAAAATTATATAAATTTTTAAAGATTATAATTTAACATCATATTTTAATTCAATTTTTGAATATTTTTTTGGATCAAGCCCCACTTTATTTTTCATATAAATTAAAACTATTATTAATATAAGTGCAGCTCCAATTCCAAATATTAACATTGCTTGAGACGTAGGCATGATTGATAACATTTTAGAAGCACATGCTCCAAATACTACACTTAATATTGAATTTAAAAAATTATTAATTGCAAAAATTTTTGTGTCAATTTGACTATTTGTAAAGTTACTTAAGTATTTTAGTAATAATGAGTTATATAGTCCAACACAAATATACTTCAGTAAAAACATCATTATTATAATAGAAATCATTACCCAAAATGGTATCTTTAATATAGCTACAAAACCTGAAATAATACATGAAAATGCAAGAGTAATTCCAATAACACTTAAAGTTCTATTCTTGAATTTTTTCTGAAATAAATTTTGTTTTCTTGATGCAATTGCAGATGCAATATTAAGAATAGCAAATAATATTCCTATACTTGATGAAGGAATATTTAATTCTTCCAATAAACCTATTTCATAATTTGCCAAAACAGATATTATTGCAAAAAAAACTCCTGAATATATTAGTAAACATCTACATCTTTTAGACTTAAAAGAAAATTTTATTGCCTCAGTTATTTTGACTTCATTAGATTCTTCATTATAAACATATCTATTTACTGGTTCTTTAAATCTAAATGAAATAAAGAAACAAATAACTAATATTATTAAACATAATATCATAGGAATGTATCCATTTATTTCATATAAAAAGCCAGAAATTATCATAGATATTGAAGCTAAAAGATAATAACCAGATAAAGCTTGTCCATCAATTTTTGCAAATAAGTTGCTTTTTTCTTCTTTTTTTAATTCTATAGATTCATTAAGTATTGCTGGTTCTGCTATATCTTTAAGTGCAAATCCGCTTGCACATAATATCTCAGCACAAATTAATGAAATTAAATCTACACTATTTATAAGAAGTAATATGTACAGAATATGAAATACATTTCCTAATATCATTCCTTTTTTTCTTCCAATTTTTTCAATAATTATAGTTGCTGGAATTTGTGTAAGGACGACAAAAAGTGAATAAAAAGTATCAACAAGTACAACTGCTGATAAGTCTATATGCTTAATTTGTGTTAAAAATAAAACATTTATTGTATAAAAAAACAAGAAATCTCTAGAAATTCTTCTATACTTAGAATATAATTTTAAATTTCTATTTTTTTCCATTTAATTACTCCTTTTATAACTATATTTGTATTTTATCATAAAACTTAATAAAAGAAATACATTTTTATAAAAATATATAAATTGATTAAAATAATTTTGTATGTTAAAATATCAACATGAAATTAGAATATATAGTTAAAGATAATAAATATTTTAATGTTAAAGAAATATTAAAATCATATTTTGAAATTTCAGATAGACTTTTATTAAAATTAAAAAGAAATCAAAAGATATTTTTAAATAATTCTCCTACATACGTAGATAAAGAAGTTGTTAATGGAGATATTATTAATGTTTTTTTAGATTTTCAAGAAGAATCAGAAAATATTGTACCTACAAATATGCATTTAAATATTATTTTCGAAGACGACTCTTTACTAATAATTAATAAATCAGCTGGCATTCCTATTCACCCTTCTATTTTACATTTTAATGATAGTCTTTCAAATGCTGTACAATTTTATTTTAATGTTAATAAAATCAAAAGAAAAATAAGACCAGTAAATAGATTAGATAAAGACACCTCAGGAATTGTTATTTTTGCTAAAAATGAATATATACAAGAATCTTTAATTAAACAAATGAAAAGCAATATTTTTAAAAAAGAATATTATGCAATTTTAGAAGGTAATTTAGATAAAGTTTCAGGTATTATTGATGCTCCTATTTCTAGAAAAGAAAATTCTATTATAGAAAGAGAAGTAAATTCTAAAGGTAGTAAATCTATTACACATTTTGAATTAGTAAAAAATCTTAACAATTCTAATAATAAAATTTGCCTTGTTAGATTTATTTTAGAAACTGGTAGAACTCATCAAATACGTGTGCATTCAAAATATATAGGTCATCCAATCTTAGGTGATTCGTTATATGGTAATGAATCTCGCTTAATATCAAGACAAGCTCTACATGCTTATAAAATTAGTTTTATTCATCCAATAAGTAAAGAAAAAATTTGTATAGAAATTGATTTACCTGATGATATGAAAAATGTATTAAATATGTTTTCTAATTAAAAAAATAAGATAATACTTCAATAATTGAATACTATCTTATTTTTTATTTTATAAAATTAATTTAATTATGCTGTTTCTTCCCTTTTAGTAGTTTTTGACTTTTTTCTTTGCTTTGAAACTTCTCTTTTTTTGTTTTCATCAATTATTATTTCTGGTTGTTTTTTATTAAGAACCGTATCTTTAGTTATGATACATTTAACAATTTTCTCATTAGAAGGTATATCATACATAATATCCCTCATTATTTCTTCAATAATTGAACGAAGTCCTCTTGCTCCTGTATTTCTTTCTAATGCTTTATCAACTATTGCTTCTAATGCATCTTGATTAAATTCCAAATCAACTCCATCTAATTCTACTAATTTCTTGTACTGTTTAATTAAAGCATTTTTTGGTTTTGTTACAATATCTATTAAAGCTTCTCTTGTTAATCCATCTAAAGTTGCTACTATTGGAAGCCTTCCTACAAATTCTGGAATCAATCCAAATTTTAATAAATCTTGTGGTAATAATTGTTTAAATATTTCTGTTTTATTTAAATCTTGCTTACTTTCGATTTGAGCACCAAACCCTATAGATTTTTTACCTATTCTATCTTTTATTATATTTTCCAATCCTTCAAAAGCACCACCACAAATAAACAATATATTAGATGTGTCTATTTGTATAAATTCTTGATGTGGATGTTTTCTACCTCCTTGAGGTGGTACAGATGCAACAGTTCCTTCAACAATTTTTAATAAAGCCTGTTGTACTCCTTCGCCACTAACATCTCTAGTTATAGAAGGGTTTTCTGACTTTCTTGTTATTTTATCTACCTCATCAATATATACAATTCCTTTTTGTGCTTTTTCTACATCATAATCTGCTGCCTGAATAAGCTTTAACAGAATGTTTTCAACATCTTCTCCAACATATCCAGCCTCTGTTAATGTAGTTGCATCTGCAATAGCAAAAGGTACATCTAATATTTTGGCTAATGTTTGAGCAAGTAGTGTTTTTCCACATCCAGTAGGACCTAATAATAATATATTACTCTTTTGAATTTCTATATCATCTAATGCATTTAAATTATTAATTCTTTTATAATGATTATACACAGCTACAGATAAAGTTTTTTTAGCTTCTTCTTGACCTATTACATAATCATCCAAAACTTTTTTTATTTCTGAAGGAACTAGCATTTCTACTTGTTCTTCTTTTTCTTCTATATCATAGACTTCTTCATCTATAATATCTTGGCAAAGAGCAATGCATTCATCACAAATATAAACTCCTGGCCCTGCAATTATCTTCTTTACTACTTCTTGTGGTTTTCCACAAAAAGAACATTTAACAATTCTCTCTTGATTCTTACCAGCCATTAAAGTCTTCCTTATAAATTATATTTAGGTTTTAGGAACCTATAAACCTTATTTTCTTTTATCTAATATTCCATCTATTAATCCATATTTAAGAGCTTCTTCAGCTGTCATATAATTATCTCTTTCTGTATCTCTTTCAATTGTTTCCAAACTTTGACCAGTTCTTTCACTTAATAACTTATTTAATTTTTCTCTTGTTCTAACCATATGATCAGCATGTATTTTAATTTCTGTTGTTTGTCCTGAAAGTCCACCACCAGCGATTAATGGTTGATGAATTAATATTTCAGCATTTGGAGTAGCATATCTTTTTCCTTTTGCTCCTGAAGCAAGTAATACTGCTCCCATGCTTGCGGCCATACCAACACAAATTGTTGATACAGGACATTTTATATAATTAATTGTATCTACTATTGCCATTCCATCAGTAATAGATCCACCAGGACTATTAATATATAAATTAATTTCTTTATCTGGATCTTCTGATTCCAAGAACAAAAGTTGGGCTACAACTAAACTAGCTGAAGTTGGATTAACATCTTCTGCTAAAAATATTATTCTATCTTTTAATAATCTTGAGAAAATATCATATGATCTTTCCCCTCTACTTGTTTGTTCAATAACGTAAGGTACTAAACTATTATCTATCATTACATTCATCTTCCTTTCATTTTAAATTCATCTTTAAATTAAAATTAGTGATAATCTTAACCCACGATTATTTATTTACTATATACTAAAAGAATTTTTTTTTCAATATATTTAATCTAAAAAAGTAAATAAATAATTATCATTTTTCGACAAAAATATATAAAATAAAAGCCATTCTCAGATGAAGTATTCTTATTTAGTTATACTTTATGTATAAACTAAAATTTTGTGCTTCAAAATTGAAAGGCTATTTATAAATTTATTAATTTATTTTTTTGAAGATTTAGGAGTTTCTTTCTTTACTGCTTTTTCTTCATTTTTTACTTCTGATTTTTTAGTAGACTTTTTTGATTCTGTTTTTTCAGCTTTTTCTTCTTTTTCATTTTTTTGTTCAACAGTTTTTATTTTTGCATTTTTAATTATTAAATCTATTGCTTTATCTGTTTTAACTGTTTCTTTTATACGATTTATTAAATCTTCATTTTTCTTTAAATCTTCTTCTTTTTTACCATAAGCTGTAGCAAGTTCAGTTATTTTAGCATTAATTTCATCATCACTTGCTTCAATTTTAGCATCTTTGCAAATTGCTTCTAGTACTAATCTATATTTAATAGAATTTTTTGCTGGTTCTTCACTTTCTTTTCTAAAATCAGCTATTTTTTTACCAAGCATATTTAAGTATTGTTCTAAAGTTATTCCTTGATAAGATAATCTTCTATTCATATCTTCTTGCATGTTGTCAAGTTCAACTTCAATCATTCCTTGTGGTATATCTACTTCTGAATCATCTGATATAATCTTTACTGCTTTTTCTTCTAGTTCAGCTTTTGATTTTTCTTCATTTTGTTTTACTTTTTTAGAATTAATATCCTCTCTTAATTCTTTCAATGTATCAAATTCGCTAACATCTTTGGCAAATTCATCATCTATTTCAGGTAATTCTTTTTTCTTTATTTCATGAAGTGTTACTTTGAATACTGCAGATTTTCCAGCTAATTCCTTAGAAAAATAATCTTCTGGGAATTTTACTTCAACATCTTTTACTTCATCTATTTTCATTCCAACAACTTGATCTTCAAATCCTGGTATAAATGTATTGCTTCCTAATTCTAACTCATGATTTTGTGCTTTTCCGCCTTCAAATTCTTTTCCATCAACTGTTCCAACAAAATCTATAACAGCAGTATCACCTTTTTCAATAGCTCTATCTGTAACTGATATCATTCTGCTATTGCGTTCTGCCATACGTTTTAATTCTTCATCTATATCTTTATTTTCAACCTTATATTCAACTTTTTCTAATTCGATTCCATTATATTTTCCAAGCTTAACTTCAGGTTTAGTACTAACTATAGCTGTGAAAATTAAATCTTTTCCTTTACCTATTTGAACTATATCTATATTAGGTTTACTTACAACATCTAATTTTTTCTCTTTTATTGCCTCATCATATATTGCAGGAACAATTTCATTAAATGTGTCTTCATAAAATATTTGATCTCCATAATATTTCTCAACAATACTCATTGGAGCTTTTCCTTTTCTAAATCCAGGTATATTGAAATATTTAGAATTTTTATCAAATACTTTTTTCATTCCTTCATCAAAGATTTTTGATTCTACTGTAAATTCCAATTTTACTTCATTTTTATTTTCTGTCTTTTCAACTTTTACACTCATTTTATTTCCTCCATTTTTCCCTATTTTTACAAATAGCTTTTATATTATATCACAATGGAAAGAAAAATCAAGCATTCAATTGATTTTATTTTATTTTTTTCTAAAATTATAGAATAGATAATATAAAAAAACTAAATATTTACATCAATAATAGCAAATATTTAGTCTTTCTATTAATACATATGACTTATTATAATT
>CANROH010000031.1 GCA_947632185.1 uncultured Clostridia bacterium
GGTATCTCGTAACCATTGGTAGCCCTCGCTTGTATAGGATTGCGGTTATAATATCTCATCTCCTCTGAAAAAATACAACCACAATATTTTTGCATATACAAACCTAATTCTCTTGCTTTTGCTTGTCCCTGTCTAAATCCAGGTCTAAAATCTCGATATAGAAAATCTATACCATATTTTTTTGATATTTCCTCACAAAGATTTTTTAAGATTTCATGTTTTTGATATGGGCTTACAAATAATGTACTTGTAAAAGCATCATATCCATTCTCTTTGGCGTATTTGGCTGTTTGCTCTATTCTTACTCTATAACAGTAATTACTACACCTATTTTCTAAATCACCAATAACATTTTTGCAAAACTCTTTTAATCCATAATTTTCATTTATTATAAGTTTTGCATTTATCATTTTTGAATATTCAATCAAGGTATCTCTTCTAGTCTTATATTCTATGTATGGATGTATATTAGGATTAAACCAATAAAGTTCTGGTTCAATTTTCTCTTCTCTTAAACTATCTATACAATATACACTACATGGTGCGCAACAAGTATGCATTAATAATTTCATTTTCTAATCCTTTCTACTGCTCATTTTTTATATATACAACATAACCTCCATCTTCATATATATAATTTTTAATATAAGTAGCTCCATAAAATTCATATTTAGTATAATCATCTCTTTTTTCTAAATCTTGAATTAAATTTATATAAGTTTTTTTATATAAATTCTGTATTATATATACATTTGCTTTAAAATCATAAAGTTCTTTCTTCATATATCCATTATTAAATTTCCAAAAATAAAAAGCTTTATCAGTATTATAATTTGTAAATATATTTTTATTAAAATATGGTTGTATTGAAGTTACACCATACCCTAAACCATATATTACTTTATCTTCATAACCATTTTTCTTTATAAAGTTAGCTACATTTTTAGAAGCTGAATAATTATTGTAAAAATCATAATCACAAGAGCTTATTGTCCAATTTATTTGAAATATAAATATACAACAAAATAATAATTTAATAAAAACATTAGTGTTTATTTTATTATTTATAATAAAATAAACAAACAATAGTAATGCTAATATTCCAACATGCCATACTTGATATGTTAAAATTAAATATATCAGTGATACTGGGCCGAAAAGTATTAAAAATCTTATATATTCTTTATATTCATGTTTTATTCCAGATTTAAGTAAAATAATTAAAATAGCAATAGTTATTATAATTTCACACCATGGAACAAAGCTACTACCAATAGTAATTTCTGAAATAACATGCCAAATTTTTGTCTTGTTATTTGGCCTAAATGAACAATCTGAGTATGGAAGTGTACATATTGAAGTTAAAAGCAATTCTAAAAATATTAATACACATGCAATTTTTATTTTTGTGTTTTTATACATTTTCTTATTAAATATATCAATTAAAAATAATAAATATAAAGAGCCTGAAATTACTATAGTATGTAAGCTAATATTCATAAATATAAACAAAATAATTGCATATAAAATTGGTTTATCAAATCTTTTATCATATATACATGCTATTATCATTAGTAGAGGAAAAACTAAACAATAACTTCTAACTACAATAGTATATTGATAAAATATAAAATATGTAAAAGGAAATAGTACTTTAATATACCATGGAGCATTTATTTTAAATTCAAAAATTATTAAGCCTATGACTGAGAATATTATTGGTAAAATATAAAAAGTACTATATGTTCCACCTAATAATATAAAAATTTTTATTATAATAACCCATAGTGGCGGAGTTCCTTCATATTTCATATAATAAAATAATTCTGTAATACTATTATCTCTAGCTAATAGAAATGACTGTGCTTCATCACTCCAATGTTCATGTGTATTTGATAAAGATAATACGAGAATTGTAAATATAATTATAATTATAATTTTCCATGTGTATTTTTTTACATTATCCATTTTAATAATTTTATCACTCCCATATCAGCATTTTTCTTATGCGCAGATACATTATCTCTTGTCTCAATTTCTTTTCTATTATCATGATAATATAAATATGATTTTAATAACATTTCTTCATTTGAAAGTGTTGGTTTAAAATTCAACTTTTCTTTAATTTTTGTAGTATCAAATATAAAATTTGAAGAAATCATTTTGTATTGGTATGGTCCTAATGGTGATATTCCTAATTTAAAACATATTTTCATTGCTAATATCATTAAATTTTTAGGTAAATGAAATAACTTTGATTTTGAGTTAGAATTTTTAATTACATATCCATATACCTCATTAAAAGATTTAACATTATCAGAACCTATATTAAATATTTCTGTTTCTGAATAATTTAAAGCTAATTTCATTGCTGAAACAAAATCTTTAGCATAGATAAACTGGTATCTATTAGTTCCATCTCCTACAATTGGGATCTTTCTGTTTTCATCTATAAATTCAAATAACAAACTAAGCAAGCCTAATCTACCTTCATCTATTATTGTTGGAGACCTAAATATAATTGAATTTATTTTATCCTTATTTTCCAATAACATTTTTTCACATTCTAATTTTGATTTTCCATATATTTCTATTGGATCAGGTTCTTCAATTTCTGTTACATTATGTGTAAAGTTTTTTCCCCATAAACAGTTGGTAGAAATAAATTGTAATTGTTTACAATTATTTTTTATAGCATATTCTAATATATTTCTAGTTCCATCAACATTAGAAGTCCATAAATCTTTTTTATTTTTTACATCATGAGCAAGTAATGCAGCACAATGAAATATTGCATCAAATTTATATTTATTAAAAATTTTATTTAATAAATTTTTATCTCTAATATCTCCTTGTATTGCTATAAAATTTTTATTTTTGTAATCATCTTCTTGTAAATCAATACTTATGCAAAAATTTCCATCTTCTATTAAAGATTTCTTTAAAATGCTTCCATAAAATCCTGCGCCACCAGTTATTAAATATGTTTTCACTTTAATCTCCTTACATCTTATAATTTAAAATCTTTAATTATATAATTTTTTATTACTCCCAAAAACAAACTGTATATTGTAATTTATAGTACTGCTCTGGTGAAACTCCTCTTATATAATCTTTTTCTGAAGTAATTCCAAATATTATTGCAACTATAAATGTGTAAATTGTAGTTATACATAATATTAATTGAACAATTTTTTTTGCTTCTACGCTTTTTAAAATATTAAATAAACTAGCAAATATTAAAATTCCAGCTAAAATAATCATCCAAGCATAATCAATTAAATACCTTTGCGTACTTCCAGCAAACATTATACTTAATATTGCAATACATATTCCAACTATTAATAAATTATTTATAATAATTTTTAATTCAATATTTTTATTATTTTTATTAGCCCTAACTATAAAAAAATTAGCGAAACAAATAGGTGCAAGCATAAACAATCCGCCTAACATATTTTCTATATAATAATATCCATAAAACGTAATTATATCGTTAGAGTGTAATATAAATGGAAATTTTGATATAAAATTTGGTACCATAAATAAGTTACAGATTATTCCAACTGGAATTGCATATATTCTACTTCCTAAAGTAGTCATATTATTTACTGTTAATTGATATTTAGTACCAAATTCAAATATGTTGCCAAATCTTAAATAGTTATATATCATTAATGCTATACCAACTGAAAGATATGGTATAGCTACTGCACAAATTAATTTTATCAAGTCTTTTTTCTGATTTTTTATATTTTTTATGTATTTTATTAACAAATCTACTAAATATGGTAATATTAAAAGTGATGCTAATAAATCTGTTGGTCTACAAGCAACTGCTAATGCCAAAAATAATGATCCCAAGAAAATATTCAAGTGTCTATTTTTTTCTAAAGATTTTAATATAAAATATATTCCTTGTAATACAAAATATAAACCTGCTACTATAACTAATTCATACACTCTTGATATTCCATTAGCATATAATATAAGTGATCCTGAATAAATTGTTATTAAATAATAAACAACATTTTTAAATGGAACCTCTTTAAAATATCTATTTAATAATTTTAGAAATATTTCTTTTAATAAAATAAATATGAAAATTGAAAATACAAAAACAACAACTGAAATTTTTAAATATCTATGTGTTAAGCAAAAAAATGGTAAAAATATCAATATTGCCGGTAAAATTCCAAAATATATATATTGATGACCATTAAAAAAAGCTGTATCCCAAATATAATCTCTATCTTTTTCAAAATTATTACGTGCTAATGCATCATATGGGTTCTTAAATTTTAAAAATTCATCACTAGGATTTTGTAACAAGTACAATTTTCCATTTAATAGTGAATCAATTAAATCTTTATTATAAATTCCATAACTCGTTGTAAAATTTAAAAAAGTATTTTCTTTTGGTGAATCTTCCGAATCTGAATACGTATTTAAATATGCTAAAATTAATAAAAACACTGTCAAAATGCCAATTAACACCATTTCTTGTTTAAAATTTTGACTTGAGTATGCTTGATTAAATATTTTTCCATTTTTTATAAAATATGCAAAAAGCAAAAGTCCTAATATTATAGTGAATCTTAATATGTTAAATTCAAATGGTATTTTTTGATTTAATATTATTTTTTCTATATTTCCATTGTCATAAATTTCTTTATCTATACATAATATAATACTGTTAGTTTTACCTGATAAATATAATGGCATATATTTTGATTTTTCATATGAATTAATGTACATTTTTGAGTTTAAATCTCTAAATTTACTACTTGTTTCGTCAGAATATGATATTTTATATTCTGTAACATCTATGCCTTTTAATTCTAATTTTAAAGTTGCAACCTTTAAATTAATATTATTAATTTCTAAACATACATTATTATCTATATAATATAAAAATTTTGGTTTGTCATATGTTTTGACTTCATATTTTCCAAATAAAGTTCTATAAGAAGTAATATTAAAAACTATTACTTCTAAAAAAATGCTAATTATTAGTATTAATAATAATTTTCTTCTACTCATACTATATTCCTTCGTATTACTTTTATAATTTAAGTAAATTTAAACATTGTACTTGCATTATAAGAATATTATTGATTATTTTTTTCCTCATGATATTCCTTTTCTGTATTAACATTCCAGATATTATCTTTTGAAATAATTCCTTCTTTAATGTTTTTTACAGCCTCAATAGCTGTTGCCATAGAGTGATCCATATTGTTATACCTATGTTGTCCATTTCTTCCTACACAATATAAATTAGAGAACTTATTTAAATAATTAACTAATTTATCAATTTGTTCATAGGTATCAAAATATGCTGGATAAGCTTTTTTTACTCTTTCTCTATGTGAATCTAAAACATCTTCTTTATCAATGATATTAATGCTTGCCAATTCATTTATTGCAAATTGTGAAAATTCTTCATCTGTCATATTCCAATACTTGTCTCCTTCTTGGCAAGTATATTCAATTCCAATCCAAATAGTATTTTCTGCATCTTTTACAAGATATGGTGACCAGTTATTAAATATTTGAAATCTTAACATTTTTACTTCAGGTTCTTGTACATATATCCAACAATCTGGAACTATATTGCCTAAAGTTTTTATTTTAGTTTTGTTTTCCAATTTCATTTTCTTTACTAAAACACCGACTGTTTGAAAATCTACATAAGGAAGACCTTTTGCTATATCAATAATTTCTTTTGGAACTACATCCCCTTTTAATCCAGATATTAAATCTTTTACTGGCATAGATGAAATAAAAATATCCCCTTCAATTATTTCTTCTTTTCCATCTACATTGCATTGAACACTAATTATTTTGTTATTTTTAATATTAATTGTTTTTACAGAATAATGTTTTTTTATTGTTCCGCCCATGTTTTCAATTTTTTCTGCTAGAGTTTCCCATAATTGTCCTGGTCCATATTTAGGATACCAAAATTGTTCAATTAAAGATGTCTCAACATTTTGTTTATTTTTTTTGCCAAATAATTTTGATAAAGCATCTTTTATAACTGCTGATATTGAAACTCCTTTTACTCTTTGAGCTCCCCAAGAAGAATCTATTTCACTTGGATGTCTTCCCCATAATTTTTCAGTATATTTTTCAAAAAACATACTATATAATGCTTTACCAAATCTATTTATATAAAAATTTTCTAATGAATCTTCTTTTTTCTTCATTATTTTTGCTTTTAAGTAACTAAATCCAGCTTTTATTGTTCTAAAAAGTCCCATATTTGTAAAAGTTTGCAATTTTAAACTAATTGGATAATCAAAAAACTTTTTTAAATAATATATTCTAGATACTCTAGTTCTAATAAGCATTACATTATCTTCTTTTTCAGGATCTGGACCATTTTCACTTAATTTTTTTTCTCTTCCTAGTTTTTCATCATCAAAAGAATTTGCACCTTGTAAAGGCATTAATTCCTTCCAAAAATCCATAATTCTTTCATCTTTTGAGAAAAATCTATGACCTCCTATATCCATTCTATTTCCATTGTATTTTACAGTCTTAGAAATTCCTCCAATATCATTTGATTCTTCTAATATTACTACTTCATAATCTTTCTTGCCATCTTTTAGCAATTCATATGCAGATGTTAATCCTGCTGGACCAGCTCCTATTATTACAACTTTTTTCATTTCTTATGTGTGTTAGTCTAACTAACGTCTCCTTTCCATTTTAAAAAATATCTGTTCGCATAAAATTATTTAACATATATGATAATGCATGTATATCAATTGCTACCAACAAAATATATATATATATATAATTAATCTTTCCTTGCAATTTTATTTTTCTAGAGTTACAAACAAATGCTATCATTAATAGTATAGGTATGAAATATCTAGACTGTATACCATTTACCATAAAATGCCCCACTGGATTCCATGAAATATATTCACTTGTACATAATAAAGCAATTATAGCTAAAATTATTAATCCGAAATAAGCCTTTGTTTTCCAATTAATTTTAATTTTGTCATTTTCATCAAAAACAAATGTTAATATAGTTAATAATAATAATGGAGCTTGAAACCATGAAGACATGTTTACATCAAAATTTGATAAATTATCGCCAAGTAGTCCTCTAACATAATATTCTACATGAACATTAAATTCTCTTGCACATATTAATAAATATCTTATTGGATCATCAAAAATATATTCTAATTGTTTACTAGGTATAGCTCCATTGTAAGCTTGTAAGTAATTATGTTGTACAAATCTTAACCATGTTAAATTTAAAACACAAGATATTACAAATATTACTGTTAATACTATAAATTTTTTTTTCTTACTATCAAATTTATTACTTGGAATTAAATACATTAAAGCACAAATTGGTAAATATATAATTTTTACTAATGCTACAAGTATTGATGTTATAGTTAAAATTGCATAATCTCTTTTATTTAATTTATCACTAGAATAAATTAAATAAATTACATATGCTACAAAAAATGTACATATAGCATTTGTAATACTATCTGCTGCTAATGATCCTGCTTCTTGTAAGGAAATAGGTAATATTGCTATTAACATAACTGCCAGCTTCTTAAATGGAATTATTTTTATAGCAAAATACATTATTGTAATATAGCACAAAAGATTACATATTCTTCCAGCATATGCCTGTATAAGAATTCCTGCCCCAAATATTCTTGCCAGTACAATTCCTATTACTTGTGGTAAATAACATATAAAAGTATAAGCAGCAGTGTTTTTAAACTCTACAAACTCTTTACCTTCACCATAATATGTGTGCGTATTTTCATCTAGAGCTTTATAATTTGAATTCGAAAGTCTTATCATTCTTAATTCTCTTGGTAATTCTCTTCCTACCAAATTGTCTTCTGTAACAGATGTAAACAAATATCCATAAGAAATCTCATATGATCTTCTCATATGATTTTCTTCATCTGGAAGTAAACCAACTGGAATACACACTGAATATGCAATTCCTATTGGAATTGCTATCATTAAAAATATTTTTGATATATCAACTTTCTTTTTACTAGTTATTATAAAAACAATACAATATAACGAAATTGATATTATTGTAAGTAATGGGGCAACAGTTCCATATCCACCATGAAATAATTTTACCAAAACACTTCCTTGTATTGAATTGACTAATACTATTAGTAATAGACTTAAAAATATTAAAAATATACTAAATGATATAAATTTTATATTATTTCTTAATATATTTTTAATACTATCTCTTTTGATTAAAGCTTTCATTATGTTCTCCCGATTAATATTAAATTGTATATTTAATACCTAAATGTTGATAAGCAGAATTAGTTACAACTCTTCCCTTTGGAGTTCGTACCAAAAATCCTATTTGCATCAAATAAGGTTCATAAACATCTTCAATTGTTTCAACTTCTTCATTTAAAGTAGCTGCTAGTGTTTCTACTCCAACTGCTTTTCCTGAATATTTGTAAATTATTGTTTCTAAAATTTTTCTATCAATATCATCTAGGCCTAATTCATCTATATCTAATTTTTCTAATGCCATTTTTGTTATTTTCAGAGTCAAAATTCCATCCCCTAAAACCATAGCATAATCCCTTATACGTTTTAATAATCTATTTGCTATTCTAGGTGTTCCTCTTGAACGTTTAGCAAGTTCATAAGCTGCTTCTTTTTCTATTTTAACCCCTAATATTTGACTTGATCTTTCTATTATTGTAGTTAAATCTTTTATAGAATATAATTCTAATTTTGCAACAATACCAAATCTATCTCTAAGTGGAGCAGCAAGCGATCCTGCTCTAGTAGTTGCTCCTATTAGAGTAAATTTTGGTAAATCTAATCTTATAGATTTCGCTGTTGGACCTTTTCCAATAACAATATCTAAACAAAAATCTTCTAAAGCTGGATATAAAACTTCTTCAATACTTTTGTTTAATCTATGTATCTCATCTATAAATAAAACATCATTTTCAGATAAGTTTGTTAGAATAGCAGCTAAATCTCCTGGTCTTTCAATTGCTGGACCTGAAGTAATCTTTATATTACTTCCAAGTTCATTTGCTATAATATTTGAAAGAGTTGTTTTACCAAGGCCTGGTGGTCCATATAAAAGCACATGATCTAATGCTTCCCCTCTTTTTTTTGCTGCTTCAATATATACTTTCATACTTTCCTTAACTTTATCTTGACCTATATACTCATCTAATCTTTTAGGTCTTAATGAAACTTCTGAATACTCTTCTTCCTCTATTAACTTCGGACTTAATATATTTTCCTCCATTTTTAGCCCCCTCTATTATATGTTTAATCCAGTATCATACTCTATATCTATCATGAAAGGAAATATTTCTTTTACTCTCTTTAATGTATAAATAGAATTTTTTGGATGAGGAGATTTTTCAGGTGCATTTATTAATTCATTTTTATAACAATTTTTAGTTAATTTATAAATTAAATATCTACAATTCAAATATGTGTAATATATTCTATAACCATTATCTAAATCTTCCCAGAACATCTCAAAAGTATAGTTTTCGTCCACTTCGTTTTTTCCCTTCTATTATAATTCTGCTAAAAGTGTAATTAACATTCCTATTCCTGCTAATAAGAAACTTATTCCAAAAATATATATAAGCATCATTGAAGCCTTTGAAGCCTTAAAATATACTTCTTCAGGTTTTTCCTCATTTATTTTTATTTCTACAATACTTCCAATAGCAGGTTCTTGATTTTTAGAATATTTTTCTCTAACTTTTATATATTCTTTGTCATTATAATTGTATTTATAAGTTGGAGCATAAACCGTATTACCATTTTTTAATACAATTGTCTTAAAATCAAAGCATTCTGCATTAACAGATTTCTTACATTTTCTTTCAGCAATATTTTCAAGAATGCTAGGAACAACTAACATACACAAGCCTATTAATGTTATTCCCACCACAATAAATATAGGTAATATTGCATTTGTAGTAATATTACTATTAAATAGTGGTCCCCATTCATTTATTGCTGGTATAATTATACATGCAAGTCCTGTTACCGTAAAAACAGAACCAGTAATTTGCTTTCTACATATAAAAATTATTCCCATTACTAAAAATAATTGTCCAAATGTCATTATTGTAAATGTTACTTGATTTAATCCTGTAAAATAAATCATTAATGCAATAGATGCTACAGCCCAAATAATACATGCCCATGATATTATAGTATCATGGAACCAAAATTTTTCTTTAGTTTCTTTCTCCATTTTTTCCCTCCATTTTTATTTATTTTATCATATTTATAAATTCATTTTCTGTTATAATTGTAATTCCTAATTCTTGAGCTTTTTTTAATTTACTACCACTATCTTCTCCTGAAAGTACATATGTTGTTTTTTTAGATACCGATGATGATGTTTTTCCACCATAATTTTCTATTATTTCTTCTGCCTCTTGCCTAGAATAATTTTCTAATCCTCCTGTTAAAACAAATATCATGCCATCAAATCTATTATCTGTATTTTCGCTTTCATTTTCTTGCATATTAATTCCATATTCTTTAAACTTTAAAATTAAATCTTTAGTTTGTTCTTGAGCAAAAAATTCGTAAACACTTTGTGCCATTATTTCTCCCATATCATCAATTTCTAATAAACTTTCATATGTTGCATTTTGAAGTTGATCTATATTTTTATATTTTTTTGCAAGTTGTTTTGCTGCTTTTACTCCTATATGTCTAATTCCTAAACCATTTATTAATCTATAAAATTCATTATTTTTACTTTCATTTATAGAATCTATTAAGTTTTGAGCAAATTTTTTGCCATTCTTTTTTAAAGAAGCAATATCTTCTAATTTTAACTTATAAAGATCTGCAATATTAGAAATCATTTTTCTATTTAAAAATTCCTCAATTATACTATCTCCTAAACCTTTTATGTTCATAGCTTCTCTAGATGCAAAATGTATAATATTTCTGTACTGTTTAGCAGGACATTCTATTCCGATACATCTTATTGCAGATTCTCCTTCTTCTCTTATTGCATCTGCACCACATACTGGACATTTTAATGGCATTTTAACTTCTTTTTCTGCTCCAGTTCTTTTATTCGTAACTACTCCTACAATTTCTGGAATTACATCACCAGCCTTTTGAATTACTACTGTATCACCTATTCTTAAATCTTTTTCTTTTATAAAATCTTCATTATGAAGAGTTGTCTTTGAGATTTTAGAACCTGCAACTTTAACTGGATCTAATATTGCCATTGGAGTTATTGCACCAGTTCTTCCCACTTGAAAAATTACATCTTTTAATAATGTTTCTTTTTGTTCTGGAGGATATTTATAAGCAATTGCCCATTTTGGTGTTTTATAATTTGTTCCTAAAATTTCTCTTTGTTTCAAATCATCTACTTTTATAACAGCACCATCTATTCCAAAAGTTAAATTTTCTCTTTCTTCTCCGATTTTTTCTATTTCTTTTATTACTTCTGGTATATTATTACATTCTACTTTTACTGGATTTACATTAAATCCTAATTTTTCTAGGTATATTAATGATTCAATATGTGAAGTAAATTTTATTGTATCACTCTTTTGAACATTAAAAATATAAATATCTAATGGTCTTGAAGCTGTTATACTGCTGTCTAATTGTCTAAGAGAACCTGCAGCTGCATTTCTTGCATTTGCAAATAATGGTTCTTCATTTTCCTGCCTTTCTTCATTCATTTGTTCAAATTCTTTTTTACCTATAAAAACTTCTCCTCTTACAATTATATCAACTTTTTCTTTTAATGTTTTAGGAATATTTTTTATAGTTTTTAGATTTTCAGTTATGTCCTCTCCAACCAAACCATTTCCTCTTGTTGCACCTCTCACAAATTCTCCATCTTTATATTCAAGACTAACTGATAGACCATCTATTTTAGTTTCAACTATATATTTTAAATTTAATTTCTCATCTTCGTTTTCAATAAAACCTTCTAAAGTTATCTGATTATTATTTTCTTCTTTAGACTTTTCTTGAATTAATGTTTTTCTTACTCTTTCATCAAAAGCATATAATTCATCATAATCAAAAATATCTTGTAAGCTTTGAAGTGGCACTTCATGTTCCACCTTTTCAAAGCCTTCTTTAACAGTTCCCCCAACATGTTGAGTTAAAGAATCCTTTGAAATTAAATCAGGATACTCTTTTTCCAAACTTCTCAATTCAAGCATTAGCATATCATATTCAAAATCACTAATTTCTGGATCATCATCATCATAGTATTTTTTAGCATGATATGCTGTTAATTTATTTAATTCATCAATTCTTTTTTTAGCTTCATTTTTATTCATTAGTTATCCTCTTTAAACAAATCTTTTCCATTTTTTAAATAATCATAACCAGAAAATACAGTTGCTACTACTGATATCAACATAATTACTGAAGTTATAATATTAAATACCAATTCACCTTGTGTCATATAAATTTGAGCACTACTAGCCATAGCTTCTAGTTTATTAGTATTTGCAAGTATAAAATCAAAAAAATTAAATTTATCCACAAATACTAAGATTATAGCAATCATTTGAGTAACAGTTTTAAGTTTTCCCCATATTGAAGCTGCAATAACTTTTCCACCTTTTTCTACTGCTATTAATCTATATCCAGAAACTAGAAATTCTCTTGCAAGTACAATAACAGGTATCCAAGCTGGTATTTTATCATATTCTACTAACATCACTAATGCAGACAAAACTAAAATTTTGTCTGCTAATGGATCAAGAAACTTGCCAAATGTCGTTACCTGATTTCTTGAGCGAGCTATATATCCATCTAATTTATCTGTTATAGAAGCAATTATAAAAACTAAATCCATTATTAGAAATGTTATTGAAATTCCAAAATATTCGCCTGAAATTATTCCTAGATTTCCTAAATATCCAATTATAACAAATATTGGTACTAATATCATTCTAAAAATAGTTAACTTATTTGCTAGATTCATTGCTTTTTTCCCTTTCATAACTAATTATTTAATGTACTATTTTCTTTAATTGCTGTATTTTCATTTATCTTATTTTCCATCTCTTCACTGTCTTTTTGGTTTTCAGATTCACTTTGAAGTTCATTTTCTCTTGCAGTTTTTAACTGATTAATTATCGTTTGAAGATTAGAAATATCTTTACCTATTAATTCAAAATCATTTGCATTTAATGATTCTGTTAAATTATTATTAGCTTTTATAACAGAATCTATTAAAGCTTCTATATTTTCTACATCTATAAATTCTAAATCAATAGAATAATCCTCATTAAATAAATTTGCTAACGCCTTAGTTAAATTATCTCCTATTGCAACTATATTTCCTGATGCAACTATTACTTTTTTTAGCACTGGTATACTGCTATCACCATTTAACATAACTTGATATATTGGCTCTACATAAAGTAATGTGTTATCAATAGGAACTATTATCATATCTTTTATCAATCTTGTACCATTAGTATTAATATCATCTAATTGTTTTGTTATTGTTACATCTTGTTCAATTTGATTATTAAGTTGCATTATTCCAGCAACATTACTTTCTGAGTTAAATTTATACAATGATAACTCAGATTTTCCATTTTTTACTGTTCCAACTAAATAAGATATAATACTTTGTTTTTCATATTTGTTATATGTTAATATTAATCCCAATTCTGGAGTTTCATTATCAATAGTTTTTAGCATTGTATAATATGGTTCCATTTCAACTCCTGCAATAGTTGAATTTGTAGAAGATGCTTTAGTTGTAATTTGCCATATATCATCTGCTCTATATAATGTGTCCTCACTTATATCATGATATTTATTTATCATTTCTGCCTGTATGTTATACAAAAACTTTGGATATACTAGATGCTCTTTTATATCTTCTGGTAATTCTTCTTGAGTAAATAATCCTGGATACATTTTTCTATAAGTCATAATAATTGGATCTGATGTATCTGTAATATAAAATGTTGTAGTTCCATCATAAGCATCTATTAATACTTTAACAGAATTTCTAATATAATTAATTTTCTCTTTATATCCCTTTATATTTATTGTTGTTATTTGAGAATATGGATATGCATTTGATCTTGTATATGCATCTAATACCCATACTAATTTTCCTTCATCTGTAATAACTAAATATGGATCTTCATCATATAAAACATCTGGTAAAATAGTCTTTGCTCTTTGCAATATATTTCTACTTGTTAATATTTTTGTATCTTCTGTTATATTAGACGAAAACAACAATTTAAAATTACCTTCATTTATAGCAATAACCATTCTGTCAAGAAAATTTAATTTTAATCCTGCTTTTCCATCATAAACATTCTCTTGATTAGTCGTAGCAGTTATTGGATAATCATACTCTTTTCCAAATGAAGTATTTGTCATAATTGTACTATCTGTATTTAAGCCAAAATAAATTCTTGGTTGTTTTATATTTAAAACATCTTGGCTCATAAAATCAGATAATATATATTCTGCATATCCATCTGAATCACTATCATTTGCAGAACTTGCAACTACAGAATATCCATGTGTATATTTTAGAGTTCTATTATTATAACTTATTGTAGAGTCATTAAGAATTTCTCTTGGTGTTATATAAATCAATTTATCTTTATCATCTATATTATATACTGCTAGAAAAGTATTTTCATAATTATAATAAACACTATTTTCCTGATGTTCTGATATAGCATTTAAAGTTACACTCTCTGTTATTATTGGAATATTTTTTATTATATCTTGATTATTATTAACTTGTTCAGAAGTTATAGCATTATATGAATTAATATTTTGTTGATTAATATCTATTCCATATGCAATTTTAGTATTTCTAATATTATAACCAATATACTCTTGTTCATTATCAAGTTCATTTCCCCTTACATGGATAACTTCAAAATATACCATAACTAAAAACATGCATACTAAGTAAGCAGGAACTATCATAACAGAAATAACTCCTTGTTTAAAGTTTGGCTTTTTAATATATTTTAGTAATCTTAATACAGCAAATATAATAACAAAGCTTAATATTCTATATCCCCATAATTTTATAGTTACATCTGCTTGTCCTGCTCCTGTTAATTCTGTTGATGCTTCATCTCCAATTGTAACCATATTACCCGTTAAAATATTTTGAGAACTAATAAAAATATAAATACAAAAAACGATTGTTATTAAAACTACTATAAATAATTCTTGTTTAACAAAAGTATTTTTCTTTAGAGTTTCAGCATCTATTCCATCAAAAAATACATTAAAAGTTATAACATAATAAAGTGCTATATAAATAATTGAAAAAACTAAGACTTCTATTATAAAAATTAATAATGCTTGTATAAAAGGAAGTCCAAACATATAATATCCGATATCAGTATTAAATATAGGATCTTCTTTTCCAAATAATGCTGCATTTTGGAAAATAGCCAACTTATCTGAAAGCAATGCAGAAGAAATTATTCCTCCAAATAACGCTAAAATCAAGCTTATACTTTTATTTGGAAGTTTTGGAAAAGGCTTTTTCTCCTCATCAAAAAATTTCTTTAAACCTTTTTTTATAAATTTATTTAATATATAGGTAAAAATATACACAATAAATGCAGTTACACCAAATACAATATACTTATTTTGTATATTCTTATAAAATACACTTTCGTAATTTTTACTTATTTCTATTGTTTTTAAATATTCTGCCCTCAAAGAAATTGCTGTTCCTAATCCAAAAACAATTAAAACAGCTAAAACAATAACTACTTTCATTGAAATTTTTTTCTTATCTTTAGCTACTTTATTATCTTTTGAGTTACCATTTTCTTGTTTTTCCATTTCTCTATTCCTTTCAAAATTAAATAATAGCATCTAAAAAATCTGATGCATTAAATACTTCCATGTCATCTATTTTTTCACCAACTCCTATAAATTTTACTGGTATATTATTTTCAGATACAATTCCTATAATTACTCCACCTTTAGCTGTTCCATCTAATTTAGTTAACACTAATCCTGTAATATTAGTTGTTTCTTTAAATGCTTTTACCTGTGATATAGCATTTTGACCAGTTTCCGCATCAAGAACAAGTAATACCTCTTTACTGCATTCTGACATTTCTTTTTCAATAACTTTATTTATTTTTAAAAGTTCATCCATTAAATATTTTTTATTATGCAATCTTCCTGCCGTATCAACAATTAAAACATCAGCACCTATTTCTTTTGTTTTCTTTATTGAATCATAAACAACAGACGCTGGATCTGCTCCTTCTTCTTTTTTTACTATAATACTTCCTGACCTTTGTGCCCATATTTCTAATTGTTCGACAGCAGCCGCTCTAAATGTATCAGCAGCTGCAACTACTACTTTTTTACCGCTTTTTACTAAATTATTTGCTATTTTTCCTATAGAAGTAGTTTTTCCAACCCCATTTACTCCAATTACTAATATTACTGATGGGACTGTCTCTAAATTTAATTTTGGTTCAGCCACTTCCAATATTTCTTTCATTATTTCTTTTAATGCTTTTTTTACTGATTCTTCATCTTCGATTTTTTCTTTTTTTATTTTTATTCTTAATTCATCTATAATTTTAACAGAAGTTTCTACTCCTATATCAGACATAATTAAAACTTCTTCTAATTCATCTAATAATTCTTCATCAACTTTTCTAAAAACACTAAAAACATTATTTAATTTCTCATCAATAGAGTTTTTGGTTTTTCCTAATCCTTGCTTTAATTTGTCAAAAAAACCCATAATACCTCCTTATACATTTATACTTTTATTTTATATCATTAAAACCATAAAAAATCAATACTATTTAAAGCTTTATTTACCTACTTAAAATTGTTTAATTACTTGCAATTTAAGCAGTTTTATGATATAATAAGTTAATGTATTATTTAAAATTCCTGTCCTAATATCATTAGGCAGTTTATATAGATAGGCATATTCAAAAAAAATATTAGGAAGTCAATTGACAAGGAGGAAAATTGAATGTTTAAAAATCTTTACAACAAAAACCTTAAAGACCCAAAGCTGTTTGAGCCACTTTCAGAATCTCGTTGGCCCCAAAACCTACGTTTGGCCTGGTGTGATGAAAAACTAATAATCATTCACATAATAATGCACAAATTGCATATTGATACACAGGATTCAAGATATTGGCCTGCGTATAATCTGGCTAAAAATTTATGGTATGATGGATGCACTGATGAAGATATTGAAAAAGAGCTTATAGCTTATATACTTTCAACTTAAGTAATCATTAAAAAAGAGACTATCTAACTAGTAGAAGGAAGTCTCTTTTTTATTCTTCGAAATTCTTAAAATATTTCAAAAATTATATTTCAATTTTAGGCTGATATCTTTCAAGCCACAAATTTACTTGAATTAAATATGCCATAAGTTGTGGTCCAGTCATAAGCTGACCAAACCATGGCCTTGCAAATGCTTTACCATCAGTATCAATTATATCCAATATATATCTTCTGTTTAATAAATTATTTATTGGAGATGAACTATCTTTCATAATTTTAATTAATTTCTCTTTAACTATTTTTAAATAATTTGGATTATGAGTTTTTGGATATGGGCTTTTTTTCCTATATATAATTTCTTCTGGAAGAAGTCCTTCCATTGCATGTCTTAATAGTCCTTTTTCTCTTCCTTTATAGGCTTTCATTTCCCAAGGAATATTCCAAGCATATTCTACAATTCTGTAATCACAAAATGGTACTCTTACTTCAAAACCATTATACATACACATTCTATCTGTTCTATCTAGCAATGTTTGCATAAACCAATTTGAAGTTAAATAAATTAACTTTCTATGCAATTTATTATCATCACTATCCGTATCTAAAAAATCTACTTTTTCAATAGATTTTTCATATTTTTCTTTAACATAATCCTTTATGCAAATTTTATTAGAAATTTCTGGATTTAATAAATTTTGTCTTTCATCTAATGCTAGAGACCATGGAAAAGTATTGCTATTTAAGCTATCTTCTCTAAAATACCATGGATACCCACCGAAAATCTCATCAGAGCACTCTCCTGAAAGTGCTACTGTTATAT
>CANROH010000032.1 GCA_947632185.1 uncultured Clostridia bacterium
TATAAAAAAATTATATAAGTATAACCCCCCCCAGCGAACAAATGTTCTTCTGGAGGAGATTGGTTATATAATTCAATTCTTCGTATATAATTTTTAATTTTTTGAGCAACTCTTGTTAACTTAACTGTGTCACTTATTTTTTACTCTATTATAATATTACTACAAAATTTAAATATAAACAATATATTTTTAAATTAATTTATTTATTTCATCTATTACTTTATTATCTAATTCTTTTATTATATTATTTATTTTTATTTTTTTATTATATAAATTTAATATATTTTCATATTCTAATAATTTATCTTTAATAATTATTAATTGTTTAGATATAGCATTTTTACTTATAGATAAATTATCTGCTATTTCTTGTATAGTTAAATTATCAAAATAATAATCTTCAAAATATCTTTGTTGTTTTATTGTAAGTAATTTACCATAATATTCATATAGATTTATTAAATAATCTCTTTCTTCCATTAAATCATATCCTTAAATAAACCATAAATATATTCTTCAATATCAAATGATTTTAAATCTTCCATACCTTCACCTAATCCAATAAATTTAACAGGTATACCTACACTTTCTTTTATAGCAAGTACTATTCCACCTTTAGCAGTACCATCTAATTTAGTTAAAACTATTCCTGTAATATTTGTAATACTTTTAAAACTTTCAGCTTGTAATATTCCATTTTGTCCTGTTGTTGCATCTATAATAAGTAAAGTTTCTTGTGGTGCATTAGGTATAAATTTACCAATAACTTTATTTATCTTTTCTAATTCATTCATTAAATTTACTTTATTTTGTAATCTTCCTGCAGTATCTACTAATACAATATCAACATTTTCTTTCATTGCATTTTCTAAGCCCTCATATATTACACCAGCAGGATCTATATTTTCTTTACCAAAAAATAATGAATCAGTTTTATCAGCCCATATTTTTAATTGTTCTACTGCTCCTGCTCTAAAAGTATCTCCTGCAATAAGCATTACTTTTTTACCTTCATTTTTATATTTATAAGCAAGTTTACCTATAGTAGTAGTTTTACCTACTCCATTTACTCCTACAAATAATAATACTGTAGGACCTGTTGGATTCATATTAATTTTATCTGATAAATTTTCACCTGTTACATATATTAAAAATAATTCATCTACTATAACTTCTTTTAAATTTTCAGTATCAGTTATATTTTCTTTTTTAACACGTTTTTTTAATCTATCTAAAAAATCAAATACAGTTTTAACACCTATATCTGCCTTTATAAGTAAACTTTCTAATTCATCAAAATATTCATCAGTTACTTTTTTATATTTTATACCTAGTATATTTAATTCACTTACAAATTCTTTTCTTGTTTTTTCTAATCCTTTATCATATACTTCTATTTCTTCTTTTGCTTTTGTTTTAAAAACATTTTTTATTTTATCAAATAATCCCATATTAATCTTCCTTTACCATTTCTTTTATTGGACTATAACTTTTTCTATATCCATCAATTAAACCATATTTTTCTATATTTTTTATATGTTCTTTAGTAGGATATCCTTTATGATTTTTAAATCCATATTCTGGATGTATTTTATCTATTTCATACATCATACTATCTCTTGTTACTTTTGCAATAACACTAGCCGCTGCTATAGATAAACTTAAACTATCTCCTTTTATTATACTAGTTGTAGGAATACTTATATCTAGTGGCATAGCATCTATTAGAATATGTTCTGGTTTTATTTTTAATTTATTTATTGCATCCTTCATTGCTAATTTAGTAGCCTCATATATATTTACTTCATCTATCTTTTTTTCATCTATTATACCTATTCCTATAGATAATGCTACATCATTTATTATTTTATAATAATAATTACGTTTTTTTTCACTTAATTTTTTAGAATCAGTTAATCCTTCTATAAAAGTATCTTTTGGTAATATTACAGCAGCCGCAACAACTGGACCATATAATGGACCTCTACCTACTTCATCAACACCTGCTATTAAATTAATACCAGATTCATATAAATCTCGTTCATATTTTAATAAATCATCCACGTTTTAATCCTCCAGTATTTAATAAATTTTTATTTTCTTCCCAATTTTTAATTTCTTCTATATTTTCTTTATTTAATGGATACTTATTTATTAATTGTTCTTTTGTTATTTTATAAGTTGTTTCCCAATTATCATTAGTCATTGTAAGTAATTTCTTCCTAGATATATTATCATTTCTAGTTATACCATTACCAGATAATAAAAACATTAATCTTCCATATAAATTATTTATACCTATTCTTAAATCTTTTGGATGATTTATAAATACATCATCTCTTCCTTGTATATTACCTACATTATCCATTTTAGCCAATATTAAATATTTTAAAAATAACTCTTCTGTTTCTTCTTGAATAACTGTAGGAGATGATGTAATAGCATTTATAACATCTTTTAAATTAAAATGTAATATATATGTATATAAAATTATAAATCTATCTAAATGTTTTATAAAATAATCAAAAGTTACTCTATTAGTAGAAAAATATTTATTAATAGCATTTATAAAATTATTTTTTTCTTCTTCTTTTAATATTTTATTTAAATTTAATTTCTTATCAAGTATAATTAACTCTTCTTTATTCATACTAATCAATCCTATCAAATGTTATATTCTTTATAGATTCATTTTTTATATCATTTAATATATAATCACTCACTCTATTATAGTCAGCTTCATTATTTTTATAAGCACCTATTTTTTTACCTATTGTATCATATACTAATTCTAAATCATCTATATTATCTATATTATATCTAGATAAATAATCTTTATAATATTTATTATACATATTTAAAATATATACTGCAATATCATCTTTATCTAAAATATCACTTTTTATAGCAGACATACTTGCTAAATTATAAGCGATTTCTTTAGTATCAAATTTAGGCCATAAAATACCTGGTGTATCTAATAGTAATATATTGCTATTAGTTTTAAGCCAAACTAAGTTTTTAGTAACGCCTGGCATATTACCTACATTTGCAACTTTTTTACCTGCCATTTTATTAATTAAAGTACTTTTACCTACATTAGGTATACCTATTACTAATGATTTTATTTGTTTATCTTTCATTCCTTTATCGTTTCTTTTTATATTAATGTTTTCAATTAATTTATTTGTTATTTTAATTATTTCATCTATAGAATCATGTTTATTTAAGTCTACTGGAATAACTGTATAACCTTTATCCTTATAATATTCTATCCATTTGTTAGTAATTAATTTATCACATAAATCATATTTAGTCATTATTAATATTCTAGGTTTTTTATTTATTATTTCATCTATATCTACTATTTTACTAGAATAAGGTATTCTTGCATCTACTAGTTCATATACTATATCTATTATAGGTAAAAGTTCTTTTATTTGTCTTTTTGTTTTTTGCATATGTCCTGGAAACCAGTTAATTCCGAACTTAGTTAACTTTTCATTGTTATTACTTTTCTCCATAAAAAAACATCCTTTCTATGTTTTAATTACTTAATTTGCTTTTATAATTTCTGCGTTTTCACTCGGAGATATTATATCACATTTATTACGATTTATAAAGTCAAGTGCCTCAAAATATTTATCATTACATTTAAAAATTATTTTTACATTTCTTTCCTTATCAATTTCTATATCTTCAATTAACTCATCAATAAGTAATCTATCCAATGTTTTAATTTCTTTTAGTTTTTTAATTTCTTCAATCCAACTTTCATTGTTTTCAGATTCAAAGGATATTTTTTTAAGTCTTTCTTCTAACTTTTCTTTTTCTTTTTTTAACTTACTTATATTTCCACTGTATTCTTCAGAATATTCCCAATATTCTTCTTCTGTTATAAAATTTTCTTTTAAATCGTTCTTAACTTCATTTCTTAATTTAATATATTTATCAATCTTTTCATTCACATTAGCAATTTTAGATTTAATAATATCTATATCATAACTTATTTCTTTTTGATTTATAATCTCATTTATTTTTTCATCAATATCTCTAACATTATTTCTAAAACTATTTAATAAATCTATAACTATTTTTTCTAATTTTTCTTTTTGAAATGAATTAGATATACAGTTTTTTTCTTTTAAATATGTTTTGCAATAATAATATATATGATATTTTGACTTTCTTATAATTAAACTATTACCACACTCACTACATCTTAAATGTCCTGCAAATATATCATAATCATTTTTTGCAGTTACTCTAATATTTCTTTCATATAATAATTCTTGTACTTTTTGAAACTCATCTTTAGTAATTATTGCTTTATGATGATTAGGTACTACTATCCAATTATCATTATTAACTCTTTTATTTTTATGAATTTTATGGCTAACTTTTTTTCTTACACCTTGTATTAAATCTCCAGTATAAGTACTATTTTTTAGAATTTCGTCAATTTTTTTAGTATTCCATTTTTTAGTTGTTTCTTTTATAACACATTTTGCTGTTCCATTTTCTAATTTATGCATTCTAGGTGTTAAAACTCCTAACGAATTTAATTCGTTTGCAACATCTTTTTTACTTTTACCAGATAAAATCATAGTAAATATTTTCTTTATTACCTTTGCAGCGTCTTTATCAACTATAAATTTGTATTTATCTTTTGGGTCTCTTAAATAACCATAAGGAGCAAATGAGCCAATAAACTGTCCATTTGCTTTTTTATTATCTAATACACTTCTAACTTTATTAGAAATATCTCTTGCATACTCATCATTCATTAAGTTTTTAAACGGAACGATAACATTACTTACTGATTTAGGGTCTTTATAACTATCTACATTATCATTGATAGCAATAAATCTTACATTATATAAAGGAAATACTTTTTCAATATAGTTTCCTACTTCAATATAATTTCTTCCAAGTCTTGATAAATCTTTAACGATAATACAATCTATTTTTTTATCTTTAATGTCATTTATCATTTTTTGAAAATTAGGTCTATCAAAAGTGGTACCAGAATATCCATCATCAGTATAAAATTCAACTACTTTCAAATCATCAAATCTTTTTGCATATTGTTTTATTATACTTTTTTGATTACTAATACTATTTGATTCTGCTTTATCTCCATCGTCAGATGAAAGTCTTAAATAAGCAGCAACATTCCACTTTTTCACATTATCTCCTCCGTTTCATTTTTAATTTCATTTAAAACTCTCTCATATTCGTCTTGATATTTGAATTTAATTGTTATATCTCCACCCTCGTGAACATATATACAATCAATTAAATCTTCTATAACTTCTCTTGATAAAGTTTTAACTTTCTTATTTCTTCTAAAATGTTCAATCCAATATTCTTCTTCCTTTATATCTTTTAAACTTGCTTCAATTTTTGAATTGTATATTTTTATTTCATTATTATAATTATCAATTCTTTGCTCATAATCTTTTGAATAATTAAGGAACTCATCTTTTGTTATCTTATTTAATTTCCAATCTTCATAAGAACATTTTTTAAGTCTTTTAAGTTTTTCTATTTCGTTATTTAATTTTGAAATTATATTTTCATATTCAGTTTTTTTATCAATAGAATTATTATCTTTTATTTTCTTAATTGTCTTTTCTATATTAAGAACAGATTTTATTTGCATTATTATGCTTTCAATTACCATAGAATCTAAATCGCTTGTTCTTATTTTATGTGGTGTACATTTACCCGAAGTAGTCTTATAATTTCTGCAATAGTAGTTAGAACAAATATGTCCATCTCTTGTATCTTCCATCTTGCACATACTTCTACCACAATCAGCACATTTAATTTTATACTTATATATTGTTAATTTTTCTGGCTTTTTCTTCTTACAACTTCTTTCTTTAATTATTTCTTGAACTCTGTTAAAATCTTCATCACTAATTATTCTTTCGTGTGTTCCCTTGACTACAACCCATTCGCTTTTAGGTCTATAAATTTGCCTATGATCCTTATAACTTACAGAGCCTGTTCTATTCCAAACTAAATTACCTATATATATTTCGCTTGTAACCATTTTCCCAATAGTTGATGTACTCCAATGATAAACAATTTCAACTTCTTCGGCATTCATACTCAATTTATATTTTTTTCTTCTTTGTACTTCTTTTCTGCATAAAATACCATTATCATTTAGAAATTTTGCAATTTTAATATGTCCATATCCATCAACTGCCATTTTAAAAATTTTTCTTACAACAGGTGCTTCTTCTTCATCAATAATTAATTGATGTATATTTTCTGGATTCTTTTTATATCCATAGGGACAAGTACCTCCTACCCATTCTCCGTTTAATGATTTAGTCATAAGAACACTTCTAACTTTATTAGAAATATCTCTTGCATACTCATCATTCATTAAATTCTTAAATGGTACAATAACATTATTTATTGATTTAGGGTCTTTATAACTATCTACATTATCATTGATAGCAATAAATCTTACATTATATAAAGGAAATATTTGCTCTATATAATTTCCTACTTCAATATAATTTCTTCCAAATCTTGATAAATCTTTAACAATAATGGTATTTATTACTCCATTAACCATTGCATTAAACATTCTTTTAAATTCTGGTCTATTAAAAGTAGTACCAGAATATCCGTCATCAGCATAATAATCAACTATCTCAATATTTTCTTCATTTTTTAAAAAGAACTCTATTATTTCTCTTTGATTTCCTATGCTATCTGATTCAGCATTATCTCCATCTTCTGATGATAATCTGCAATAGACACCTACTTTCCATATATTTTTTTCAGTTTGTAATTTTTTCTTCTTACGAGGCATTATATAACACCTCCATTTTTTCTTTCTTCTTCTAATAATTCTTGTTGTTTTTCAATAAGAAACATTCTAAATCTAAAATTAAATAATTCTTCATCAGTTAACGGGCTTTCTGCAATACTTATAACTATCAATTGTTTCTTTAAAATTAGTTCTGTTATTTTATGATAAAAAAATATAGGTTGTCGTGTTAATCTATCCATATTAGAAACAACAATTACATTAATTTTTCCATTTCTAATATCTCTTATCATCTTTTTATATGCAGGTCTATTTTCCGTTCTTCCAGAATATCCATTATCTGCATATATTTTTTTGATTTCAGGATATTTCCTATATTTACAATAAGAAATATTTAATTCTTTTTGCCTTTCTATTGCCTCATCATCTTTTTGTGCTACTCTTAAATAAAGTCCAATTTTATAATCTTTTATATCCATAACTATCTCTCCTTTCAAATTACAACTCAATTTTATAAGGAAGATAATTTTATTTCATCTGTGCGATTTTTATAATCGCAGAATTGATTTATTGATATACATTTTTTAAAGTTTTTGTAAGTGAATCTTCTGCTATAAGATTAGTATTAGCAAACTCTATCTTTACTTTTTTTCCATTACATTTAAACATATATGGATTTTTAGAACTCTTAATAAAATCTATTATTTTTTCTTTACTATCAGTTTTCTTGCTAAAAGTAATTTTGCTTATATCTTCTAAATCATCTAATTCAACATCATTAAAAGATATATCTCTACATCTTAACAATTTTTGTTTTAACTCATCAGTATTCACTTATTTTTCCCTCCATTTCTTTCTTCTAATTTCTAATTTATATTGACTCTTATCATCAAAAATAAAATATTCGCAACCTAGTAAAACATTATCAACCATATTCTCTGCGTCTTTTTTACTTTCAGCCTTAACTTCAACTTCTTGTCTATAATTTTTCGCTATAATAGTCACTATATAGTTTTTTCTTTTTCTCATTGTTTCCTCCAATTCCCAAACTTTTTAAATAAGAAATAAAATCTATTTCTTCTACCTCAATCAAACCAAAGTTTATTTCATCTAAAACATTTTGTTTTAAACTACCTTTATATGCAACTAATCGAGATTTATCTATTGTTCTTATTTGTTCTAATAAAATTATTGAATCATATTTTAAAAAATAGTTTTTTCTAACTAATATATGTGTAGGCAAACTTCTCTTTTTTAGTATTTTAGTAAAAGGTGCTATTAAAATAGTAGGACTATATTTATTACTTAAATCATTTGAAAGAATCACCACCGGTCTTCTTCCGTATTGTTCACTTCCAACAGTAGGATTTAAGTCTGCAATAAATACATTTCCTCTTTTTATTCTATCTTCTTCCATCATCAATTTTCGCAGTACATATAATATGTGGTGGCAACTCAAATAAGTTTTTTAATGTTCTATCTTGTTTTAAAATATCAGTCCATACTTTAACTACATCTTCTATTGCTTTATTAGCACTTGTAGCAGAATGTAGCATAGTAGTTTCATACTTAATTTTTATAGTAATTTTATAATTTTTTCTTTTCATATTCTCCTCCTTATATATGTAAAAAAAGCCAAAGCAACTAAACACTTTGACTTTTATATTTTTCAATTATCTTCTTTATTTTTATTTACCGATATTTTTCCTCGAACCCCTCGGCTTGGAAATCATCAAACGATTATTAGCGAAATAATCTCACAGGAATTCCACCTCCCCGAGGATCTCTCCGGGCTGCCCCCATTGATTGAGTCTGTGGCTAGGCAGGAGTATCTTTAATACTATTAGTTTTCATCGCAGATTAGGTGCTACCTAATTTTTTAGCCAAGTATTTAATCGACAAGCGTACTTGCTAATGTGCTATTACTAATAGGAACGTATTTGATGAAATGTATATCAAATTTTCAAAGAACGCTCCTGCTCCTCTAAAAACAAAAGGAACAGGTCAAGAAGGATTAACTCCCTCTCACCTGTTTCCTCACTCAAACGCAAAAAGTTGCATTTAATTTTTAATTTTTTTTGAAATTTTTTCTAAACCATTGTTTATTGCTCTCATAATTGATGTTTTATTTACTCCCTCATCTCTTGCAATTTCTTCATAAGTCTTATTTTCAAAGAAATACTTTTTAATTCTTTCTCTTTGTATTGCAGGTAGATTATTTATTTCTCTTTTAATTTCATCAATTAGAGTTTTATTAATTACTTCATCTTCTAAACTTGTAGGCTTGTCCTTTGCTCTTGCATTAATATTGTTTTCAAATATTTCTGAATGTTCAATATGCCTATCATATTCATTAAGTTCTTTAATATCTTGTAATTCAAATTTATCAAATGTTTTATATATTTCCTCACTAACTTCTATTTGTTGTAAATTTCCTCTAACATCTTTAAAACTTACCATATAAGTATTTTTTTCTTCAATATAAATCAATGTATAAGGATTATCCTTATATCTTCTTCTTTTTGGGCGTTCTGCCATCTTTCTTTCCTCCTATCAATTCAATTTTTTTAATTAAATTGATAAAAGGTGGACTTCTACACTTACATAATTTTCCAGTAATTAGGTAAAAAAAAAAGCCGATTGTGTCCCTTAACAAATTGGAATCACAATCGGCAAATTTAGAAACACAAAGGCACACAAACACCTTTGCATTTTTTTCTTTAAATAAAATATATACTTTTAATCTAAATCTATCAACTCTCATAAAAGGCATCCAACCTCCTATCAAGTCAATGCCTCTTATATCAAGAACTTTAAGCAATATTTCATTTACATTTGCTTACTTCTTATGTGAATATGCACTATACCACTTATAAAAATAGATATACTACATACTACTCTTTCTATTTTATTATCTTACATATTATTTCACCTTTTTTTACACCTTTTCATATATCACATAGCCCCGGCATTGCTACTATGTTAACTATTCTATAACATATTTTTTGCGAAATTTGTCAAAATCTGTCTTAATTAGCAAATTTTGTTCACTAATATCAAAAAATAGCAAAAAAATAGTTAATTTCTGCCAAAAAAGCATTGATTTTTACATTTCGTGCAAAAACAAAAAAAATTACTATTACAAATGATATAATAGTAATTTTAGATATTACAAAAAATACACAAATTATATTCTATTTCCCCTAGAAAAATAATATTACCACAAGTTAATGAAATAATATATATAGGTGATTTAAATTGGTAATAAAAAATTTCAAGGAAAGTAGAGAGTTATTAGATTTAAAGCAAAAAGATATTGCAGAATTTTTTAATATACATTTTTCAACTGTATCTGGATGGGAAACAGGAAAAGACACTATTCCATTAGAAAGACTTATAGAATATGCTAACAAGTATGGTTATAGTTTGGATTATTTATTTGGTTTAACTAGAACTAATATAAATTATAAACCAATTATTCTTGATATTGAACTACTCTCTAAAAATTTAAGAATTTTAAGAAAACAAAATAAAATGACACAAGCAATGGTAGCAGAAAAAATAAATACTACTCAACCTGCTTATGCTCATTATGAATTAGGTACGAATCTTATAACAACAACATTTCTCTTTAATCTAACTAAAATATATCAACCATTTTCAATAGACGCTTTATTTGGTAGAGAAAAGCAATAATCGTTAATTTGATTATTGCTTTTTAGTTTTTATAAACTCTAAATCATTTATAAGTTCTGGAAAAATCTTTTTTATCTTTTCTTCACTTATTGGTTTTTCAATATATTCATCAAAGCCTTTATCTAAATAAATATTTCTTGCATTTTGATCTACTGTTAAAATTACAATAGGAACTTTAAAATCAGTATCTTCTTTAAGCGTATCTAATACTTGTTGACCACTTTCTCCTTTTGGATAAACATTGTTAGTAATAATAATATCATATTGATTTCCTGTATTTACTCTATCAATAACATCACTAGCAGTTGGTACAACTTCTGTTTCAATTCCCATTCTTCTCAACATTGAATTTGTATATGGAGCCATACTATCAGTATAATCTCCAATTAATGCTTTAATAGGTCTATTAGTCTTATATTTAATTTTACCATCAAACTTTTCTTGTATATTTTTATTCCACTTTATACTCTTTTCTTGACGCTCTTTGATTTCCAAATCTCTTTGTCTTTTTTCATATTCTGCATATTCTTTATCAATTTTTTCTTTTTCCTGTTTTTTAGTTTTAGATGATTGATAAATATAACAAACTGAAATAATAAGTATAACTACAAATACTAATGCTAATAATATATATGTATTTTCCATATTCTTGTCCTTTCTAAATTATTCTATTTCCCCAAGCGATTATTTAAAAAAATGCAGTACATCTGAAAAAATAAATGTACTGTTTTTATTTTTCAATGACATTAAACATTATAACATCGCACTTTTTGAAAGTCAACCGAAATCGGTGCATATTTTCCACCGAATTCTGCTAGAATTTTATTAAATATTGGAGGTGAGTAAATGTTATTTAAAGAAGCCGTTAGTCAAAGAGTATTTGAATTATGTGATAGATATAATTATACGCCTAATAAACTAGCAGAATTATCTGCAATTCCACCATCTACTTTAAGAGCATTACTCGCAAACCAAGTAGAAAATCCTAGTGCAACAGTTATATTTAAAATATGTAAAACATTAAAAATAGAACTTAAAGAGTTTTATAATTCTAAACTATTTGATATGAATAAACTAGAATATTAAAGACTATTCGTCATTGAATAGCCTTTTTATTTTACTTTATTTAATTGTTTTGGTTTTATCATTTGATAATGAAACTCTGTTTCTCCATTAGGAACAAATCCTAATCTTTCATATAGTTTTCCAACAGGATTTTGTTTGAAGAATTGTATTCTTATATCTTGATTTTTGTGTTCTTCAAGTTTATTTTTTAAAATCATTGTTCCAAGTCCTTTGCCTTGAAATTCTGGTTTAATACAAATATTACCTACTTCATAACTTCCATCATCTAATTCTTCATCATTATAAAATCCAACATCTTGTTCATCTACTTTAATTATGTAAGCACTATTTTTATATGTTTCAATAAACTTTTTGAAATATTCTTTTTGTGCTTCTTCATCCCATTTACCCCAACATTCTTCTACATATTTTTTATAAGCATTTTTCTTTACTTCATAAACAAAATTATAGTATTCATCAGTATATGGAACTAATTGAATTGTATTGTGCATTATAATCACTCCCTCTCTAAATTCGTAATAAGGTCTGCTACCTAAAAATTCTATTGTATTATCATTTACATATATAGTATCTTCTTCTGGAATAGCATAAATAGGTTTTGTTTTAGATAGTTCTAATAAATATTTTTTACTTAATTCTGTTCTTTCTTCTTCTCTACTTGTATAATGGCATAATAGTGAATAACCATTTATTAAATCAAAACCAGAATTATCTGTTAATCCAACTTCATTTTCATCATCAGTATTGCAAGAATCTAAATCTTTACCAAATATAATTGCTCCTGCACTACCACCATAAACTATTCCGTCTTCATTAATTAAATAATTCTTGATTTTTTCAAATGCACCACTACTTTTTAATTCACTTAATAATTTATAAGTATTTCCTCCACCTATATAAATACAAGCATAATCATTTAAGTTTTTATTCATTATTTCTTCTGCACTTGTTATCATTTCAATACCTGCTGAATTAACATCACTTAATTCGTTAGTCATAAACTCTAAACAACCACTAAATGTCGGATCAACCCAAGCAAGTGGTACATATAATATTTTCTTATTATGGTCTATTAAACCATTTAATAGTTTTCTGGCACTTTCTACTTGTTTGCCATCTCCTCCACCATTTAATATTAATTTCATTATCTATCACTTTCCTATTCACTATTTATAATTCACTTACATAATTAGCAAGTTCTATTGCAATATCAAAATGTGTTGAATCGTGTTGTGTTCCTTCTAGTTCTCCTTTTTTGTGTCTTTCATCCCATTTTGGACTATCTAATAAATCTCCACTTGTAAAGAACGTATAAAATTCTATATTTCTAAAATCACACATTGCTTGAACTGCTGAACATTCCATTTCAACAGATATACAACCATCTGCTTTTCTTTTTTCAAAATTATTTAATGTTTCTCTATAAAAAGCGTCTGTTGTCCAAGTTTTACCCTCAATATAAGGAATCTCATTTATTTTCATAAAATCAGAAACTATATTATGATTTTTAACTTTTATATAATCACTTGCCTCTGCATAATGATAAGATGTTCCCTCATCTCTATATGCTTCTGTTGGTACCATAACTTTACCATGTGCTATTTCTTTATTTAAACATCCTGCACCACCAAAAATAATAAATTTATCAGTTTTTATTTGTGAAGATGATGTTTCTATTGAGCCTACACAAGATGGTGCTCCAACATAAGTTTTAAAGAATCCTATTTTTTTACCTTTATAATCTATTTTATAGATAAATCTAGTATCAGCAGCGTCTTTTATCTCTCCAATTTTTTCACATTTATAATTATTTAGTACATATTGCTCAATAACGTTTGAAAATGTCAAAATACATACATCTAATTTATATGCATTTTCATTAAATTGAGGATTTATCTTTGCTTCTGATTTATTATCAAAACTATTTATTATCATCCTTTACCTCCTTTTATAATGTTTTCTTCTTTTCTTTACTGCAACTAAAATTAATTAATATCCCTTTATCTTCATACCCTGCGTTTATGTATGCTTTATTTGATGGAATATAATTATAATCAGTATATAACAATGGCACTAATCCTCTTTTTAAAATATCATTAGTCATAAGATATATTAAATTTGCTGCATAACCTTTTTTTCTTTCTTCAGTAGGAGTATAAACGTGATTAATTTTTGCTTGTTCTCCTGTAATACTATAACTAGCCATACAAACTATTTTATTTTCAGCATTTCTCAATACATAAAATTTATCATCAGATATAAATGTTTCAACATCTTTCTTTGCTTGTTCCATTGTAATTGGGTCATTTCCATTCATTTCGATATTATCATCATACCAGTATTTTACTAATACTTCGCTATCACTTTCAGAAGGTTTAGATAAAACTCCATCACATACTTTTGGTGCTTTTGTTTGATGACATATTAAAAATCCCATTTCAAAATAGTCATCAGCATTTAAATTAGCAAAGTTTCTTTTTACTAACAAATCATACAATTCTTTTTTACAAGTAAATTTATCTCTTTCATTATCTGTTAGATATAATTTAATTAGTTCTTCTATTTCTCCAATCTTTGATTCATCAAAATTATCACTTGTCCATATCCAAGTAGGCCATTTTTTTGAGCCTCTACATACTATATAACTTTCTTCATCACTATAAAGTTCCAATTCTGGACTTGGTAAATTTTTAAATATCAAATTGAATTTATATTTATCTTTCTGAAATTCTTGGCTCATAAAAATTGCATTATCTGGTTTAATTACTTTAAACATACATATCACTCCTTTACTTTATCCATTCATCTTTTAATAAACCTGTTATATATTCGTCTTCAATCTTACCGGAACCTCTTGATACAAACTTTTGTCTTCTAATTCCCTCATCTTTATATCCAAATTTTAATTGCATTTTATGTGATTTTTCATTTTCCTTAAAATATCCGTTTTCCAATCTTCTTAATCCTAATACTTCAAAAGCATATTTTATTCTTGCGCCAAAGGCTTCTGATCCATAACCTTTACCCCAATATTTTTCACTTATCCAAATTCCACCACCGGCTGTTCCATTATGAAAATCTATATTTGTTAATTGTGTCCCACCAATAACTTTATTCTCACTTTTTAGAACAATAGCAAAATTATATAAGTTATTATCAAGTGATTTTTTTATAAAATGTAAAGCGTCTTCTTCAGTATATGGATATGGTGCTCCTTGCAACCATTTTGTGACATTTATATTATTTAATCCCTCTACAATATCATTTACATCATCTAATTTATACTGTCTTAAAATTAATCTTTCAGTTTCAATTATAACATCTTCGTTCATAAACAAATACCTCCATTATATTTTTTTATGCCAAAATCCTATTGAATCTTCTGTTTCAAATCCTGCACTATTATATACTTTTCTTCTCCAATCATAAGAGTTTATATAAGCATTTTCAATACCCATTTCTTTTAATCTTATTATAACACCATAAAGCATTTGTCTGCTTAATCCTTGCTTTCTATATTTTTCTCTTGTACATACAGGCTCAATAAATGCTGTACTAGTTTCTTTATCTACATAACAGAAACAATATGTGCATATATCTCCATCATCAGTAATTATTAAACTTTCAAAACTATCTTTAAAATATCTTGATTGTTTTCTACCTTGATATGCTAAAGCACCCTCTCTAAATGTTCCTGTTAATATTCCATCATCATCTGCAGGATGAAATCCATAATGACAGGCTTTTGCTTTCATATTATCATCTAATTGCTCTCCATAAACTTGCTTAAATCCCTCTGGCAATGATATTTGATAATTCTTTTCTAATGGATGTTGAACATTATCATAATCCTCAGCCTCATCTTTTTTATAACCTCTTTTTAATAATTCATCTGCTTGATATTTCAAACTATCGTGAGATATAACTAAAAAATCAACTTTACCATCTTTATCTTTTTCAAATAAAGGTAGTAATTCTTTTTCAGAAAGTTCAACCATTTCACTAAATATCTTTTCATATCCTGTTTTTATACAACTATTAAAAGAATCTCCATCTGGAACAATTAACCCAACAATTTCATTATTTTCTTCAAATATATATGTATAATCTGCTGATTTTTCTAAACCTCGTTCATCGTGATATAAAGTATCTATACGAAAAATTAAATCATCAAATCTTTCTGGCAACCAACATACCATATTCTTATTTTCTTTATAACAATTCGTTAGAAATTGTATTACTCTTTCATAATCTTCTTTTTTATTAAATTTCTTTATAATCATACTATCACATACCTTTATATTTCTATATTTTTTGTAATATCTTTAAAGACATAATTTTCTTCAAATATATCTCCAAAAGTTTCCATCCATAATGGAATATAATCACTATTCGTTGCTACTGCTTGTGAGCCTATATTTGATACTGACGCACTCCAAATTGGTACTATACCTTTTTCTAATATTTTTAATGTTAAGTTTTTAGTTAATATAGTCGCTAATCCATCTTTTCTATATTCTGGCAATACTTCAATTCCAACTTCCCAAATATCATCATTTATTTTATCAGCACCTGCAACTCCTATAACCTGTCCATCTTTATATGCACAATAAGCAATATCAGATATGCACTTACCATTTTCAAAAGTTATAGCATTTTCAAATCCACTAGATAAATTAATTTCATCAGTATTCCCGTCAAATAATTTAAAATCATATTTAGATATTTCATCTTGTTTAAATATTTTATTTAAGTTAGGAATAAAGTAAATTGATTGTCCATATACTAATGGAAATTCAAACACTTCATAAGTATTTTTATCTTTCAATTTTTCACAAACATAATTATACATATTTTCTGATGATGATACTAAAATCAAATCATAAAATAATAACATTTTCAATTTATTATTCTGTTTGTTTTTTACTACATTTAATCCTTTTTTATCTAAATCAGAAATATCACATTCAAACTTATTTGCTAAATATTTCTTTATTACATTTATTATTTGTTCTTTATTCATTATAATCACAACCTTATATTTTTTTGTAGAATATTATTTCTAATGGTTCATTTGGTAATAACAATGAGCCACTATCAATATATCCTAATTTTCTATAAAAGAATTGAGCCTCCTCATTTGATTGAGTTGAAGTTAATACACATTTATAACCTTTATTTTTCATTTCTTTTTCCCAAAATGATACTAATTGTCGTCCGTAGCCTTTTCCCCTTTCATTATCAAGAAAATATAACATATTCATAAATGGCGTATTGTCCCAAAATAAGTTAAATCTTAACCAACCAATAAATTTATCCTCATTAAACATTACAATTAATCTTTTTAATTTTATTACATTTTCTAATTCTTCAATAGAAATATGTTCATCATATTTTGATATTATTTTAATATCATCTTTATCTGCATATCTAATCATAATATCTCCACCTTACTTTTTAATACTTTTCGTTCTATCAACTTTATGTATTACATCTACTTCATCTTCTGTTGGTTCTTCCCATTTACATTCTAACTTTTTCATTAGTCCTTCATCTAAATAAAAATCTGATCCACCATTATCATCTAATACTCTTTGATTTCTTTCTGCAATATTTTGTTTCCAAGTTTCATCATCAACACATACATAATGAATTTC
>CANROH010000033.1 GCA_947632185.1 uncultured Clostridia bacterium
TTGTTTTTCTTTCTTTTTTTGCCATTCTTTTGAATTAATAATATCTAATCCTATCACTGCTGTTCCTACATTTTTATTTTTTCCAAATATTTTAATGGCAAGTTGTGCCTCTGAATTGTTAGAAACAAATTGATCATCTTGTAATTCTTCCTTTTTAAAAGTTTGAGTTTTAAAATCTAATAAATTTAAAAATTCAAGTTCTTTTTTATTTAATATAGGAGAAATCATATATATATTATCTTTATCAAGAAATTTATAAAATCCCTCAGCTTGCATCATTCTTATTCTATCAATTGCATCTAATAAATATAAATTAACTGTATTAATTGTTTTTGATACTCCTATTTTTGCAAACATTTCATGTAAATCAACAGGCATATGCAAATGTATAGTGTTACCTGAAATTCCATATGAAATCATTTTATTAATTTTAGTATGAGTTTCATGTTGTCCTTGCATTGAATTTATCTTTTCTTGTAGATAGTTTCTAATATTTTCTTCATTGTCTCCTATTTGTTTAAGCATCGCTTGGAATTTTTCTTCGCTTAATAAATCTATTTTTCCAAGTAAATTATTTATAATTTCTTCATTATCAGTAGTTCGCATTGAAAATAGTATATTTTTTATTTCTGTTTTTTTCAATTTAGACACCTCCATACTTTTGTATTCACTATCATATATTGTATTAATTCAATATCTTTAAAACATTTGTGGTATGCTTTGAAAATATGCATTTTGTCATGCTCTTAAAAATATTTAGCTAAAAAATATTTATTGAGTTTAGGATTTTCTCTGTTTTCTCTAATAAATTCAACTTTAAATCCGCATTTTTTATAAAACTCAGGAGCTTGAAAAGCATAAGTAGTTAAGTTAATATTTTCAAATCCTTTATCTTTATAAAAATCTTCAACGGCTTTTACTAATTTAGTTCCGATTTTTTTATTACGATATTCTTCTAAAACAATAAGGTCACTTATATGTACTTCTTTATAATAAGAATTTCCTGTTATTATACCAATAAATTTATTGTCTTCCATAGCTACAAAAGCAAATGGAGTATATTTACAAATAACATCATTTTTATCAGCATATTTATTAAATTCTGTATCTATTATTTTATAATATTTTTCATCTAAATTTGAGTGATATTCTATATTTAACATTTCTTTCACCTCAATTTTATAATTTATTTGTTTTTTCAATAAATTAATATTTTTTTACTTTACTCTGTTATTTTAAATTCAAAATTTTTACTTAATCATTAAAAAATGCATTACTAAATCTATACTAAAAAAATAGAAAGATACTTACAATGGATAAAACTGAATTTAATTACTTAAATTCATCTGATAAAACCATGGCTATTATTGAAAACTATGCTAATATTAGCTTAGATGAATCCTATGATAAAAATTTATATTTTACTGCAACAACATCTTTCAATATTTCATTTTTCTTCTATATTCCAAAAGTTTTTGTTTTCTTATTTCATTAGATTTTTTTAGATTTGTAATTTGTTTATCATATAAAGCAATTAAAGATGATATTTGTTCTTTCGTCATGTCTTCCTCTTTAACATCTCCATTACGATACTGTTTTTGAAGTTTTAATAATTTTGTTTCTTCATTTTCAATATTTCTTATATCCCTCATAAAATTTGATTTACTATTTTCTTGATTAATAGTCTTAGGCTCTTCCATAATATTATTCTCAATTTTTACATCTTTACGGAAAATATTTCTAAAAAAAGTTTTAATCTTATAAAAAATACTATTCTCATTGATTTCAACCATTGATTTTTTTTCTGTATTTTCTTTCAAATTACTCATCTCCCATATCTTGACCTTCTTTTTGTTGTTCAATTAAAGCTTTTGAAATTTTTTTAGCCTCTGTTTCTAATGAAGATAATTCTTCTTCTTTTTGTTGTAATAAACTCTTGGTTCGTATTTCATCAGACACAGAATAACTTACTTCTGTTTGGTCTCTACTATACCTTTTAGCTTTAACTCCCTGCATATTTCTTAAGTCATCAACGCTTGTAATATCTGGAATATCTGGTAATACAACAAACTGAGCCGTATCCACAATCATATATGTTCCTTCCGAAGGTCTTTTTATAACATTAAAATTATGTTCTTCACTGTACTCTCCAACAGACAGTCTTCCACCTAATAAATATGAATCATACCCCAAAAAAGCTAAACAATTTTGTGTAAGTAAAGAATACTCCGTACATTCAGCAATATTTGCCCCTTTAATTGCACTTATAGGTAATATTAACCCTTCTTCCTCGATTTTATCCCAACCAGCAGTTTCCATAAATTTATCATAACATTCAATATCATGTGGATTATCAAGTTCATTACAACGCATTTGAATAATGTCCCATACCATATATCCATGTGCAAAATCTTCTAGTGTTCCCTTGTAATCTTTACTATTTTCATAGAGTAAAATCATTGTAGGAAGAGCATGTCTTGCATAATGTTGGTCATTTGGTTTCATTTTTTTAATGTATTCTATTAGTTCAGGATACTTAGCATTTTCTTTATTTTCAAAATAATTTCTCACAGTACTTATTAGATAACTTACACTAATTCCTTTTATGTCCATATGATTTCTAACCCAATCTATTAATTGATTAAAAATTTCTTGTTCATCCATTTGATATTCAACATCACAAACATGTCCTGCCCCCCATGAAGTGAATTGTTCTGAATCAATAAAACCATCGTAAAACAATTTTTGTGTTGATTTTTTTCTTTCTATCATAGGCAATCTGTCTTTTTTATACTCTTCTGAATTTAAATATGCAATTCTTTCTTGTATTATTTGTTCATTCGTTTTTCCTTCTAATATTTCATTCTGTAGCTCTTCTATATTTTTAAACACTAATTTTCCTCCTATTCTTCTGTTTTTTATTTCACATTCACAGCTCTAAATATACTTTCATACTCATTTTGTAATCTTCCAATATCTCCATTTTTAGAACTGTGGCTCATTATAAACTCTGATACTTGCCAAAAAATACAATTTTTATTATCGTTTGTGAATTTTGTTTTATATAATTCCAAAGTCAAAGAAGAAAAATCTTTCCACTTGTGACATTAATTTTGCATAATTTTTAATAAATTCTATTTGAGATATTGTCATTTATATTCCTCCTTACAATAATATTTTTTAAATTTTTTGAAATGCTTTATTTGTTATGTAATAAATTATAATTCTTTCTTCATATATAAATCTTTATATTCAATATATCCATGCTTTGGATAAAAAATATGACTTTCTAAATAATCTTCTCCTAAATGAACATGCATTTCTTTATATCCTCTTTCCCTTGCAGAATCTTCTGCTAGTTGCAATAATTGGCTACCAATTCCATGTCTCTTATAATCGACTTTAACATACAATCTTGATAAAAATATTTTTCCATTTTCATCATCTCTTGTACCTATACATCCAATAACTCTATCAAATTCATCTAATGCTATCCAGAAAGGATGTCCTTTATCAAAAAAATTCTTTTTTATATCTAATAAGTCTTCATTGAGTTTTGGAACTCTACCTAAAGCATTCTTGGCAGATAATACCATAAAAATCATATCATCTCGATACTTTTCTTCAAAATTTATTATTTTCATTACAGTTCTCCAATCTACAATTTTTGGTTCTTTAAAATTTTAATAATCCAATTCATTATCTCCAAAGCATTGTTTTTTTGTTAAAAATATACTACTATTTCTTCCTTTCCAAGTTATAAAATATAACTTGCAATTAAATTATATAAATAATATAAATGTATTTCAATTTTTTTAATATTAAATATATGTTAATTTTCTGTAACAATTAATATATTACTTTAAAAGAAAACGTCTTAAAAGTTATTTTAAGACGTTGAAAAAATATAATCTATATAAGATTATTACATATTAAAAAAGATGTAATTATAATAAAATTATGATGAAAAAATTTTTTATTAATCATTCCTTTCGCAATATACAACGTATCTTTGATAGTTATATCTATATGGGTGACACGTAATTAATGTTATCAGATCTTTTCCTTCTTGTATTAGTAAATTATCTATATCTGTTGGATCTATAATTTTTATGCTTGAAACTTTATATACTAATTCTTCTATAAAATTTTGTATATAAATATCATCTCCTATTTCTAATTTTTGTATATTTCTAAACATTTCCGCTTTACCATAACCTCTATGTGCTGCAATAACACAATTTGTGTTTTCACCACCGATAGGATATGATGTTTGTGTTAAATGTACAGCTCCTTTTTTCATATTTTCTGTATTTGCTCCAAGATATATAGGAATTTCTAAATTCATTTTGGGTATAAATATAAAACCTATTATATTATCTTTTAGTCCATATTCTTGTAAATTAATGCTTGGTTGTTCATATGAGAAAGGATCTTTTAATTCTTTTTGTTTATTAATATATAAGCTCTCATTTCTGCTCTTTAATTCATTATAAAGTCTTTGAAAATCACTAATTTCTTCTATTTGTTCAACATACTCTTCTTTAATATTTTTAACTTCAAAATTATATAGCCAATTAGAAAATGACGGCATAAAATATATTACTACTCCAATTATTAAAAATATTATTGCTAATATTTCTAATATGAAGGTATTTTTTTTCTTATCTTTTTTCAATCCGTTTCCCTCTTTTTTCTTTTTCTAAAAGTCATAATAATATATATTGTAATTACTATAATTATTAAAACAAAAATTAATCCAATAACAGCATAATTTACTTTATTTTCACTAAGAATTTGATTTATATTAATTTGTTCTTTTACCTCTTCTTTTATATCTTCTGTTCTTTCAGCGTGCACCAAAAGTCTGTGTGTATTAACGCCATATGGAGTACAAGTTATCAATGTAACTAAATCTCTATTAGGAATTATTTGCAACTTTTCTATTTCTGTTGGCTCTATAACTTCTATGTTATATATTTTATATGATAATACTTTATTAAGTATATGTATATTAAAATAATCTCCTTGTTGTAATTTATCTAGCTCTGTAAAAAGTTTTGCACTTGGTAGCCCCCTATGTCCTGTTAATACACAATGTCTAGAAGTTCCTCCAATTGGTAATGTTGTGACTTCAATATGTCCTACTCCTTTTTCCAGTACTTCTTGACTAGTTCCATGATAAATTGGCAAATTTAATGAAATTTTTGGTATTTCTATATATCCCATTACGCCATCTTTTATATTCAATATTTCTAAATAATTTTCTGGCATAGCATATCCACTTCCGTATATAAATGGGTCATGGATTTTTTCTCCAGATAAATTATAATTATATGTTTCTGCTTTTTTTAATTCTTCCTCTATCATATCTTCACTAATTGAAGAAGATATTTTTTCTTCATATTTTTGTATAACTTGTATTTGATTTTGTTCTTCTAAATAATTACTTACTGTGGGGTAAAAAAGTATAACTAAGCCAAATATTAATGATATTATCGCAATAATCAATAAACAAATATCATTTTTATTTTTGCGTTTTTTTTTCATTACAATCACCTAAACATCAAAAGTAGTAAAAAGATATTTTATATTATTTTTTATTATTTACTTTTCTATAAATAATAATTGCTACTAATAACAATCCAATTCCAAAGAATATGCTACCCACTACAGTAAAAATTACAGTGCCACTTCCACCTGTGATTGGTAATACAAATCCTTTAGTATTATGTACATCTACAGTTAAAATTGTATTTTTTACTTCTACTTTTATACTATTTTTTAGTTTATTATATCCATTTGGAGCTATCGTTTCTGTTAAATAATATGTTCCTTCATCTAATCCTCTTAAATCTAACTTTCCTAAAAGTTCGCTCTCGCTTCCCACTTTTAATTTTACATTTTCATCAGTTGCTAAATCGCTTGTTCTATAATAAACTCCATCTGAATTTTTCTTAAATGCAATTTTATTACTGCCTTCTTCATCTGTAGATAATATAAATTCTGCTCCAGTTAGCATTTGATCGTTAAGTTTATCTTTCTTGTTAACAATCATTCCATATGTAAATACATTTATGCTAGTTTCTTTAGTTTTCCAACTTTCATCACTATATGGATTATTGTTATAATCTAAATATGCTTCATTTTTATTACCATCACTTGCAACAATTGTTGAAGGGTCGGAATTTAATTCCGCTTCATACATTACTTTTATTTTTTCATATTCTTTTATATTGTCATATTTAAAACATAATGTAAAAGAAGTTTTATTTGGTTCTATTGAATTTGGTCTCTGATTTGATACAACATAATCGCTATCATTTATAAGTGTTTCCTTGGTTCCATTTAATCCAAACACTTGTAGTGAACTATCTATATAACTTAAGCCATTAGATAATATATCGCTTATATAATATCCTTTAGCAGTTGCCTTATCTGGATATTGTGGTACATCTGCTTTTATTGTATATTTTATTCTGTCTCCTATATTTACAGAATTATCTTCTACTTCTTTTGTAATAGTTGGTTCACTTGATTTTACAATAACTTCAGCAGGCGTAGACATTTTCCATTCTGAATTCTCGTTATCAAATACAGGTACTAAATTAACTACTGATGGCTTATATACTTTATATCCATTTTCTATCAATATTAGATATGTTCCCATAGTTAAGCCATCAATTGTTAAACTCTGATCTGCTTCTCCTGGAGAAGCAGTAGCAGAACCTGGGACTGTTTCTGTTTTTGTAGCATCTAATTCCAATTCTTCACTTCTTATTGCTGCAGCTAATGTATCATAAAATTTTGCAACTGCATTAGTATCATCTTTTGTAGCATTTTGATATACTTCTGTATCAACATAAGTATTATATTCATCATTACTTGCTAAATAATCTTTTATTGATTCTACCCATTCGTATGGTGGTTCTAATGGTTCTTGAGATACATCATAGTCATAATTTACTGTTGCTAATTTATACACTGTAACGGTTAATCCAGCCTCTAATCCTGAAATAATTAATTCTCCAGTATCATCAATTTTTATTTGTGCCATACTTTTTACATTAGATGCTCCTATAAAGATAAATAGTATTAAAAATATAATCAATATTTTTTTTAATATTTCTTTTTGCATTTTTCATTTCTCCTTATTACTATATATTAAATTATTATTTTTTGCTTTTTTCTTTTTTACTAACTCTTTTTTTAAAAACTAATAAACAACAACATCCAGTAAATATAAATATTGCAGCGATTATAATGTAAGTATAATTTACATTTCCTCCCAATGTAGGAAGTTCAAACATTTTCATATTTGGCAATAACAATATTCCATCTTGATTTATAAATGCAGGTGCATCATTACTATTACCAATTATACTTATTTTAAAATCAGAACTATCTAATGTATAAATTATTTTCCATTGACCTGTTGGCTTTATCCTATTGAAAGTTGCATTCTTTTCTATAAGTCTGTATTCTTCATTTTTGTCCAAATCTTTAAATTCTACTTTTCCTTCAACTCCATCAAGCGCTTTTCCACTTTTTTCTGTTCCTACTTTTTCCCAACATATAGATACATTTTTAATATCGATTATTTCATCATGATATCCTTCTTTTGTATGAGTTGGATCTGTACAAACTAATTTGTATAATTCAAACACTGCTCCAGATAATTTTGTGTTATTATCTTCGCTTGCCACTTTTAGAAATTCAAAATTTACTGTATTTATATATTTATTTATATAATCTACTCTTTTTGTGTTTCCAATAATTGTTTTATCTGAAACTGTTGAGTTACTTGTTTGTCCATTTACATTTAAGAACTTAAAATATTGATTATCTGAAAGATATTCTATATCCTCAGTTACAGTATAATCTAAATCCGGACTTAAATCTTGTAATAGTATTGCCTCTTTATCTTTCAAATAAAAAGTAGCTGTTATATTTTCCCCTTCAGTTTCATCAAAATTTAATGTTTCTGTTTTCATCTCAATAGTCAGCTTATATGCTGATTCATATTTTTCTGCATTTGTATATACATTTATTGTATTTGGTTCAGTTTTTGAACTATTTTTATAAACTGTTATCGTTCCATTGTCATTTACAAGCATATTTTCTTTTTGATTTCCAACCCAATATTCACTCTTACTACCATCTTTGTTAAGTATATAACCAGCATTATCTGTTACCACATATGTTTTACCAGGCTCTGGTACCCATTCTTCTCCATTCCATTTATATTTATATGCTAAAATTGTTTTATCAACAATAGCTGATTTATTAAATGTTAATTTAAACTTAAATTGTTGATTTAATAAATCTTCGGATTCTCCTCCAGTATATGTAAAATTATTAACTCTTTTTGTAATTAATAGTTCTGTTAATTCTACTGCTAATCTCCCATTATTACCTAAATATGTAATTATACTATATTCATCATTTGTTTTTACATTTCCATAAGCTGGTGCATAATATGTATCAGCTGTATTTGTTTCATTTTTAGACTTTTCTTTTGATAAATTACTTAAATCTCCCACTCTTTTTCCACCTTTTTTAGTTGCTACAACTGTGTTTGCGCCTTTGTTTTCTACCGCTATCTTTTGATCTTTATCATAATATGTTAAATAACATTCTCCATCTGGTCCAAAAAACTCTTCTCCTTTATGTGATATAGCATACCTTACTACTCTACCTTCAGCTCCATTTAACTGTTGTTCTGGTATATAGTAATCTATCGCAAAATAATATGTTCCTTTTGGATCTGATCTTATTTGTTCTATATCTGTTACTTCATTTGTTAATTGTACTTTACCTCCAGATGTTGTTAATTCCCCTTCTCCTTTTTCATCACCTCCACTTGAATTTTTATAAATTACTAAGTTTTTCTGAAATACATAAAATCTGTTAGTTGAAGAAGGCGTAAATGTTATTGATGCATTTCCAAAAGTTTTTCCATTTTCTTCATTATATATTTCTTTACTATAATAATTTGAATAGAAATATATATATGTTTTATCTACTCCGCCTTCTTGTACAACTTCTTTCTTTCCTGTAAAATAATCTCTTGATAATTTTGTTAAATCTATTTTTTGGTAACTTTGATTAATTATTTCGCTACTTACTCCTATTGTATATAATATTCTTATTGGTAATGCAGAAGGTGTATTTTGATTTGTATCATATTCTTTTACATTACCTTCTCCATCAAGTTCTATTGTATCTAAATGTATAGGTAATGCATTATTTGGTAGCAGAATACGCAGTGACTCATCAAAATGTGTATCTATACCGCTTCCTTCTCCAGTATCATAATCATTACTAATTTCTCTCCAAATTTTTATTTCACTCAGCATAAATTTCGTTTCTTTTGCATAACTTGGGTTTGTTATTTCTAAGTCTTCCACACTTGGTCCAACTGCTTTATAATATTGTCTTGTTATTTTTTGATCACTAACAGTTTCTACTTGAGGTGATCCATCTTTTACTATATTATACTGTTGGCCAAACAATAATAATTTTTTTACATCTTTTACTTCCATATATTTTCCTATTGGATCTATATATGATAAAGCATTAATAGCTTCTGTATCACCTTCGCTATCTCCTCCAAGTGGATTAAATGATGATTTATTAACAATAATGTCTTGGAAACAAGCATCTAGATTTCCTGATTCTATCTCCTGGAAAGAATCAGTATATATAATATTTTCTATAACATCGTTATTTGAAACTTCTCCTTCGTCTGTTAGTCTATTTGCTTTAAAACTTATAACTTCATTATCAGAATCTGTAAAGCTTGAGGTAACATTACTAGTTTTCCAAGTTTCCCACAACTTATATGCCTCTATACTATCTTGCTTATATTCCCAGTCTACATTTAAATCTGATTTAAAATAATTTTTAGGATCAAGTGTTGAATATATTCTAGGCACTTGCCATTTAGAAGTGGTAGTAGTAAGCATTGAATGTACATCAACACCTACTGTATGAATCTTAAACTCTAATGCATCACCATAATCAGCCAATCTATTAAATACTGATTCATATTTTTTTTGCACTTTTACCTTCATATAAGAAGCAGTAAGTAATATATCAAGTATTACTTCTTTTCCACCTCTATCTGCAAAATTAGTTTCACAACGATATTTCTTATAATTGCCATTTAAAGCATACATATCATCCTTTATTGGTACATTATACCATTCATTTCCAGTCATAGGCTGAGCCACATCATCTTTTAATGCATAATTTGTTGCACCATCTGACATAACAATTGCCATTGGAAAACGTACAACATCAGTTGCTATATTGTCATATAATTCTTGAAATCCCTGATAAATTCCAGCTTGCATATTTGTACTAAATCCTATACATTGATCTACATGTTTACCAGCTCCATTTACATCTTTACTATAGTTATTTCTTACAGTTTTTTCCATAACTGCACCATCTTTTTGAGCATTTGCATGTACAGTATAAGCGCACGCACCGGTATTTGAATATTGATTTTCAGCATAATTTGCAAAATCTTCAACTGTTATATAATCTCTACCTGATATTTTTGTGTAATGCCCTAATTCCATAAGTGTACATGCTGAACCAGCATACAATACAACACAAACTCTGTTTTCTTCATCAGATGACATTAATGTATCAATCGCATTATTAACAGCAGTAATTGTCTTTCCAATTCTTGAGTGTGCTAAACGTATACTTGGATCATCATGTTTTTCAGTACATTCAACATCAAAGCCCATAGAACCTGAAACATCAATAATAATTGAAACATCTAATGCAACTGGACTTCTTACTATTTGACTTGATCCTAATGCAGAAAAAACTGCAAGAAAATCGTCATCATATTTTACAGTAAATTTACCATCAAGAGTTACTTCAGGATTTGTATCATGAGAATATACTGATTTATCAGTCCATACACGTCCATTATATCTTCCACCTGTTAAACTATTAGTTTCTATATCTTTATATGAATCAACTGTGCTCGTATCTGCAATTCTTTTAATTTCAGAATTACTTGTAACTGTAGCAAATACTTGATTTCCGATTAGTAAGTAAGAGCCCTCCTATACTATTAAATAATAATACTATACATAATATAATAATTGCTTTCTTTTTTAATTTATTTTTCATTTTTTATTCTCCTTCCAATAATTATCCAATTTATACAGATAATCATTGTCAAATTATTATATAAATCTAATATTTTCTTTTTCTTTTATTTTTTAGAAAGCAAAAAGAAACCTAAAATTAGAATCTATAATTCTAATTTTAAGTTTCTCTTATTTTTTAGGTATGAAAAATAATTACTATAATTTTTAATTATAGCATTTAAAACTACTTGTGTGTGTGTGTGTGTGTTACTCTCGCAACGGTTACGTGTCTTTGCATTTGCATGACTACCTTCTTTCTCCTATTTAATATAATTATTATATTAAATCTTTAAAATTTTGTAAACACCCGAAAATTTGTTCTAGTTGTTCATTGAGTTTTGAATAAAACCATACATTGTTATCCTAATTAGTTTTTTATAATTTTATTAAATTTTTATGATACATATGGCTTAATATTATTTGTAAGCAACTATTCCATAATATCTTCTTATTAATAATATACCTTTATCTGTTTTATGCTCTTTTATGTAATTATCTATTATTGAAAAATTTAATTTTTCATTTAAGTTTTTATTTTCACTTATCTCTGAAAAATCCTGTAATATAGGAGTTTTAAGTAAAAGAGCAATAAAATCATCTTTTGTTTCATAATATTCTCTTACATGTATTGGTACTAATTCAACATTTTTAAAACCAGCATCAAGAATATTTTCATAATCAATTTGACTTATTGGCTTTATATCATTATATCCCTGTCCTTTACCATACATTTTCTTTAATTCAAAACAATCTAATTTATCTACACCTCTTACTAAAAGAATACCACCTCTTTTTAGACACTTATAAATTTGTTTTGCATCTATACATGTATGTCTTGCAACAACTATATCGAAATAATCATTTTTTACATTCATATTTAAATTATCCATAATTCGGAATTCTATGTTCTTTCTTTTTGATTTTTCTAAATTAAATTTTGCTGTTTTTATCATCTCTGGTGATAAATCAGTACCTAATATCTTTTTTGCTTCTGGAAAATTCTTTAATAATCTTTCTCCACCACCTGTACCTAAATCTAAAATATATGAATTTTTAGTGGCTTCTTTATTTAAAATATCTATTATATTCCAATTTGTTAATGATTCTTCTATGAGTTTTATTTTACTAAAATCCCAATTTTTGATTTCATTATAAAATTTTAATTCATTATTCATAATATTATAATTATCTCTCCTTACAAATTACGATTTATTTCTCAATTTCACATATATATTTACTTAAGGCTAATGGCATATATCTTTGACTTCTAATTGCATTTATTCCAAAATCTTTTAATTTACTAAATGATAATTTTCCTTTTTCGTATCTTGATATTAAATCTATTCTCATAGCTTTTTGTATTTTTAAATTTTTATCTTTATATTTATAAGGAATATTTACTTCTATTACTCTAAATTTATACATAATTGATGAATAAGGCCTACCAACATATAAATATACAATATCATTTATTTTAATATCTATACTTTGCTTCCACATTATTGTATTACTTTGTTTTAATGCTTTTTCTATATCAAAATATTTTGGATTTGCAGGTACTATCCACTCATTTTTAACTCTGTCTTTATTTATAATTGTATACGAATGACTTTTTTCTATTAAATTCATTATTTTTTCGTCTGATATGGTATTATTTAGTATAATTGTAATCCAACTTTTCTTATTCATATGATATGCAGGATAAAATCCGTCTTGTTTTAGTAAATAATCTATTTCATTTGGTTCTAGTTTTATATCAATTATTTCTACTTCACCAGTAGATTTTTCATCTAATTTATTTTTATCAATGTTCATTACTATGCCATACCATTTTTTATTATCTTTATTTCTAAAAGTAGCATATCCAGGAAACTTTTCCCATTCAAATTCTGGTTCATCTCCATATTTTTCTTTTATTAATTTTGTTATTCTATTTGATTGATCATATATAAAAGTTTGGCTAGTAAAACAATTATTTCTAATATCTTTTAATAAATTTTTAAATTCATATTTAACTTGTCTTACAAAAGAACCTGTACTATCTTCTATGCGAAAATTTGTATATTCGTCTCCAAAAGATAAATCATAAACTTTTCCTTTAACTATTCCATCATTATTTATTTCAATATCTGCTCTAAAAGTATCATTCATAATATTTTTAGAATATTTGTACAAAGACTTATCTTTTTTAAATCCATATTCTAATATTTTTTCAAAATCAATTTTTGTTTTTCTAAATAGCTCTTCTTCAATAGACATTTTTATTCTCCCTACAAATTATTATTTATTTTAAAATTTATTTTTTATAATAATGTTAGGTTAATACTAATTATAAAAAATATCTCATGCACTGCCATGAAATGAGATATTTTTACTAGATATATTTATTCTTCTAACCAAAACAAATATATCGTTTTCATTTTTCCAAAAAACATTCGTTTCTTTTATATTATTTGTTTCACCATTTGTTTTAGTACCAGCCCAAAATGTTTCTGTAAGATTTAGCTTTTTCATTGGATATTTAAATTCACCATTTTGTACCTCCGGATTCATATTATTGGGCAGTGCTTGTACTATATGGCTGTTTAGCTAATACTTAGTTTATCATACAGCTTTTAAATAGTAAATAATATGTAAACAAATTATCTTTAATTAAAAAATGCGTAAGCACTTATATAATTTGACTTACGCATAATTTACTATTCATTTATTTTTTTGAAAAAATATTAATAAAGAATTTTTTAATCTTTACAAATATATTTTCTTTATATACTACTAATTCTGTAGCTTCTTGTATTTCGTTTTTATTTATATATTTAGAATTATTATTTTTTTCAAATAAATTAGAAGAATATTTAACTTTTTTCTCTATTTCAATTTCATCTATACATAATTTATCATATTCATTCCAAAAATCTTTTTCATTTTCATTTGAAAGATATTTTTCATACAATTTAACTATTAATGCTTTTGTTTCTGGCATATAGTCTTGCTCAAGTATTCCTCTGTTTTCATCAATATAAAATGAGTAGTTTTCATCTCTATTTTTATAAATATATGATAAAAATTCTATCGGAATCAATTTAATTTGATCAGCAGGCAAATATTTTAATAATTCATATAGCTCTACAAATGACTTTTTATATTCCATTTCTTTTATCATCTTTTATACCCCTCTTATTCCATTGTTTTGTGCTTTATCTTTATTATGTTGACTTTCATTAATAACAGATTGAGCATTTGAATTTTCGAGAATTACTGCACGATCTTCAGCAACTTTTTTTATCTCATCTGAAGTCAATCGCTGTGTTGGTATTTGAGCTTGAATTTCTTTAAAAGTTCTAAAAAATAAATTTGTTACATTCTCATCTCCCAGTGCTTTAAGAAATCCTATTTTTGATATCATTAAATCAAATAATTTAGATACACTTTTGCTTTCAAGAGCTTTTGCACATTCTTCAGATATTGATTTAAAGTCTCCCAATTGTTCTGCAATTCTTTCAAATAGTTTGTCATCAACTTTACTACCTTGACAATAATTTGGATTTCTTACAAATTCATAATCAATATGTTCACCTTCAGTTATTGTTCCATATTTTCTTTCTTTATCAACATAATATCCTAGAATAAATTCTTTTGGAATAGCTAGAAGATTTCCACAAGTATAATCCATAAAAGATGTTGGTATATCTTTTCCAGCATCTGGATCTGTATGTCCTAAATATAATTTCTCACCTTTACTATTTTCTATAATTGGAGGATAGACAACTATTGCATTTGTTTGAGTTGTACCTGCAATTTTATAATTTTGTAAAAGTCTCTTAATTTGTTTATCATCTTTTCCTTTAACGCCTATACAACGTGCCATACCATTTATACTAGTATAGTATTCGTTATATTCAATACCGTTTTGAAGAATACTTTGTGCAACTTGTGTGTTACTCATTTCTTCAATATCTTTTGGACTTATTACATGAAGAGCTATATTATATCCTTCACAACCACTTAGTAAATCTAATAAGTTATCATCTAATATATCTATTTTTTGTGATTTATCTTGCTGTATTTTTCTTTCAATTCTAGCTCTTATATCTTCTAAAATACTTTCTAACATTTTAACATCTTTTGTTAAGCCCCAATTATTAAAGTCTTTTTTATAATATTCTATCATTTTTTCTATTGATGAAATATCACTTTTATCAATTGCACTTGCACATGCTACTGATAGCTGTTGAAACTCTGGTCGTAAACTATTAAATAATTCATTATATAATTCGTCACTTATTTGGCAACTGCCACAAAAATTAGGATTTCTTTCAAAATCATACGTAATATGTTCATTTTCAGATATTTCTCCATATTTTCTTTCAGTATCCATATAATATCCTAGGATAAATTCTTTAGGAACATATCCAAGATTAGAACAAGCTTCATCCATAAATGAACATGGTGTATCTTGTATAGATCCTCCTGACATAGCATTTGTATATCCTAAATATAATCTTTCTCCATTACTATTTTGCACAATAGGAGGATATACAACTAAAACATTAGTCTGCATACCTTCTCCCCAATTATAATTCCATAATGAATTAGCAATATTTTCATTATCTTTTTTTAAAATTCCAATAGCAAAAACATTTCCATTTATACTACTATATCCATGTCCAAGTTTTATGCCTTTTTCTGTAATGCCTCTTGCAATTTCAAGTTTACTTTTTCCTTTTTCAGAATAACCACGATCTTCACCAATTCCATGAAGTCCAACTCCAAATCCAGCAAATTCGTCTTTGTCAATTAAAGAAATCAATTCATTGTCAATAATTTTTTCCATATTTTATTCTCCGTATATTTTTATGCTTGTTTATGCTTGTTTTTATAAATTATATAGTAAATTATTATTTAATGTCAATAAATAGTAAGTACTTTTATAAATTCATTTGGACTAAACCATTCTAGCAATCTCATTGGAAAATTACTATATTCTTTTCTCCATTCTGTATTCATAACTTCTATAAATATTTTTCAATAAACTTTGCAATACCATCTTGATTATTTGAATATTTTGTTACAAAATTTGCTTTTTGTTTTAGTATTTTATTTCCATTACACATGGCAATATTTGTACCACAGACATCAAACATTTCTAAATCATTAATTTGGTCTCCAAAGCTCATTGCATTTCTTTTTTCAATGTTTAAGTATTCTAAAATTTTTTTTATAGAATTTCCTTTATTATTAAATTTATTGGATATATCAGCTTCAAAAATTGGGAATTTAGAATCTACACTAGGAATTTCCCAAATATTTTTCATTTCTATATTTGGGTATTTCTTTTCAATAAAATCTTTTAAATTTGCAATATTTTTAGCATATGGACTTTCTACAACTATTTGAGTAACTGTGTCCTCTAATTCTTCTAGTGTATCTATTATAAACGCCTGTTTAGTTGATCCTTTGGTTTTATATCTTTTAAATGTAGAATTAAACGTTATATATATATTATTGTTTAATGAAAAATTCCAAATATCTTTTATAATATTTAGATCTATCACACTTTCATATATTTTAAAATTTTTTTCATAGTCAAATACAATAGAACCATTATTTGCAACAACTATAGGACTTGCATAAGCTATTTGGCTTTTTTGAATTATATCACTTGTTGATCTTCCCGAACAAAGTATTACATATATTCCCTTCTCTACAAGTTTTTTTATGATTTCTATAGATCTCGTTGATATTTCGTGTTTGTTATTTAATAATGTACCATCTAAATCAATAAATATTATTTTAATTTCATCTAACATTCTAAATTCTCCTAATTTTTATATAAATATAATGGAACTCTGAGAGCTCCATTATACATACTTCAATTACTAATCTATGAAAATTTTTTAATTAA
>CANROH010000034.1 GCA_947632185.1 uncultured Clostridia bacterium
CCACTTAAAAATTCTCTATGTTCATATTTTATATTATTAGGTAATTTTATTCTTATTACTTGTAAAATTTTTTCATAATTTTTTTGTACCATTTCTTTTGAGAATTTTTCTGGATAAAAAATCAAAATACTTCTATCTGTTTCCTCTTTTCCGCCAAAAAACAAATAATTTTTTATATTTTCTTCATTCAAAAACTTATCTATTATAGAAATTTCATAAATATTTAAAAAATCTGTATATGTAATTTTATTTCTTGTTCTAGAAAATTCATATTTATCAATAACTTTAGCTATTAATAATTTGTTTTCACTATTTTTATATTTTTCTCTTGAGACTTCAAACATTCTACTATACTTCCTACATCTAATCCATACTTTTTCTCTATCTCTTGTGTATCACCATGCTTTATAAATTCATCTGGATAAGCAAATTTTATTAGATTAACTTCTAAATGATTTTCTACTATCATCTCTTCTAATTTACTTCCAAGTCCTCCAATAGCTGTACCATCTTCTATTGTTACAACAGTTTTAGAATTTAATACATAGTTAAGTATATTTTTATTATCAAATGGTTTTAAAAACCTTGCATTAATAACTGTAACAAATATCCCCTCTTCTTCAAGTTTTTTTGCTACTTTAACTGCTGTAGATACCATTTTTCCAATTGCAATTATAGTAATTTCTTTTCCTAAACTTAATATTTCTGATTCACCTAAAATAATTTCTTTGGTAGTTTCAAATTTGATATCCTCTCCACCTCGTGGATACCTAATTAAAACTGGTTTTTTTAAATTAACAGCAAAGTCTAACATACATTCTAATTCTTGAAAATCCTTAGGAGCCATAATATTAAAATTAGGTATCGTATTTGTAAATGACATATCTAACAATCCTTGATGTGTTTCTCCATCTCTTCCAACTATCCCTGCTCTATCTGCACAAATAATAACTGGAAGATTTTGAAGTGCAACATCATGAATTAGTTGATCATATGCTCTTTGTATAAATGAAGAATAAATCGGAACAATTGGTATTAATCCTGATTTTGCAAGGCCAGCTGCAAGACCAATTGCATGTTGCTCTGCAATTCCTACATCAAAAAATCTATTCGGAAATTTTTTTGCAAATTCTGTAAGTCCAGTTCCATCAGTCATAGCAGCTGTTATTGCAACAATTTTTTTGTTTTTTTCTGCAATTTTTACAATTTTATCTCCAAATACCTTAGAATAATCTTTTTCGCTCTTTAATATTGTTTCTCCATTTTCTTTATTAAACTTAGAAATACTATGAAATCTGCCAGGGTTTAATTCTGCTGGTTTATAACCATTTCCCTTTTTAGTTAAAACATGTATTAATATTGGTCCTTCTTGATCTTTGCATATATTAAATATCTCTTCTAGCTTTTCAATATTATGCCCATCTACAGGTCCTAAATATCTAAAACCTATATCTTCAAAATACATTTTCGAAATTACTAATTGTTTTATTCCTCTTTTTGTTCTTTGAACAAATTTTACAATTTTTTTTCCAACAACAGGAATCCTACTTATTATTTTCTTACCCTTAATACTAGCATTAACATAAATGCTTTTCGTTCTTAATTTAGAAAGCATCATTGAAATTCCACCAACATTTTTTGAAATGCTCATTTCATTGTCATTTAGAATAACTATCATATTCGTATTACTGCTTCCTACATCATTCAAAGCTTCTAAAGCCATTCCTCCAGTTAATGCGCCATCTCCTATTATAGCTATAATCTTATTATTTTCACCTTTTATATCTCTAGCTCTAGCCATTCCTAATCCAATAGATATAGATGTACTACTATGGCCAGTATTAAAACAATCGTATATACTTTCAGCTGTCTTTGGAAAGCCAGCAATGCCATTCATTTTTCTTAAAGAAGATAATTTATTTTTTCTTCCAGTTAAAATTTTATGTACATATGTTTGATGTCCAACATCCCAAATAATTTTATCAATTGGTGTATTAAATACCGAATGAAGTGCAATAGTTAATTCTACAACTCCTAAATTAGAAGCTAGATGTCCACCAGTTTCTGAAACAGTTTCAATTAATTTCTTTCTTATTTCATCAGCTAAAATTTTTTTGTCTTCTATCTTTAGAGGTTTCAAATCCTCAGGATAATTAATTTTTTCTAAAATCATAACATAATTTCCTTTTAAATAAATAGTAATACAAGTAATGACGTCGTAAGTGGCACTGTTATATTATCTGTTCCTTTTATAGAAACAGCTTCTATTATAGTCATTAAAATAGCTATTAATAATGATTTTATTATAACATATGATGTTCCATTATATGTAAAAAATCCTAATAAAATAATTAATGTTACTAAAAACATTGCTAATGAACCAGCAATTGTTTTTTTATTTTTACCGACTCTATATTCAGGACTTTTAATTGACTGACCAATTACAGCAGCTAAACCATCTCCATATCCCATAACTGCAATTCCACATAATCCTATTAAAGGATTATTGATTGGTCCAAATGTTAATATAACTAAAATCAACAAAGAAATGGCATAATAAACTGTACCTAGACTTTCCTTATTTTCATCTTCTGAATCTCGTTCCATAACTTTAATAATATTTTTTTTATATGACAAATAATTAATAACAACAAATAAAGCAGGCATTAAACAAGCATAAAATATATTATCAAAAAATATCATTGCAATAATCCACCAATTTGAAAGCATTATATGCATATATTTTCTACTTGCTTCTTTTCCAGCCTTCTCAAACACTCTTGCTGAAAGCATAACTATTCCTATAAATATTACTGATACTAATATTCCAAATACATTTTTCATTTTATTTTAATCCTTATTTTTTTCACATTAAATTATATTAATAATTTTAATTTTTGTTATTATATCAAAAAAGTGCTTTATTACAAAGCACTTTTTAAAAATTTCACAAACTTTACACAAAAACCTATTAAATATCAAGATTGTTATATACTAAGTTTTTTATTGTGCTAAAATCTTAGCAATTTCTTCATGTCTTTTTATTTTACCTGTAGTAGTTTTTATCATTTCCTCTTTTGTTATAATAATATCTCTAATATGTTTATAAGCAGGCATATTTTGATTAATTTCTGAAATATATTTTTTCATGTGTTTATAAATTTCTTCTTCATTTACATATCCAATAATATCGTTTATAGAAGTCTCATCATAAACAATTTTTACAGCAATATCTAAATCATCATCTTTTGTTGGTTTTCCATAAACCATAGATTCTTTAACTCCTGGTATATGATCAATTAAAAGTTCTAATTCTTCAGGATAAATATTTTTTCCATTTTTTTGCACTATAACATTTTTCTTTCTACCAGTTATATACAAATAATCATTTTCATCAAGATATCCTAAATCTCCTGTATGAAACCATCCTTCAGCTAATGCCTCTTGTGTCGCTTCATTATTCTTATAATAACCTTTCATGATACTTGGACCTTTTGCTAAAATTTCACCTATACCATATTTATCCTTATCATCTATTTTTATTTCTATTGATGGAAGTGCTTTTCCAACAGATCCACTCTTTCTTGACTTATCCCCCTCAACAGCAAGTACAGGTGATGTTTCTGTCAATCCATAACCTTGATAAACTGGTATTCCAAAATCATTTAAAGAATTAAGTAATGATAAATCAAGAGCGGCAGCACCACATACTATCATTCTTATATTACCACCTAAAGCTTCATGAATTTCTTTAAACACTTTTCTTTTAATATCAATGTGAACATTTTTTAGCCCATTACTAATTTTCTTCATAACATTTACAAGTTTTGTTTTGCCCTGCTTTTCAATATTTTTCATTATTCTTTTATGTAACGTTTCAAGTATTAAAGGAACACAAACTAATATTGTTGGTTTATATTCACATAAATTTTGTTGAATATACTTTAATCCATCGCAAAAACATATGTGTCCACCTATAAAAACAACAATATGATTTATAATAGACTGAAAAGCATGATGAAAAGGAAGAAGTGCAAGCATACTATCATTTTCATCAAATTTTATAATTTTCATTAAATCCATTATATTAGCGCACACATTCTTTTGAGAAAGCATAACTGCTTTTGATATTGAAGTTGTCCCAGAAGTAAAAAGCATAATTGATACTTTTTCAGGATCTATATTAGTATCTAAATAACTTCTATCTCCATTTTCTAATAATTCTTTTCCTCTTTTTACTAACTTCTTATATGATAAAATGCCATTTTCATCATCTTCAAAATCAAAACAGATAAAATGTTCAATATCAGATAATTTTTTATCTTTAATTTTTTTCATTACATCTAAGTATTTCTCTTCAAAAAAAATCGCTTTTGCCTCACTACGCTCGGCTAAAGATATTATTTCATTGTCTGGTAAAGATTTATCTAAAGGAACAATAAGTTTATCTCCCGTTGTAACAGCATAATAAACAGATGTCCATTCGTATCTATCTTTTGCAATTAATGCAATATTTTGATGTTGTAATCCTAAATCATTTAAAGCGGTCCCTAATGCATCTATTTCGTTTTTAAATTCTTTATATGTAATATCATAAAACTCTGGTATTTCATTTTTTTGATACATTCGTTTCTTAAATCTAAATGCTGGTCTTTCTCCATAAAGTTGAACAGTTTGATTTAATAAATCTTTAAAATCTGTTATATTTCTTACTTCATAATAATTTTCCTTCATCAAAATCCTCCAAAATTTTATCAAATATATTTATATTATATCTATTTTTTCAATAAATTTCTATTTATATGAATAATTGGTCAGTTTTATTAATCTACATTATGTTTAATACCATTGTACTTACAATCTAAATATACATTATTTTCAATCCACTTTTTATTTTCATCTATATTATTTCTAACAATTTCTGCACTTATTGGAACCACTTTTCTATCATTATCTACACGCCTATCAATTATATCCATATATTTTGCAACACAAGCGCCATATTTTTCACTACTATAAAAATGTGTTAACTTCTCATTTTCCATTATTTTAGTTAAATATTTCATTTGAATATTAACACTTTCATCATCTAATCCATATTGCATTGGCGGATTATGAGCAATTTTTATTTCAACATTCGGATATAATTTTTTTATCCAATTTGCTCTTTTTTCTGAAGGAATATCAATTAAATCAGTATCATATACAACTACAATTACTTTATCCATTTCTTTTAGTGCTGTTTCTATCAAATATTGATGTCCTTTATGAAATGGAGCAAACTTTCCTATTGTAAAACCAACTTTTTTTATTTCATTATCCATATTTTATTCCTTTATATAAATATTTTATTCATATCTTAATGCATCTATAGGATTCATCTTTGCAGCTTTATTTGCAGGATAATATCCAAAAAATACTCCTATACTCATAGAAAATACAAGTGAAATAATAATTCCTGGTACAGAAGGTTTTGCTGGATATCCAAGTAAATTAGAAGCAATAATGCCTCCAATAATACCTAAAATCACTCCAATAATTCCTCCTATCAGACATATAATCATTGCTTCTACAATAAATTGCGTTCTTATTGAAGAATTTTTAGCTCCCAATGCTTTTCTAGTTCCTATTTCTCTTGTTCTTTCTGTAACAGAAACAAGCATTATATTCATAACTCCTATTCCACCTACTATAAGAGCTATTCCAGCAACAATTGATATTGCTAAAGTTATAGTTGATAACATTTCTGTAAGCATAGAAACCATACTTCCCATAGTGAATGAAGTTATTTCACATTTTCTATTAGTATTATAATATGGTCCAAAAAAATCTTTTAACCTTGAAGCTAAATCATCAGAATCCACTCCAACTTTCGTTATTATTTGTGCATATGGATATTTTATATCATCATGTCCAAAATTTGATGCGGATTTCAAAGGTATGTAAAGATCTGTTGTTATTTTATCTCCAGATGCCATCATACCCATCATATAATTATTTTGATATTCATATACACCAACAATAGTATAATTTACCATTTGATTCTTGCTATTTTTTACCTCAATTTCAGAGCCAACAGCTTTTGAAACTTCACCATTAAAAAGATTATTAACTAATCTATCTGATACTATTGCTGTATTTTTACCATCTTTAAAATCATTTTGTGAAAACATATGTCCACCTAATAATGTTATCTCATTTGTTATAAAATATCCCGCTGTTACTCCATATATATTTACATTAGAAGTATTATTATTTAGATCAACTTGACCTACTCCGACAGAATGTTGAACATTTACAGCATATATTTTATCTTTAAATCTTTCACACATTTCTTTAAGCATTTCATCTGTTAAATAATCGTCTTCTGTAATTTCAGATTCATTACTAATTGCACCATATTTTATACCATCAATATCTGAATATTCATCCTCTTGTGATCTTGCCTTAACCATTACATAGACATCATTTGCCCCCATTGCTTGCATATTTTCAGATACAGAAAGAGTAAGTGAATCACCAACTGTAATTATTGCAATAACAGATCCTATACCTATAATTATTCCTAGCATAGTCAAAAGTGCTCTCATTTTATTTGAAAGAAGGCTATTGATAGCTAAAGTTATATTTTCCCATAACAACATTACTTGTCACTTCCTCCTTCTTCATTCTTTTTTTCTTCAATTACATTAGTAATAATTCCACCATTTTTAATAATGTTTTCATTTCTTTCATTTCTATTATCTTTTATATCTGTTATTACACCATCTCTAATTGAAATAATTCTATCTGTTTCTGAGGCAAGTTCATTTGAGTGAGTTATTAGTACTATTGTTTTATTTTTTTCTTTATTTAATTTATGAAACAAATCCATAACTAATCTACCAGTTTTAGAATCTAAAGCTCCTGTTGGTTCATCAGCTAAAATTATTGCAGGGTCATTAGCCATAGCTCTTGCTATAGCAACTCTTTGCTTTTGACCTCCTGATAGTTCCTCTGGTAAATGTTTTGCTCTATCACCCATCTCAACTAATTCTAGTAATTCTTTTGCCCTTTTTATTCTTTCTGCTTTCTCTATTCCTGCATATAACATAGGTAATTCAACATTTTTTAAAGCATTAGTTTTAGAAATTAAATTGTATGTTTGAAATACAAAACCTATTTTTTGATTTCTGATTTTAGACAGCTCTGAATCATCAGCTTTACCAACATTTATTCCATCCAAAATATATTCTCCAGAAGTTGGTCTATCAAGTACTCCTATCATATTCATAAGAGTAGATTTTCCAGAACCTGAAGGCCCTACTATTGAAACAAATTCTCCTTCTTCTACTTCTAAAGAAATACCATGTAATATTTCTAATTCATTTGGTTGACCAATATAAAATTTTTTAATTATATTATCTAATTTTATTATTGAACTCATTTTGTTCCCCTTCTATAATCCTGCATCTGCTCCCATTAATTCTATTAAAGCTTCAATAGAATCACCAGAATTTCCTGATGGCAATACAACTTTCATTCCATTTTTTAACTTATCTGATATAATTTCTATATAATAAGTTCCTTCAATTCCTGTTGTCACAGTTAATTCTTCTGTTGTTCCTGCTTTTTCATCTTTTAATATCTCTATATACTCTGTTCCATCTTCTCTTTCATATACTGCATCACTTGGAACTGACCAAACATTTTCTTTACTATCTGTTATAATACTTAATCTTGCATTCATTCCTAAACGTAATCTTTCATTTTGAGTATCTAAAGCAATCTTTACCTTATAAGTAGCTGAACCTGTGCTAGAAGTTGTTGCCATTCCCATGGTTGTAGCAGCATTTGTAGTAGCACTAGGAGCAGTATATATTATTCTACCTTCTAATTCTTCATCTCTTGTTGCATCGGTTTTTATCATAACTTTCATTCCTACATCAATATCTGCTATATCATATTCGTCTATTTCAGCTTCTACAACAAAAACTTCTGCACCTTCTATTACAGCTATTGTTGTTCCAGTATAAAGATCCCCAGGTTTTACAGAAACAGAAGTAACTGTTCCATTTACATTGGATTTTAATATACCCTCAGATACTTGATTTTGTAAAGATCTTATTTGTGATTCTTGAGATTGTGCACTTAAACTCGCACTCAATTCAGAATTTGATAATGCATCTCTCATGCTTGCTATAGTGCTATCAGAAGATTTAACAGTAGAATTCAACGTATTTACTAATGTATCGTATGTTGATTTTAAAGTATTTACAGTTGTTTCAAGCTGAGCAACATTAGCTTGCTGTGCAGAAATACTTGCAGAAATTGTTTTATAATTATTTTCTATTGGTGTGTATTTAACTAAAGCTTGATCATATGTTGGTTTGTATTGATAAAACTCATTAGTTACAGTATTTAATCTTGCTTGTGCATCTTGGACAGCTTTTTCAAGTTCTGATTTTTGAGCTTCTTGCGCATTACTTAAAGCAGCCTTTTTGGCAGTTAAATCATCTGTTGCAGCATTAAGTTCTGTTTGCAATTCATTGTATTTTTTCTCTATAGAATCAAAAATAGCTTTTTCACTACTATATGTAGCCTGGATTCCTGTTAACTGAGACTGTACAGTTGCCAATTCAGATTTTGCTTTATCCAAATCTTTTTGTGCATCTTGATATTTTTTTAGTGCTTCATCTACTTGTTTTTGTGTTGCAGATACTTGTGTATCTTTACTTGTTATAGCATCATTTAGATTTCTTTGAGCTCCTTGAATTCCTAAATTACTTTGAGCTTTTGAAGTTGCTAAAGAATTTTGAGCAGTTGCTAGACTATCTTCCAACTCTTTTGTATCAAAAGTACATATAACATCTCCTATAGAAATCTTGTCTCCTTCTTTAACATTTACAGTTTTTATTTTAAATCCTGTAAGTTTTGAAGTTACATTTTGCACAGTATCTGTATCAATAACTCCAGTTGCACTAATACTTGTTGCAATATCCCTTTTTTCAATAGGTTCGCTTTCTAATTTCTTTTGCTCATTATTTTTAGGTCTTAATGCTACTACTATAATAATTAATAAAATAACAATTAAAATTGCTATTATCACTATTTTTTTCTTACTTTTTTTATCTATTTTCATTTTTGTCTATCCTTTCAATCAACATGAAATTTATATTACATCTTTAAATAAATCTTATTTATTTTATCATAAAATAAATATATTTAAAAGTGATTTAATTATTTTTTGTAATATTTTTGTAATTTTATTTTTCTGCTTTTTATGTTATAATATATTTATTAAATTTATATTAAATTTTTTGATAAGTTAAATTTAGGAGAAAAAATGCTAAGTATACCTGTATTAAAATTTGAAAAAACAAACTCATATCTTAACACACAATTAGTAAAACAAAAAAATAATGAAAAACTAATTGCGGGTATTATTTCGCATATAAATTATTCTTTAGAAAATAAAACTGAAGAAAATTCTAAAGATTACTCTAAAATTTTACAATTGGCCAACGACTTTTCTAAAAATATATCCGAAAATATTAAGGATATAAAAAAACTTAATTCAAAAATTAATAATATAAATAAAAAAATATCTAATATAATTTCACAAAATGATGATATAGAAAAAACTCCAGAATATTATATTAAACAAATATCTAAAATAAAAACTAACATCAAATCTTATCAAGAAACATTTAAATTACTTGATAAAAAATTATTGTCCGATAATATTAATTTAAATAATTTTATATTGGAAAATGGATTTAATTCTATCAAAAGCAATAAAGCAGTTAAAAATATTAAAACAAATAAAATTAACAATCTCTCTATAGAAGAAAAACTGGAAAACATTAAAAATGCTTCTTGTGATAATGAAATATTGTTAATTTCAGAAAGGCTTCAAAAAATTTGTATTCCATACAAATTATCAGAATTAGAAGAATATATTAAAAATAATCCAGATACATATGATTCATTACAAGATGTTGTTGAAAAAAATTTCACACTACCTTTTAGTAATTTCAATAAGCATCCATCAAAATCAAGATTTTCAGAAGCATTTAATTTATTAAGGAAAGATGGAAATAGTTTTGTAAAATCTGTTGCATATGCATTCAAATTATCAAATAAAAGGAATTTAAATCCTGCAATTATTACTTGTTGTAAAACAAAACAAGATCTTGATGAATATTTAAAGTGTTTAGACTCAAATACATTAGATAATTTTAAAAAATTTAAAATTATTTATGACATAAACCCATTTTAATAATATAAAAAATAAGGAATGGTAGAAAGTTCACCATTCCTTAAAAATATAGTTTTTATAGTATTATGCAAATTAATCCTCCACTTCCTTCATTTACAATTCTTTCCAAAGTTTCTTGTAATTTACATTGAGCTTCTTCAGGCATTTTAGCTAATTTATTTTGCAATCCTTCATTTACAAGTTCATGCAAACTTTTTCCAAAAATATTAGATTCCCATATCTGTTTTGGATCATTTTCAAATTCAGAAAGTAGATATTTAATCAAGTCCTCTGATTGTTTTTCACTTCCAACAATTGGTGAAACCTCTGTTTCTGTATTAATTTTTATCATATGAATTGATGGAGCTTTGGCTCTTAATTTTACTCCATATTTTGAGCCTTGTTTTACAATTTCTGGTTCTTCTAAAATTAAATCATCAATTCCAGGTGTAACAATTCCATATCCTTTTTCATTAACTTCATGAATTGCATAAGCCATTTTATCATAATCTTTTTTAATTTTAGCAAATGAAGATATACAAGAAAATAGTTCACCCTCATTTTTAATTTCTACTCCTGTAATTTTTGTAAGCATATTATAGAATAAAGAATCTTTCAATTCTGCATTAACAGTAACAACACCAGTTCCCAGATTAATTTCTTCAATACTTGATTTTTTAATTTCTTCACAATCCTCTAATTTTAAATAATTTTCATTAATATCTTTTAATCTTCTGGTATTTGAAAATGCTTTTTTTACATTTTCAAATAATGAAACTTTTAATTCATTATTTATATCTACACCATCTAACCAACGAGGAAATTTAACTTCAACTCTTTCTATCATAAATTCATATAATAGTTTTGAAAAAATTTCATTGATATTCTCTAAATTTAAATCTAAGCAACTAACTGGCATTACTGTTGCACCATATTTTTCTGATAAATTTTGTGCCATACTTATGCTATATCCGTCATTTGGATTTTGACAATTTAGAAGCATTATAAAAGGTTTGTTTAATTCTTTTAATTCTCTAACAACTCTTTCTTCAGCTTCTATGTATTCTTCTCTAGGTATGTCTGTAATTGTTCCATCTGTTGTTACAATAATTCCTACAGTAGAATGTTCAACAATAACCTTTTTTGTTCCTAACTCAGCAGCAGTTTCAAAAGGCATTTCATTTTCTGACCAAGGTGTTTTTACCATTCTTGGCATATCATCTTCTAAATATCCAATTGCATTATTAACAAGATATCCAACACAATCAACTAATCTTGTTTTTAATTTTACATTTCCGTTTAAATTAATTTCAACAGCCTCGTTTGGAATAAACTTTGGTTCCGTTGTCATAATCGTTCTACCACTTGCACTTTGTGGAAGTTCATCAACAGCTCTTTCTTTTTTGTATTCATTTTCAATATTAGGTAAAACTAAAAGCTCCATAAATTTTTTTATAAATGTTGATTTACCTGTTCTTACAGGTCCAACAACCCCTATATAAATATCCCCTTCAGTTCTTTTGGCTATATCCTGATATATTTCCATATTTTCCATAAAAAATACCCCCTATAAATATGTACATCTTTTACTAATTTATATTAGGGTATTTTTATTTTATGACTAAATTTTAAATAGAATTTCCAAGTTTTACAAATATATATATTTCATTTTGATTATCATAGTTTTCATTAAAAACTTCAATTTTATTTATGTTATTTAATTGAGTAGTAATAAACTGATTTTTTCTATTTATATTATTAAGATTTCCATCATCATCACTTGAAATCATCATAAACTCATACTCACTATTTGGTATAAGTTCTCCAATTATAGAAAATGAATTATCTAAATAAGTCTGATTATTTGCAAAGTTCATATTTTCTCTATTATTAAATTTTTCATATGCAATATTTTTCCAATATGCTCCATCTTTATAATAATATATATCATATATTGATTTATCTATGTAATAACTTGAAGAATATAACTTATAATCATTAAAACCTACTTTTCCAGAAATTAAATCTTCATCAATATCTACAATTATATTATCTTTTAACAAATAAGACATTCCTCTATTGCATTGATATATTATGTTATCTATTCTTAAATAATTACCAGTACCTGCAATATTTAACTGTTCTACATTATATATTGGAACTATTTCATTATTAGAAGCATATTCAGCATTTGATAAATTATCTTCACTTCTAGAATAAATCTCTTGAATTTCTGAATTTTCATAATCTTGCATTTGTAATTTATTTCTTATAAGAAGATAAACACTCAAGCAAAATACTAATAAAAACATCATTGTAAATAATACAAATAATGAAATTATACCTTTTTGATTATCTTTTTCCATATTAAACTTCCTATATTTTTTTAAATTATTATATCATAATTCAAAACAAATTCAATAAAATATGACTTGCTCTCAAAATTTAGTATATTTTTTACAAAAAAAACAATACTATTCTTAAATAACTAAATTTAGGAGAATTTAATGTTAAAAGAAATTTTTAATAAAGTATTTAAATATCATGAGAAAAGTGAATATAATTTTATATTACCAAATACTTCAAATAACATAAATAATAGTAATGAATTTTTTAATAAAGAAACAAAGTCTGTTTCTAAATCATTAGATGAGAATATAGAATTTTTAAAAATAAAATATAACATGTTAATAAATAGCGATATAAAATTAAGACAATTTACTTTATCAATTCAAAATAAAAAAATTCCTGCATGTCTTTTATATATTGATGGTATGGTTAGTGGTGACAATATAAATGATTTTGTGCTTCAACCACTTTTACTAAAAAATTCTATTAAAATGCATGAAACTCCAACTAATGATTCTAATTCTGATGCTACAAAAAAATTTACACGATTTAATTTAGAAAATTTTATTTATTCTAGCCTTATTCCTCAAAATAGTATAAGCAAAGAACATGAATTTAAGGAAATAATAGATAAAGTAAATTCAGGATTTTGTGCACTTTTTGTAGAAACTATTGAAAATGCAATTTGTATTGAAACAAAAGGTTTTAAAGGGCGTAATGTAGACAAACCTGTTACAGAATCTGTAGTTAAAGGTTCTCATGAAGGTTTCGTAGAAAATATAAGAACAAATACATCAATGCTTAGAAAAATAATTAATAATGAAAATCTAATTATAGAAGAAACTTCAGTTGGTAAAATGAATAAAACTACAGTTGCAATTTGCTATATTAAAAATTTAGCAAATGATGACTTAGTCGCAGAAGCAAAATATAGAATCAATAATCTAGATGTTGACTATCTTCTTTCTTGCAACCAATTAGAGCCACTAATAAAAGATAATTATACAACGTCATTTCCACAAACTATTTCAACAGAACGTTCTGATAGAGCTTGCACTTATCTTTTAGCTGGAAGAGTTGTGGCTTTAATTAATGGATGTCCTTTTGCATTAGTACTCCCTGCAATATTAATAGACTTTCTAACATCACCAGAAGATTATAATTTAAATTATCACTATGCTAACTTCTTAAGATTTTTAAGAGGCTTTGCACTAATTTGTGCACTATTTATCCCTGGATTATATATTGCAATAACAATGTACCATTATGAAATAATTCCATCAGAATTATTATTTGCAATAATTGCAGCACGTGAAGCAATTCCATTTCCTATAATATTTGAAATTATAATAATGGAACTATCCTTTGAATTAATACAAGAAGCAAGTATTCGTGTTCCTTCATCTTTTAGTACAACAGTCCGGTATAATAGGAGCTTTAATATTAGGTGATGCTGCTGTATCTGCAAGTATAGTAAGTCCTATTCTTATAATTATTGTAGCATTTTCAGCAATTTGTTCATTTACAATTCCAGACAATTCTTTAAGATTTGCTATACGCAATTTTAGATTTATGTATATTGTTCTAGGATATATTGCAGGATTTTTAGGAATAGCCCTAGGTTTCTTTGTACATTTTGCAATATTATCAAATCAAAGCTCATTTGGAGTACCTTTTTTTGCTCCATATATACCTTACAGTAGTTTATCAAAAAATGAAAATCTATATATACAACCTGTTTGGAGACGTGAAAGAAGAGATAAATTTTTAAATACCAAAAAACCTGATTCACAGGCACATATTAGTATGAAATGGAGGCAACATGGAGAATAATTCTTATAAATTAGAAAAACTAGAATTCATTTCATTAATTATAATAATCATGATTAATAAATTAATCTTAAACATTCCTTATTATATTATTGACTTAGTTGGAAGTGGAGCTATTGTAAATATTATATATATCGGAATTATTGATTTAATAATTACATTAATAATTATTAAATTATTAGATAACTTCGGAAATTCTGATATTTTAGATATTTCTGAATTTCTTGGAGGAAAAGTATTAAAAACACTAATTGGAATAATAAGTATAGGTTTATTTTTGATAGTATCATTTATAACATTAGTAGATTTTTCAAATGTACTTCATACAATATACTTTCAAAATTTTCCAATTATATATATTTTATTTTTATTTATATTGGGAATTTTAATAGTAAATTTTGTAGGTTTCAAATCTATAATTAGAGCTATATCTTTTGTCGTTCCATTTGCAGTTATTAGTGTTATTGTAGCATTCTTTGCAATTTGGAAAAATCTTAATATAAATAATTTAACACCTATTTTAGGTGAAAGTTATCATAAAACTTTTATTTTAGGAATAAGTAACACTTTTAGCATGTATATTATTGTTTATTTATATTTTATAAAACCATTTTTAAAAGATTCTAGTAATTTTAAAAAAGCGTCAATAATTTCGTATATAATCTCTTTTATATTACTACTTTTAACAATAATTTCTATGTTAACATTATTTAATACATCTTCAAAAAATGAACCTATTAACTCTTTATTTTTGCTTTCAAGGCAATTAGAACTTGGACAATTTATACAAAGAATTGATGCTATATTTATATTATTATGGATTTTTTCAATTTTTGCTTACTTAAGTTTTGTTATATTTCTAATTAATAGAATAATTAAAAAATTAACAAATATTTCAAATGAAAAAATGCTATCATTTCCTGTTTGTAGTATTCTTTTTGGACTTACAATAATACCAATCAATATTTCACAAATACATTTTATAGAAAACACATTGTATAAATATATCATTCTAGGATTTATGTTTGGCATAGGAATAATAATACTTATTCTAGCTAACTTTAAAAAACTAAAACATTGATTATTTTAGAAAGGATTATTATGATAAAAAAATTTTTAATCTTATCTATTTTAATAATTTTACTATTTACTCTTACAGGTTGCTCATCTCCAAATGGAATTGATGATTATTATTTTGCTATTTCTTTAGCTTTAGATACGAGTGATTCTGGAATAAAAGTTAGTATACAAATTCCTTCTAATTCGTCTCAAGATTCATCAGGAGGTGGCAGTTCATCATCAAGTCAATCTTCTCAATACGAAATATATTCAGCAGAAAGCTCAACTATTGATGAATGTTTAACTATTTTAAATAATTATTTAAACAAAAAAATAAATTTATCACACTGTTCTGCTCTTATAATTTCAGAAGCAATCGCGAAAGAAGGTGTACAAACTTATATAAATACTTTAAGTAATAATACTGAATTAAGACATAGCTGTGACATAATAATTAGTTCCTCTGAAGCTTCCGAAGTACAGGAAAAAGTTTCTAATGCTGGAACAGTTTATTCAGCAAGACTTTATGACTATTTAACGACAAGCTCTCAATATACAGGTTATACAATTCAGTCTAATTTTGGACAATTTTTTCAGGCTTTAGATAATGATTATTATGAACCAACAGCAATATATACTAAAATTTTTGGTGATACTGTTCAAACAATAGGATTAGCTGTATTTAAATCTGATAAGATGATTGGTAGTATGGAAATTTCTGATAGCATTTCTCATCTTATAATGATTAATAAATTTGATACTGGTACTATAACAATAAATAGTCCTTTTTCGGAAAATCAAAAAATTGATTTAGATATTAGTTTATATAAAGATACTGATATTTCTATAAATATAATAAATGGTTCACCACTTATATCTATTGAAGTTTATCCAGAAGGATCTATTCGTAGTTCTGGTACAATATTTAATTATACGGATTCTGAGCAAATTAAACTTGTAGAAAAAGCTACAAATGCCTATTTAGAAAATATACTAAAACATTATTTATATTCTATAACTAAAGAATTCAATTCTGATACTGTAGGTTTTAAAGGAATTTGCCAGAGTAAATATTTAACAAGAGAAGAATTTGAACAAGTACATTGGGATGAAATATTTAAAGATTCTTTTTTTGATATAAAAGTTAATACTCAAATAAATTCTAGTAACTTATTTAACAAACAATAATAGGAGGAGAATAATGCAATATATAGCTACAATATTTTTGATATATGTATTTATAAAAAGTATATATTATGGAATTTTTGAAATAAATGAAAAAAATAATAAATCCGGAGGATTAACTGTAATTTTTCTTTCAATACTTGGTCTTATGCTCCCACTTATAATTTTAATTTTAAATTATTAATTATTTTTTATATATGTATATTATTTTATATGTAAATCTATTTTTATTATTATATTATTAAAATTAGTTACTTTTATTTTAAGTACAATATTTTATATTTATAAATATAATATTAATAGATTTACTTTTTTATATTATAAAAATTATTACAAAATAAAAAAATTACATATTTTTTTATTTT
>CANROH010000035.1 GCA_947632185.1 uncultured Clostridia bacterium
CAGGAACTTTTATGATTGCTGCAATAGCTTCTAAAGGTGATATTATCATTAAAAATTGTATAACTAAACATTTAGAATCAATTATCGCTAAAATAATTGAAGTTGGTGGAAATGTTGATGCAAACGGAGATCATTTAAGAGTTTGGTATACCAAAAGAACTCATAAAGCAATTATTAAAACTTTACCTTATCCAGGATTTCCTACAGATTTACAGCCTCAAATGGGTGTATTGCTTTCTATATCTGACGGAACAAGTATTATAAATGAAAGTATTTGGGAATCAAGATTTCAATACACAAATGAACTTAACAAAATGGGAGCTAAAATTACTGCTCAAGGAAAAAGCGCAATATTTGAGGGTGTAACAGAGCTCACAGCAGCACCTGTTTATGCTACAGATTTAAGAGCTGGAGCAGCTTTAATAATAGCTGGAATTTCTGCAAAAGGGAAAACTGAAATATATAATTTAAACCATATTGATCGTGGTTATGAAAACATAGAAGAAAAGTTTAGAAAATTAGGAGCAAAAATTGAAAGAGTAAATGAATAAGTAAAGCAGAGGATAAAATATGTTGAAATTTTGTAGCTTGTATAGTGGTAGTTCAGGTAACTGCTTATATGTTAGTTCGAAAAATACAAGAATTTTAATTGATTGTGGAACAAGCTGTAAAAAAATATGTGAGGGGTTAGCGTCAATTGATTCTTCTATAGAAGATATTGATGCTATTTTAGTTACACATGAACATTCAGATCATGTGCAAAGTTTAGGAATGATTTCTAAAAAATTTAATATTCCTGTTTATGCTAACTTAGAAACTTGGAATGCCATGCAAAATCAAAAAGAAAAAATATCAAAAGAAAATATAAAATTTTTTAAAAATAATGAGGATTTCTTTTTAAATGATTTAACAATACATCCGTTTACTACACCACATGATGCTGCAAATCCTTGTGGCTTCAATATACATAACGGAAAACGAAAATTAAGTATCGCAACAGATTTAGGACATGTAGATGATAAATTAATTAAAGAATTAGAAAATAGCTCTTTTCTATTATTAGAATCAAATTATGAACCAGAAATACTTAAAATTTCTAACTATCCTTTTCTTTTAAAACAAAGAATTGCAGGGCCAAATGGACATCTATCTAATCAAACCGCAGGAAAAACAATATCTATGTTAATGAAAAACGGCTTAAAGGAAGTAGTTCTTGGACATTTAAGTAAAGAAAATAATTTTCCAGAACTTGCTTATAAAACTGTAGCTGAAGAACTTATTAATAATAATGCTGATATAAATACTATTAAAATAAGTGTTGCAAGTAGAGATATCCCTGGAAAAATAATTAATATATGATTTATAAAAAATTAAAATCGAAGTATTATATATCTATATTTTCTATACTTCGATTTTTTTCTTTATTTTTTTAACTAAAACTTTTATAATAATTTTTTTAGAAAAATAAAAGCATATGAAAAAAAATAATATATATATTAAAATTTTAATTTATTAGCACCTCCTAGTTTAAAAAATATCTGTTAGCTAACGAGATTATAGCGAGATTAATTTAAAAAGTCAATGATTTTTTATACTTTCATGGTTAAACTTACTTTTTGTTTTTCTCTATCTATCCCTATAACTTTAACTTTAACAATATCTCCTACAGAAACAATCTCAGAAGGATTTTTTATAAATCTGTTTGACATCTCAGAAATATGAACTAATCCATCATGCTTTACTCCAATATCTACAAATGCACCAAAATCTATTACATTTCTTACTGTTCCTGTAAGTTCCATTCCTTCTTGTAAATCCTCAAATTTTAAGACATCACTTCTTAAAATTGGTTTTGGTAAATCTTCTCTTGGATCTCTTCCTGGTTTTGAAATTTCATTTATAATATCCTTTAATGTAAGAGTTCCAACTTTTAATTCGTGTGCTAATTTTTCAACATCTACTTTTAATAAATCATTTTTTAATGATTCTATCTTATCTTTCTTTAGTAAATCATCCACAGAATATCCTAATTTTGTTAATAAATTTTCTGCAACTTCATAACTTTCTGGATGGACAGCAGTTACTTCAAGTGGATTTTTTCCATTAAATATACGTATAAATCCTGCACATTGTTTATATGCCGTAGGTCCTAATTTTGGTATTTTTAACAAATCTTTTCTTTGTTTTAATTCTCCGTTTTCATCCCTATATTTTACAATGTTTTTTGCAATCGTTCCATTAATACCAGATACATAAGATAAAAGTGATGGTGTGGCAGTGTTTACATCAACGCCTACTGAATTAACTGCATCTTCTACAACTCCTGTTAAACTTTCTGATAATTTCTTTTGATTAACATCATGCTGATATTGTCCAACTCCTATTGCTTTTGGATCAATTTTTACAAGTTCTGATAAAGGATCTTGTAGTCTTCTTGCAATTGAAATTGCACCCCTTAAAGAAACATTTATATTAGGATACTCTTCTGTTGCAAGTTTTGAAGCAGAATAAACAGATGCACCTGCTTCACTAACAATTGCATAGTATACTACAGTATCTATTTCTTTTATCATATTTGATACAAAATTTTCTGATTCTCTAGATGCAGTTCCATTTCCTATTGCAATCATATTTACATTATATTTTTTTATTAGTTCTTTTAAAACTTTTTTAGAACCCTCTATATCATTTTGTGGCTCAGTTGGATAAACAGTAGTAGTATCTAATAACTTTCCTGTTTTATCAATAATTGCAATTTTACAACCAGTTCTATATGCTGGATCAAATCCCATAACAGTCATATTTTTAATCGGTGGTTGTAATAACAATTGTTTAGCATTTTTTCCAAATACTTTTATTGCCTTTTCTTCAGAACGTTCTGTTAAATCATTTCTTAATTCTCTTTCTATAGATGGCTCTATTAGCCTTTTATATGAATCCTCTATTGCTAAAGTTAGTGGTTCATTAAATTGACTTTTATAGTCTTTTATTATTTGTTTTTTTAAGTAATCTAATATTTTATCATCTGGTTTCTCTATTTTTACTTTAAGAAATTCTTCTTTTTCTCCCCTATTTATAGCCAAAATTCTATGACTTGGTATTTTAAGTATTCCTTCACTAAAATCATAATACATTTCATAAGGAGATTTTTCTTCTTCTTTTATAGCTTTGCTTGAAATTACAGCTTCTCTAAAACAAAATGATTTTATCTTTTTTCTATAATCCGCATCATCTGCTATATTTTCAGCAATTATATCTAATGCTCCAGAAATTGCATCTTCTTCTGTTTTAACTTCTTTTTCTTCATTTATATATTTTTTAGCAACTTCATATAAATCTCGTTTTTCTTGTTGTAAATAAATAATATTTGCTAAAGGTTCTAATCCTTTTTCTTTAGCAATAGTTGCTCTAGTTCTTTTCTTTGGTCTAAATGGTCTATATATATCTTCTAGTTCAGATAAAACCATTGTACTTGCAATCTTTATTGTTAATTCATCTGTAAGCTTACCTTGTTCATCTATTAATCTTATAATTTCTTCTTTTCTAGCTTCTAAATTTCTTAAATATGCAAGTCTCTCTCCTAAATCTCTTAAAATTTCATCACTCAAATTTCCAGTAACTTCTTTTCTATAACGTGCAATGAAAGGAATTGTATTTCCTTCATCTATAAGTTTTACTGTAGCTTCAACTTGAGCTTCTCTAATATTTAACTCTTCTGCAATTTTTTTAAATATGTTATTCATTTACACCTCACGTTTTTATTATTTATCTAAATTTTCAAAATCTCTATTTGCACTTTTTTGATTAATATTTGCATTCATTTTTGAAATAGCTTCTTGTTCATTTACTGTAGCTTTTGGAATAAAACTATCTTCATTTGCAAGTGTTGGAGATTCTATACTTGCTAAATAAGCAAGAGCTTCATTTTGAGCTTTTGTTCCATATATTTGTTCTAATTTTTCTAAACTAAAATCATTTTGTTTAAAACTTTTTAATGTTGTTAATCCTAAATCTGTAAAATCATTAATTCCCTGAAAAAATTGTCCTACTAATTTAGGATTTAAGCCTCTTCCATCTTCTGTTGAAAACATGTGTATTTTTCCATCTATAAATACACCAATTCCTGGATTTGTTGGATCTAATATAAGTGTTAAATCTTGTCCTGGAATATCAACGGCAGTAACCATATGATTACCAACAACTTTAGCTAGTGAATCATTATTAGATAATTCTGTATCTTCTTTTTTTTCATTATTTTCTGCAACAGTTTCATTTGATTCAATAACATTTCTTTTAATATTAGCGAAATGATATTCATTATCACTCATAAATACTACTATATTTCTAGCATTATATTCGGGATTAATAGCATTTAATTTTGCTGTCATATCATCTGCAAAGTGTCTACATACCCCTATATTTTCATTTTGAAGTGTTAATCTATAATACCCTGCAATATCAGGCTCATCTGGATGTTTGTATCCGTCTATTTGTTTCCACATATCATCCATTAATTTCATGAATATTTGTGTATCTGTTAAATTCATACCTCTTATTTGCTCTGCATATTCATTTATATTTTTATTGTATGTTTCAATTCGTTCTGCATATTCTACTTCATTTCCTCTTCTTTGATTTTCAATAAAAAATCCCATTTCTGTTCCAAGGACTGGTGGTCCTATTAATAATGTTGATAATGCAACTGGTGCAATTCTATGAGCTATTACATTTTTTATTCTATTAAACACACTTTTTGGTTTACTTCCTGTTTCATTATATACATCTTGTGCCATTATTTTATACATATATTTCTTATATATTGCTTCGCCATATTTTTCATAAAGGTCTGTATATCTTCCCTCTTTAAATAGTTTTTCTGCATCTTGTTTTTTATATTTTCCAGAAGCATTTTCTAAAAATATATCTGAACCATATTTGTCATATAACTCTTCATATTTTTTGGCTTTTTTTAAAGCTTTTATTTGGTCTTTATCAGTTCTTTTTATTTTCTTTATTTCTTCTTTTTCACGTTTTCTTGCTTCTTTTAATTCTTTAGTTACAGCCCTATATTGATTTCTTTTTTCTCTATTATTCTTAATTCTATCTAAAACACTATTATTTGCCATTTTTCTCTCCCTTTTTTGTTATTATACACATAATTTTGTTTTAAATAAAGTCTTTTTAAAAATATACGGGGCCAAATGGTCCCGCTATTAAATAAAATTTATTAATATTTTACATACATTATTTATTTTGTTCTTCTAGATATTCGTCATAAGTGCATTCTCTAACAACTACTTTATTATTAGAAATATCTATTATTTTATTTGCAACAGTTTGTGTTAATTGATGGTCATGTGATGTAAAAATCATTATTCCTTTATACTTCTGCATTCCCTCATTTAAAGCAGTTATGCTTTCCATATCTAAATGGTTTGTTGGTTCATCAAAAATTAAAAAGTTAGCACCTGAAAGCATTATTTTTGATAAAACACATCTTACTTTTTCTCCTCCTGATAATACATTTACTTTCTTTAATGCTTCTTCACCAGAAAATAGCATTCTTCCTAAAAAGCTTCTTACATATGTTTCATCTGGATCTTTTGAATATTGACGAAGCCAATCTGTAATACTTAAATCTGAATCAAACATATAATTATTATCTTTAGGAAAATAATCTTTACTAATAGTCGTTCCCCATACTAATTCTCCAGAATCTGGTTCTATTTCTCCTGCTAATATTTGAAATAATACAGTTTTTGCAATTTCATTATCTGAAAGAAGGGCAATTTTATCTTCTCTTTTTACTGTAAAACTAATATTGTCTAATATTTTTTCTCCATTTATTGTTTTAGAAATATTCTTAACTTCTAAAACTTCTTTTCCCTGTTCTCTATCAGGTTTAAAATCTATATAAGGATATTTTCTATTTGAAGGTTTTATTTCTTCTAATTCTATTTTCTCTAATGATTTCTTTCTAGATGTAGCTTGTTTTGATTTTGAAGCATTTGCACTAAATCTAGCAATAAAGTCTTGTAATTCCTTAATTCTCTCCTCTTTTTTCTTATTTGCTTCTTTCATTTGTTTTAAAGCAAGCTGACTAGATTCATACCAAAAATCATAATTTCCTGGATAAACTTTAATTTTTCCAAAATCTACATCTGCAATATGTGTACAAACCTTATTTAAAAAGTATCTATCATGTGATACAACAATTACAGTGTTTTCAAAATCTATAAGGAAGTCTTGAAGCCAATTAATTGTTTTAATATCTAAGTCATTTGTTGGTTCATCTAACAAAAGCACATCTGGATTACCAAATAAAGCTTGTGCTAAAAGTACTTTTACCTTATCTTTAGCTTCTATTTCACTCATATATTTATAGTGTAAATCAACATTTATTCCCAAGTCATTTAAAAGTTTAGCAGCATCAGATTCTGCATTCCAACCATCAAGTTCTGCAAATCTTTCTTCAAGTTTAGCAGCCTTCATTCCATCTTCTTCAGAAAAATCTGGCTTACTATAAATACTATCTTTTTCTTTCATTATTTTATAAAGTTCGCTATTTCCCATCATAACAGTATCAATAACAGTATAACCCTCAAATGCATAGTGATCTTGTTTTAATACTGATAATCTCTCTCCTTTATCTAAAATAACTTCACCTTTATTTGGTTCTATTTCTCCTGATAATATTTTTAGAAAAGTAGATTTGCCAGCACCATTTGCACCGATTAATCCATAACAATTTCTTAATGTTACTCCATTTGATAAAAGCATTTTTTAAACCTCCTCACAATTTTAACTACTCTATTATACAGCATTTTTATTTATATATCAAATGTTTTATATTTGTATTTTTTGATATATTGTAAAATTAATCCTGTTATGATATACTTTTTTCAATAATTAAGAGGTAAGAAAAATAATGGAACAATCTAAAAACAATATTGTTAGTATGTCATATAATGATATGTTTTCACACATTAATAATTTATCTTTTTCAAAAAAAGTATCATTTATATTTATAGATTCTAAATTTAATAGTGATTTAATGAAATTAAAAATTCCAAACATAATAAGTAACTTTTTCGTATTATCTAACAATAAAGTAGATTTACATATTCCTCATCTATATTGTTATAAAAAAATTAATAAAAAAATTCTAAAGCTTACTTATAACACATCTATTATTGTATCAATAAAAATTAATGATAGTGATGATGATAACAGCATTAAAAATATAATAAAATCTTTAATTTCTCTTATTAAAATCCAAAAAAATAATATTATTTTATATAATATCAATAGTGTTAATACAAAATATTATAATTATATTTTAAATTCAATTATAGCTTTGCAATTCAACTCAAAAAGAGAACAATATGAATATATATATGATACTATCTGTGACGAATTAGATGAGACTTTTTCTCAAAATAACTATTGTGATTTTAAAAACGATAAGTGTATAGCTAATAGAGAAAAAGTTTCCACAAAAGACATAATGGGATGTTGTTATTCTTTTAAATACACTGCTCTTGGTAATATTACTGATAGACATCTATGTAAATATTTAAATAACAAAAAATGTAGCACAAAATGTTTAACTTGCAAATTATACACATGTAAATATTTAAAAGATAAAGGAATTATTTTTAAAGCAAAAGATAATATATTATTAAATTGTTTTTTTAATAAAAAACAATTAAGAGTACTTTCTTCTAACTATTTTATAAGCAAAGAAAAAATAATCGACAAACTTTTAGAAAATGATCATTTACCATATATAATATATTATATAATGAATAAAGAGTATATACCTGTCGATTTATAATTACCCCTATAAAATATTTTCCATATTCACTAATGGAATAAATCCTTTTGTATTTAAATCATATAAGATTTTGGTAAATATTTGCCAAATTTTCTTCATTCTTATCCCTGATTTTATACATGCATTTCATATAAAATTATTTTTAAATTATGTAAAATGCTTTCGACATTTTTCTACAAAATTCTCGCTATTTTTCCGCTCAAATATGTCATTTTGATTAAATTTATGTAATATTATTGACCTTTTTATTTTTTAAATATACAATGAAAATGTAATATTATATAAGGAGGATGTATTTTATGAATAATGACCAAAAATTAGAAGGCTCAGAAGAATTCAAGGATACTCCTAACCATCTTGAAAATTACGAATTAGAAGTAAAACAAGGTTTTTTTTCAAAATTATTTAGTACATTCAAAAACAAAGCTTTGCCCTCTGGTGAACCTAAACATATACAACCTTCAAACTTTAGTATTACTTCGATGATTAGATTTGGTTCATTTAGAACAAAACTATTTAATATTTTTGAAACAATGCAAAAATTATTAAATCTTCGTAAAGAATCTATTGTTGAAAATACTCTTTCTCCTCATATAATAAGAGAAGACGACTTAGAAGAACAAATTGAAGAAAGTGTTGAACTTGTAGAAGAGTTTGATAAACCTCAAATAATTATTCCTAAATCAAAACAAAATCCTGTAATGGCTCAAAATATTATAAATAATTCAAAAACTGAAAATGAATCTCATACTGATTTGAAGGATTTAGAAATTGAAGAAATTGATATTGATCAAGCAGAACCTGATAAAGCACCATTACAGATTGAAAGTATAGAATTTGATAAAAGTAAAGATAATGATAAAACAAAAAATAGCACAACTATAAATAAAAACAAAGAAAATACCGATGATAAAGAATTATAGAAAATAGCAAAAGAAAATATTAAGAAAGGAAAACAGAAAATGGCTACTGCTGTAACTCAAGAGGAAGCCTTTGCATATGCAGAATTATTAGAGATATTAAGTTTTACAGAAGAATCTGCTGTAAATAAAATTCCCAAAAAACTTATGTCTGTATTTCAAAAATATGCGCTTTCTACATATGAAAAACATATTAATCCAAGTTTATCATTACAAGAACAGAATATTTCTGAAAAAACAACTGCTCTTTTAGTTTTATTAACTTTAAACTATTGGTGTGAATCAGAAGAACAAAAAAGCCAAATAAAAAATAGACTTAGAGAAAATGAAATAAGGAAAACAAAAGAATTAAAAGAAAAATATAGTTATGAAAAATTATTTAATACTGCAAAAGTAGCAGATAGATCTACTGAAACTGAAGATGTTTACGAAAATTCTTCAGATACTGCAAATTTACCAGTAGATTATAATTCTTTCCCATGGTATAAAAAAGCATTTATTATGTTTAAAAACTTATTATTTAAAATATTTAATAAGAAAAAAGATTCAACTTAAAGTTGAATCTTTTTCTTATATTTTTTATTCAATATCTAGTTTACTACTACTTCTTCTTGTTCTTGTAAAGTTTTACCATCTTTTTGTTGAGCTAGCTGAGCTAATAATTTTTGCATATCTACTATAGTTGTTATAGATGCATTTTCTTGATTGATTCCAAATATAAACATTTCTTTTTTACCATATTGATTTCCACTTTCTGTACTTTCTTGTGTAGTATCTGATGCTATATCTTCACTTGATAAAACATTAGGTTCCTCGTTATCTGCTTGTCTATCTTCAACTATTGGTGATGCTTTTCCATCTATAGCTGAAACATCCATATCGACTCCATCGCGTTCAAAAATTGCTTCTATTGTAGAATCTGAAATCTTATCTTCTTTTCTACTTTCTATTATTTTCATTTTTTCTATTTCATTTTGCATTTCAATTAACTGTATTACTAATTCTCCTTTTAGTTCGTTATCATTAATAATTTTTATGCATTCCTCATTTTTCACCATATGAGATAAAATAGCATTTACAACAGCAGATGAATTATCTTCTTTTATAGATTTATCAACACTTGACTTCAATTCTTCATTGCTTTCAGAAGCAAATAATGAATTAGAAAAAATTTCAATTGCTTTATTAATATCTTGTTTTCTGACTCCTATTTTTAATAAGCTCTTAAAATTATTCAAAAAATCTTCTTTTGAGCCTTTACTTATTAAATCAAGTGCTTCTTCTACTTTAGGATTAAGAACTTTATCTGAAGTCAAATCTTTTGATTCATTTACCTCTGTTTTTTCGTTATTATTTAAATGTTGAGTAATCTCTTCTTCTGTACTTAGAGATATTTCTAAATTTTTCTCACTTAAACTATCTTGTAATTGCTTTTTTTCTGCAATAAGTTTTAAATATTCATTTGAATTCTGATAATCAGGATTATTCTTTTGAATTTCAAGGATTTCTTCTGCTATATGCAAAAATCTAATTTTGATAAAATCGTTTTTAGATAAGTCGCTTAACTCGTTATTTTCTGATGAAAAGTTTTTTAACTCATCTATTAATTGATTATATTCTTTCTCATATTCATCTTTTTTAACTCCTTTTTCATGTAATGTTTTTAATTGTTTCATTCTAATTTCAATAAAAAGTAATTTACAGGCATCTTTTTTTACTTTAGGATCTTTTGTATCTTTAAAAATTTGATATATTTTACTAGTTTTCTTAAAATTCTCTATTTTCTCTTTATCACCATTAAAATATTTTATTAAATTTTCATCAGTTATTTTTCCATTTGAATCCATTCCTCTAATCGCTTCATTGTCCTTTTCTGTTTGAGCCAATACCTTTGCGACTTTGGTTTTTTGTTCATCACTCCATCCTTCTGTATATTTTGAAATCTCTTCTTTTTTAGATTCAACTAATTTTTCTATAGTATTTTTTTTATCATCAATTTTTGTATTTTTGGTACTTTCATCATTTGATATTACATTATGTTTTTGAACATCGCTAATTGAAGTCTCAGTTAATTTTCTAATTTGCGCTAAGCTTATTCCATTAATTAAATTGAAAGATTGACTGCTACCTTTTATTCTTGTCTCTAAATTTTTTAAAACGGCAAATTGAATAGTAGGATCTAATAATCTTATCTCTTTAAGTATTATTTCATTTATTTCTTCTTTATCTTTTTTTATTGAATTTATCCCTCTTTTTTTTATAGCTTCGTTATCAGAAAATATATAATTTGTTAATTCTTCAACTTTTTCTTCCAATCTCATTTTCTATATCTCCCAAATATAACATTACAATTTTATTATATTTTTATTTTCGTCTATTTACAAATACTTTTATTTTACATTTTCATTACATTTTGTTGACAATGTAGCTCATATTTGTTATAATGTTAACATAATGTTGAAAAGGAGATAATATTATGTTAGATCAAAAATCTTATGCTAGATTTGCTATACGCGCAAATAGTATAGTTAGAAAATGTTTTGTTGGACATGAACGTCCTTCTCCATGGGATTCAGAAAAATACGATGAATTAAAAGGTTTTTCTCCTTATACCAAGGATATTCCATATTACTACTCAAAAAAAGTTGCAATAGAATGTCAAGATGATTTATTCAAAATTTTACAACAACTTCCTAAAACAGATATTTGGGGAGAATTTGATGGTACTATTTTATATACTGACTTACTTTCTGATACAAAAAATCCAAATATATTAAAATCACAACTTACTTTAGCTGATCAATTTTCTCATCTACTTGTTGTATCACGTTTAGGATTTTCTTTTAATTTAGAAAATAATAATACTCAATCACCTTTTACAAACGTTTCTATTTTACCATTTTATAGAGACGATATATATACTTCTCCTAAAGAAGAACCAGACGGCCGTGATAGTCATTAATAAAATTCGTTACAAAAAAACACTTACTAAATAATTAGTAAGTGTTTTTTATTTATCTTCTGGTTCCTCTGGAACTAACGGTATTTGCATTTGTTTTAGATCAATAAATTTATCTATTCCATCTTCTGAAATATTAATATTTTTCACAGCTTTTACATCATACTTTGCTCTATAATATTCTATTAATTGACCTTTTATTCCTTCCAGCTGTGAATCCAATAAAATATCAACTCCTGAAACATTTGCTTCTACAAAACCAATAAATTCAATTGGTTGTATTTTAACTATCTTTTTTTGTTTAAAAAAAGCATTTATCACATCATCTAAATAATCTCTAGTAATAGTTTTATCATTTTTCGCAAGTATATATCTTAAATAATTTGTTTCACTTGCATCTATAAGTTCTCTTGATTCAGTAGTTTCCAAGATAAAATCCATAATATCCATAATTTTTTCTTTATTTTTTTCTGACATAATAGCTAAATCTTGAATATTACCTTGTGAATCTATTTTAAAAGAACTATATCCACCAAAAGCTCCTTCTACTGCATTTGACAACCCATTTTCTTTTGACTTTTTTTGTAATTCTTTCATTCTTCTCAAAGCTATCTCTTTTCCTGCATCAGTAATCATAAATAAACTTACTCGACAGCCTGTCTTTTGCTGTATTTCTTTAATTTTTTCAAAAAAAAGTGTTTCCCTTTCTTTTTTAATTTTTTGACCTAAGTTTTTTGTATCTTTGCCATACCAATTCAACACTATTAAAATTACTTTTTCTTTTGGGATATTTTCTTTTCTTAGTTCTTCTATTTCTTCATTCATTTTTTGAGTAGACCCATCTTCTATTACTATCATTCCCTGTTTAATTGCTTCTAATTCTTGTTTTCTCTTTTTTTCTTCCTCTTCTAATTTTTTTCTTTCTTCTTCTAATTTTTTTCTCTCCTCTAATTTTCTTCTTTCTTCTTCTCTTTTCTTATTTTCTATTTCTAATTGCCTTTTTTTCTCTTCTTCAATTGATTGTTTTACACTGTCAAGTTGAATACTTTTTTCTTCAATTTTTTCTATAGTTCGAAAAAGAATTCCTAGAGCAACATTATTTTCATGATATTTTGAAAATTCAGAATATATTTCTATAGCATCATCTAATGAAATATTTAATGTATTAGTTGTTAATATTAATAAATCTGCTATATCAATCAACTCTTCATTACTTATTTTTAAAAGCTTTGTATATTTTTTATACTGTGATTTAATTATGTCTCCTTTTTCATATATATATTCTTCTAATTCTTTATGTTTTTCTTTTTTAAAATTAATTAAAGCTTTTAAAAATTGGCTTTTAAAACTATAAAAGAAGTTTTTGGCTTTTTTACTATTTATCGAATCATACATATTAATAAAAAAAGTTATTTTTTCAATAGATTGATCTGATCCTAAAATATTATTTACACAGTCTCTATAATCTGATATGTTTTGGTACTCTAAAAAACTAGAATATGATTTTACTATACTATATAACTCTTTAATTTTTTCTTCTTTACTCAATAATTTGAATTTTTCAATAGTATTATCTTCTTTAGATAATTGCATAAATTCCCAAGCATTATTTTCTGTTATAACTGAAATCATAATTGTATAACAATTGTCTAATATATTATTCAATTGGCGTTCAAACTCTGCTATATTTTGTTCATTTGCATCATTTTTAAATAAATCTTCTTCAGTCAAACTTCTAATAACTGCTTTATTAATAAATGGAAGATCTTCTGACTTTTGGCGACTTTTTAAAGTCTTAGCTATATCTAATTTTTCTTTTATTTTAGATGTATCTAGGCTTTCGTTTTCATATGCAGTTACAACTTCTTCATACTTCATATCATACCACCTTTTAATGATTAATTAATAATTTCTAAACCTGCAAATTTTGCCATTAATCTTTTATGTCCGACTTTTTCAAAATTAATATCTACTTTTAAATCCTCACCTTCTGCTTCAACAAAATTAATTATGCCTTCTCCGAATTTTTTATGATATACTTTTACTCCTGCTTTATATGTAGATAAATCTATGTCTTCATTCTTATTTTTATTTAAATTATTAAGAAAACTTTCGGCACTTCTAAATTGATATGTTGATTTTATTTCTCTAGAACCTGCAATATTTATATCTTTATATACAGAAACTACACTGTCATGATATCCTGAATAATTATTATTGCGTTTTCTTTCACCATATGTCCATTCATAATCTGTATCTTCATATCTATTATTTTTATCTTCTATTTCTTCATAGCCATCTAACATATTTTGTGGTATTTCTTTTATGAATCTTGATACTTGATTACAGCTTGTAGAACCAAATATTGTTCTTTGTCTACTACAAGTAAAAAATAAATTTTCTTTTGCCCTTGTTATTCCAACATAACAAAGTCTTCTTTCTTCTTCCAACTCTTTTTGTTCACCAATTGATTTGTAGCCTGGAAAAATTCCCTCTTCCATTCCTACTAGAAATACAACTGGAAATTCCAATCCTTTAGCACTATGTAATGTCATCAATGTAACAGAATCATCAGTTTCTTCCATTCCATCTATATCTGAACTAAGTGTTATACTTTCTAGAAATTCACTCAAAGAATTATCTGCTGATTCTTCTTCAAATTCTATTGCAACTGTTAAAAATTCATTTAAGTTTTCAATTCTAGTTTCTGATTCTACTGTTTTTTCATCTTGTAACGCTTTTGTGTAACCTGTTTTAGTTAATGTTTCCTTAATTAAGTCAGAAATTTTTATATTATTTTTTTTATCTCTTAACTCTTCTATTGTATTAATAAATTCTCTAGTATTAGCAAAAACTCTAGTTAGTCCATATTTATCTGCATCTTTTATTATTTCATACATTGAAATTTCGTTATTTTCACTTAATTCTTCTATATTATCTAGACTTGTCTTTCCAATACCTCTTTTAGGTTCATTTATTATTCTTGTTAGACTTAAATTATCTGATGTATTTTGTATTAACCTTAAATAAGCAATAATATCTTTTATTTCTTTTCTTTCATAGAATTTAAGCCCTCCAACAATTTTATAAGGAATATCTTCCCTTCTTAAAATATCCTCTATACTACGAGATTGCGAATTCATTCTATATAATATTGCAAAATCAGAATATTTATAATATTCTTCCATTTTTAAACTATTAATTTGACTTACTATATAATTTGCTTCATCATATTCATTATCACCTCTAAATATTTTTGGAAGCCTACCTGAATCATTAACTGTCCATAATTTTTTCTCATATTTAGTTTCATTATTTTTTATTATTTCATTTGCAACATTTAATATATTTTGTGTACATCTATAATTTTGTTCAAGTTTTACAATTCTTGTCCCTGGAAAGTCTTTTTCAAAATTTAAAATATTTGTTATATCCGCACCTCTAAAAGAATATATTCCGTTGGTCATTATCTCCAACAACAGTAATATTTCCATATTTTGATGCAAGTAAGCTTACTAACGTAAATTGGGCCTTATTTGTATCTTGATATTCATCTACCAAAACATATTTAAATTTATTTGAATAATATTCTAGTAAATCTGTATTATCCATTAAAATTTTAATTGTAAAATTAATTATATCATCAAAATCTATAGCATTATTTTCTTTTAATCTTTTTTGATATATAGTGTAAAGTTCGGCAATTTTTTCTTTTCTAAAGTCTCCTTTTGTGCGAGCTGTAAACTCTTCTGGTCCTAGCATTTCATTTTTTGCATTACTTATTTCATAAAGTACTGATTTATCTGTATATATTTTATCATCTAGATTTTGATCTTTTATTATTTTTTTCATTAATGTTCTTTGATCTGATGTATCAAAAATAATAAATGATGTATCAAATCCAATTCTATCAATTTGTTTTCTTAATATTCTAACACAAATAGAATGAAATGTTCCTATCCACATGTCATTGGCCATATTTCCTATCAAATTTT
>CANROH010000036.1 GCA_947632185.1 uncultured Clostridia bacterium
CAGCTATTATTGGTGCATTAATCTATGGTGTAATTGATTATATTATGCCTGGCGAACAAGGAATGTAACTAGTTAAAATTTAAAAGTTAAAAATTAATATTTTTTTCTTTTTAGAAGTGATATGCAAACACTGTATTTTCAAAGTTTTTGCATATCACTTTAAAAATTTTTTAATTTTTTGTCGAATTTTGTCACTTTTTGTTGTTCTGAATTGTTTTATATATAGAGGGGTAAATTTATGTTAAAAATATTAATTTTATGTAAAAGTCTTTCAACAACAAAAAAAATAGCAAATAAGATATTGTGTGATTTAGAAGAAATAAAAATTGTAGGAATTGCTAATGAATTAAATGAATCTAAAGAGTTAATACTTAAGACTGAACCGGATTTTATTATTAGTACAACTTCAAGTATAATTGAATTTTTGGAAAATAATATAAATTTTTATACTCCCAAAGTAATTATAATCTCTAGATCTAGTGAAATTTATACAGACAATAAAACAATGTTAATTCTAAATTATAATATGAAATTTAGTGAAATGTCGAAATATATTTCAAAATTTATTAGACAAGACATTTCTATTTCTAAAAAAGATAAAGTAAGAAAAGAACTGTCAAATCTTGGTTTTAACTTTAAGTTATGCGGAACTATTTACCTTTTTGATTCAATTCTTTATTCTAGTACATATAAAGGTTATTATTCTTTTGAGAAATTAAAAAGAGATATCTATTCACATGTCGCAGAATTAAATAATTCTACTCCTGATAGAGTAAAATGGTCTATAGCACGCTCTATTAATTACATGTTTCAAAAGCACACATTAAAAAGCTATGAAGTTGTTGAAAAATATTTTGGGATTAAATATCCTAAAAAACCTACACCAAAATTGGTAATAAGTCGTATTGCCAATAATTTAGATTAATTAAATATTCTTATTTAGCATTATAAAACAGGATATGGTAATTTTTAAAATATAAGTCCTGTTTTATTGCCATGTAAAAATTTTTTGCTAAATAATACAAAAACTCAAATGCAAATTACATTTGAGTTTTTCATTTTTACATCAAATTATCCCTACATCTCTCACATAATGTTGGATATTCTGCACTTTCACCAACTGTAGTAGAATACATCCAGCATCTTTCACATTTTTCTCCATCGGCTCTTTCTATTTTTATTCCTATTGCAACTTCTTTATCTTCATTTCTTCTATTTTCATTTATAATAACATCTGATACTATAAATATTTCTTTTAATAATTCTTCTTTTCCTTTAATGAAATTATATTCATCTCCTTCTGCAAAAAGAGTAACCTTAGCTTCTAATGAAAGTCCAATTTCTTTATCTGCCCTAGCAATTTCTAGCTTTTTAGCAACTTCTTCTTTTAATTTAATTAATTTTGTCCATTTTAAACTTAATTCCTTATTTTCATATTTAGCGTTTACTTTTGGATAGCTTTCCATCATAACACTTTCTGAATTTTCTCCCTTTTTATGAGGCATGTAACTCCAAATTTCTTCAGCCGTGAAACAAGTCATAGGTGCTAAAATTCTAACTAAACTAGATAATATTTCATACATCGTAGTTTGTGCTGCTCTTCTTTCTATACTATTTGCTTTTGTAGTATATAATCTATCTTTTATTATATCTAAATAAAATTGACTCATATCTACAACACAAAATTGATTTATTGCTTGATATGCTTCATGAAATTCATAAGTATCGTAAGCCTTTGTACAAGAATCAATTAGTCTATTTAATCTAGTTAATGCCCATTTATCAATTTCTTGTAGATCTTCGTATGCTACAGGATTATTAACATCAAAATCTGAAATATTTCCTAATATATATCTTGCCGTATTTCTTATTTTTCTGTATACCTCTGTTACTTGTTTTATAATATTTTTAGAAACACTTACATCAGATGTATAATCAGAAGCCAAAACCCAAAGTCTTAGTACATCTGCGCCAGACTCTTTTATAATTTCTTGAGGAGCTATAACATTTCCTATAGATTTAGACATTTTTCTTCCTTGCTCATCTACAGTATATCCATGTGTTAATACCTCTTTATAAGGAGCTTTTCCATGTATTGCAACAGAAGTTAAAATTGAAGATTGGAACCATCCTCTATACTGATCTGATCCCTCTAAATACATATCTGCTGGTGGCAATCCACGTTCTGCTAATACTGATTCATGAGTAGAACCAGAATCAAACCAAACATCCATAATATCAGTTTCTTTCTTAAATTCTTTTCCACCGCATGAAGGACATTTAGCATCTTCTGGCATTAATTCTTTTTCTGATAAAGCAAACCATGCATTTGTACCATTTTCTCTAACTATTTCTTGTATCTTTTTCAAACTTTCTTCAGTTACATATTCTTTTTCGCAATTTTTACAATAGAATATTGGTATTGGTACACCCCATGTTCTTTGACGAGAAATACACCAATCATTTCTATCTTCAACCATTTTTGTAATTCTTTCTTCTCCCCAAGATGGATGCCATTTTACTGTTTTTATAGCATCTAATGTTTCTTTTCTAAATCCATCAACAGAAGCAAACCATTGATTTGTAGCTCTAAATATTACTGGTTTTTTGCATCTCCAGCAATGTGGATATGAGTGTTCTACAACCTGACTTGCTAAAAGTAATCCATGCTCATCTAACCATTTTATTATTTCTTTATCAGATTTTGCATAAAACATATCTTTAAATGGTCCTGCGCCTTCGCCTCTTTGAACCCCTTTGCTATCAACTAAAACTACTATATCACTTTTCTTTTTTAGTCCTAATAAATAGTCTTCTTTACCATAGCCAGGTGCAATGTGAACACAACCTGAACCAGTTCCAAGTTCTACATTTACTGTATCTTCGCTTCCTGTTACAACTATTGAATCTCTATCTAAAAATGGGTGTTTGCAAACAACTCCTTCTAAATTTTTACCTTCTATTTCTTGAAGTATTTTATAATTTTCTTTTCCAGCAAGTTTCATAACTGATTCTACTAATTCTTTAGCAAATATTAATTTTTCTCCATCTATTTCTACAACTGCATATTTAAAATCTGGTCCAACTGCTATCATTGTATTTCCTGGTAAAGTCCAAGGAGTTGTTGTCCATATTACAACATATGCATTCTTGCTATCAAATAAACCTTTAGAATCTTTTACAGGAAATTTTACATATGCAGTATTTGAATTTATATCTTTGTATTCAATTTCTGCTTCAGCTAATGCTGTTTCACAGTCTGTACACCAATAAACAGGTTTTAGTCCTTTATATATATAACCTTTTTTATACATTTCAGCGAATACTCCGATTTGTCTAGCTTCCATTTGTGGCTGATAAGTAATATATGGATTTTCCCAATCTGCTAAAACTCCCAAACGCTTAAAACCTTCTGTTTGTTTATCTTTATATGTCATTGTAAATTCTTTACATGTATCTCTAAATTTATTTACTTCAATTTCATCTCTGTTTAAACCTAATTTTTCAATTGCCTTTTTTTCTGTTGGCATACCATGTGTGTCATATCCTGGTATAAAAGGTGTATAAAATCCCTGTAAATTTTTATATCTTACAATAGTATCTTTTAATACCTTATTTAAAGCATGACCTATATGAATTTCACCATTTGCATATGGAGGACCATCATGTAAAACAAAAGGTGTTTTTCCTTCATTTTTCTTTAACATTTTTTCATACAAACCTTTATCAAATACTTTTTCTTGTATCTTAGGTTCATTTTCTGGTAAATTAGCTCTCATTGGAAAATCTGTTTTTGGTAAATTTAATGTTTTTCCATAGTCTTTTTTCTCTTCTTCACTCATAGTTTTTCTCCTTTATTTTAATTTTTTAAATTACCATATAATAAAATAATAAAAACAAAAAATCCATTTCTTCCAAAATTAGGACGAAATGGATATTACGTGGTACCACCTAAATTAATTAATATTTTATTAATATTAATCATCTCTTTTCCTTTTAACGCAAGGCAATGCGAATTATTTTAATAATAAATAATATTTACTTTCAAATAATTAACTCCAAGGTGATAATAAATAAACTATTTTCCTACTAGTATCTCACCTTTCTACTAGCTCTCTTTAGGTTTTATTTTTATTTATCTTGTCCTTATCAATGTTTTTATATTTTTAATCTAATAAGTACTTATATAATATCATTATTTACATAATTTTGTCAATACAAAAAATGTGTATTTATGCTAATTTTGTATTAAATTTTAATTATTTAAAACTATTTATAATTCCTGAAGCAGCTTTTTTCCCAGCAGCTAATGCCATACAAACTGTTGCCTTATTTTCTGTATTATCTCCACCAGCATAAACGTTATCTAAATTTGTTTTTCCATTTTCATCAATTTTTATATATCCCCAATCATTTAATTTTATACCCTGAGATTCTATTAATTTTGCATCTGGTTTTAAACCTATTGCAAAAACTACTGTATTTGCCTCTTCTTTAAATTCTTCACAGTTTTTTACATCAACAGCTTTTCCATCAACTATTTCTGTTTTAACACAATTAACGCTAAGTATTTTTCCATCTTTATCATTTGCAGAAACAACTCTTGTCAATTCTTTAAATTCAACACCATCTTTTATAGCATCATCTAATTCAACTTCTCTTGCTGGCATATGACTTCTGTCTCTACGATAAAGAATTTTAACTTTACTAGCTCCCATTTTAACAGCAACTCTTGCAGAATCCATAGCAACATTTCCTCCGCCAATAACAACTACAGTTCCTAAATTTTTAATAAAATTATTTTGACTGTATGCTCTTAAAAATACATCTGATTCATAAACATTTTCTAATTTTTTATCAGATAAATCATATTTAGAAGACTTTGTTGCTCCTATTCCTAAAAATATAGAATCATATTTTTTAGTAAGTTCATTTAAATTAAAATCTTTTCCTAATTCTTTATTTGTTATAAAATTTGCACCTAATTTTTTCAATATATTAATAACTTTTTCCACAATATCTTTTGATAATCTAAAATCTGGTATTCCATATATTAAAATTCCACCTGGAATTTCATCTTTCTCATAAATATCGACTAAAAAGCCTTCTTTTAATAATTCTAGGGTACATGCAAGTCCTGCAGGGCCTGAACCTATTACAGCAACTTTTTTTCCATTTGCTCTTTTCTTTTTTATATTATATTCATAATTATTTTTTATTGCCCATTCATTCACAAACTTTTCTAACATGCCAATATGAGTAGGAGAAGATTTTAATCCTCTTATACAACTTCCTTCACATTGCTCTTCTTGTGGGCATACTAAACTACAAATATACGAACATATATTATTTTCTTGTAACATATCATAAGCTTTTTTATAATTTCCGTTTTTAGTTTCTGTTATAAATTCTGGTATTTGTGTATGAATTGGACAACCTTTGGCACTACATGGACTACTTTTACAATTCAAACAATAACCTGCTATATCTTTTATTTTTTCCATACTTTTCTTCCTTCTCTAATCAATCTGTTTTAATTCTATAACTTCTTTAACTGTATCTAATATTATCATTTTAGAAATAAGTTTATTTATATCTAAATTGTCTTTACATCTAATTTCTATTTTCATGTAATCATCTGTTTCTTTATCATCTACTACTTCTATTTTTACAATTTCTATTTTTTCTTCATCAAAAATTTTTCTTATATCTGATTCAAATATTTCTTTTGGTTTTTGTGTTATTATTTTGAAATAGTGATAGGAATAGCGTTCTAATTTATTTGAAATAAAATGAGAATATGATAAAACGCAATATACTACAAATGTAGCAATTATTGCTGGTATATAGTATCCAGCTCCAACAATTAATCCTATACATGTAATTGCAAGTAAACCTGCAGCAGTTGTTAATCCTTTAACATTTAGTCCATCTCTTAATATTGTTCCTGCACCTAAAAAACCTATTCCAGATAATAATTGTGCTGGTATTCTAGAAGGATCTGTACCCATTTTTTCATATAATTTATTACCGCAAATCATTACTAAAACAGCACTTATTCCAACTAACACATAAGTTCTAAATCCAGCAGGTTTCTTCCAAAACTCTCTTTCATATCCTACTATACCTGCTAAAATAACAATTAAAACTAATTTTACAAACATTTCAAATTCTTCAATTGCCATAATACTTTGTATTCCGTTTTAAGAAACTTTCCATATGCTTCTCCTTTATAAGAAATATTTTAAAGTATTTTATCATTACTTTTATATTTTAACAACAAAATTGAGGAAATATTTTTTATATCTCCTCAAGGTCCTCTTTAAATAATATTTAATTAAATTTATAAATTATTAATGTTTATCCTTTTTATTTTTTGTCATATTTTCAAACTTTTTTGCATTTTCTTTTTGCTTATCTAAAGGTAACCATTCAAATTCTGTACATACTTGTTCGCCGTATTTTGTTGTATTAGGTATTTTTTTATTTTTCTTTTCCATAATATTCTCCTTTTTTATTTATTATAAATAGTATTTTTTAAAAAAGAAAAATTTATTCATTATTATTTACTACAAATAAATAAAAAAACTTTTACAAATACTGAAAATATGTTATTATATTTTTGATTTACAAATTAAAATATTGAAAGGAGTTTTATAAATTATTTTGAAAACAAAACTATCTAATTTTTTTAAAGAAAATTTTCATAAATTTTCGTTTAGTACATTATTAATATCAATTATTTTTTCAATAGCACTTTTTTTAATGAGCAAAATTAAATTTATGGGATTTGTGTATGATAATAACTACATAGATAAAATTTTTTTAAGTGAATTATTAATTTTATTACCTATAATACCAATTATTTATTTTTTGCTTAATTCTTTGGGTTTACATTACAAAAATAATTTAGATGTATTTAAAACCATGAAAAAAAATATAAATATTAAAAAATTTGTTATTGTTACATTTTTATTATTATTTTTGGTTTATATTATTTATTACTTGTCTTTATTCCCTGGAGGAGTTTTTGTTGATACATATACATGCTTTCAAATGAATGTAAATGAATGCAATTTTACTAATCAACATCCAGTTTTATTTACATTATCTTTAAACTTTATTAAACACTTTAATGATAATCAAAATATTGGTTTTGGCATTTACACATTTATACAAATGTTAGTTATGGTATCAGCATTAACCTATTTTATATATTGGTTATTAAAAAAACGTGTTAATTCAGTAATTGTCAGTGGTATAGTACTTTTACTTATGTTTTTTAAACTATATCCGTTATATAGCATATCAGTATGGAAAGATACATATTTTTCTCTTGCTCTTTTCATGTTTACATTAGCATATATCGATTTATTAATTGAATTTAATTATAAATCTATTAATAAAATAACAATACTAAGGATTTGTATTTTCTCAGCTTTAACTATGATGCTAAGAAATAATGGAATGATTATTCCTTTTTTGAGTGTACTGATATTATTATTAGCTTTTATTAAGAATATTTTTAATAAAGAAATAAAAAATGTTGGAAAATTTGTTTTGTTCTTTATGCTAACTATTGTATTTTCAACTTTAATACAAAACATATTATTATCTTGCTTTATGACACAACATTTTGAAGGATCTCACTTTATATTGGCTATACCATCTCAACAAATAGCACGAGTTGTTTCAACAGATGGAAATATAACTGATGAACAAAAAAAATTAATTGAAAAAGTTATACCAATAGAAAATATAAAAGAAGATTATTATGCATTAATTTCAGATAAATTAATAGCTGATCATGATTTTAATGAAGATTACTTAAGAAGTCACTGGTTAGAATATATTAACTTATACTTCCAACTATTTATTCAAAATCCTGGAGAATATTTCAAAGCATATCTACTACAAACGTCTGGATTTTGGACATTAAATGTTGTTGGAGAAGAAGCTTATGTTCAAGCAACATTACCAAATATTTTATTACATAAATTACATAACGTTGACCTCATTTCAGAACTTACAAATGGCAATATTTCATTTAAAGATAATATTTTAAAATATTCTTATTTTAGTGGTGGTTTTTTCTTTTGGATTACCGTCTTCTCAGCATTAGTTTCATTTAGAATTAATAAGAAAATAAGTTTATTGGGATATTTACCACCATTTTTATTATGGCTAACAATTATGGCAAGTACACCTATGGGACAAGCTCTAAGATATGTTTATATTTTGGTTTTAATGATGCCATTAAATATTGTTTTACCAAAAATACTTAATTCGATAAGTTGTATTGGTTTGGAGGAAAAAAATGAAAAATAAAATAAAAGAATTTTTTAAAAATAATAAAATTTATACAATCTTATTTTTCTCATTATTGATTATAAATTTATTAATAAGTACCACCACCTATGAATACACAGAATTCTCACTACAATTGCCATTCAAAACATTATATGGAACTATTTCATGGGGTATTCTAATTTTGTTTGGCATTATATACTATTTTATTTTTAGGGAAAAAACTCATAAAAAAATAAAACTAGAAACATTATATATAATAGTGGCTATTCCTATAGGAATTTTGTATTGCCTAGTAAATCCATTAGGAAGAGTCCCAGATGAAGTATATCATGCTAGAAAAGCATTAGCAATTTCACAAGGTAATATATTTTCACATGCAGATGAAAATGGAAAAGCCACTGAAATAGTAGATTCAAAAATTCCAGTAATAGTAAATAAAAGTACTAATTCATATAAAGAAGCTATTGAACATATTCATGAAGAAACTGGAGAGCCTGTTGAAGTTGAATATAACACTATGGCATTATATTCTCCAATTTGTCATGCACCACAAGCAATAGGAATATGTCTTATGAAACTATTAACTAATAATGTTGTTTTACAGTTTTATGCTGGAAGAATAGTAAATATGATTTTTTCAATAATACTAGTTTATTTTGCTATTAAATTAATACCTTTTAAAAAAATTATTGTTGTATTTTTAGGATTATTGCCAATAACTTTAAATGAATTTGCATCACTTTCTGCTGATGCAATAACAATTTCAATGTGTATATTATATATATCTTATGTACTATATTTAAAATACGGAAATATAAAAGAATATTCAAAAAAAGAACTTATATTATTATTTGTTTTAACAACACTTATTGCTCTTATTAAAATTGTTTATGTACCATTAGCTCTTTTATTATTTTTACTACCAAAGGAAAAATTTAAATCATCTAAAAACAGAAATTACATTATTGTTACAACTATTATTATTGCAATATTGTTAAATCTAATTTGGTTAATTTACTGTTCAAGATTTTTAATAGAATTTAATCCAGGTGTAAATTCAGCAGAACAAATAAAATATGTTTTAAAACATCCTATTACATATATGCTAATTATATTTAGAACAAATGTAGTATATTTTCACAATTTTGTTGTTTCTCTAAATGGTGAAGGATTAGGTCACTATAATGCTCAAGCTTCTGTATTATATGTTTTTCCTTCAATTATACTATTTGCATTTTTATTTTTTGTTAAAGATAAAGAAGAAGAGAATAACAAAATACATATTGATATAAAAACAAGAATAATAACTAGTATTATTTTTGTATCAATTATTGCTTTAATTTATTCTAGCATATATATTCAATGGAATATAGTTTCTAAACAAATAATAGAAGGAGTACAAGGAAGATACTTTTTACCTGTTTTATTATTAACATCAATTATATTTGATAATGATTATTTAACAGTAAAAAAGAAAATAAGTGAAAGATATATATTTGTATTTATGTTATTCTTTAATTTAAGTGCTTTAGCAAATATATGCTTTACTTATTTATCAGGTCATCCAATAGAATATCTAATAAAATAGATTTAAAAAGTTTATTGTGAAAGAGTGAAATTTATATATCATGTTTTTAATTTTCTCTTTCACAATAAACTACATATCTTTGATAATTAATTCTATAAGGATGACAAGTTATTAAAGTTACTAAATCCTTGCCTTCTTGTATTTTTAGTTTTTCAAAATCAGCTGGACTAATAATTTGACTTTCATAAACTTTATATCTTAATTCATCCCAAAGTGTAGTAATTATTATTTCATCTCCTTCTCTTAATTTATCAATATGCCTAAACATTTGATTTCTTATAAGACCTCTATGTGCGGCAATAACAACATTAGAATCCTCTTCTCCCAAAGGAAATGATGTATTAATTAAATGTGTAGCTCCTTTCAATAAATTTTCCTTTGTAGTTCCAAGATAAATTGGTAATTTTATATTCAATTTTTTTATATAAATACTCCCTATAATGTTTTCTTCAAATCCAAATTGGGTTAAATTAAAACTTTCTTGTTCAAATGATTCTGAAAACTTTTGTTGTTTTCCATCTCTTAATAGTTGATTTTGCTCTTTTAGCAAATTATATATTTTTTCCAAATTACTATCTTCATCAGTATTTAAATTTTGTCCTGTCTCAAAAAAATTATTAATTTTGTAATTCATTTGCAAGTTTGTTATATAATTAATTGAAATTGGGAAAAACAATAATATTATTCCAGTTATAATAAATATTATAGACAACTTTTTTTTAATCGACTTTACTTTTTCTTTCATTTATCTATGTTTTCCTTTATACTTTGGTTTTCTTTTTATAACGATTAACAATATTAACATAATAAGTAATATAATAATTATGCCAATTACAATTATAATTATATATAATTGTAATTGTTGTTTTTCTTTTTGTATATTATTTTCATTAGTAATATTCTCATCAGTAGATTCTAATTCTGTTCTTGTACCTCTAACAAGCAATCTATGAGTATTAATCATATATGGAGTACAGGTTACTAAAGTTATGTAATCATTATCTTTATCTATTTTTAAAGATTCAACTTCATTCGGTAATACTACTTTTATATTATCAACTTTATAAGCTAATACTTCATCTAAAACATGAATATAAAACTTATCACCCAATTTCAATTTTTTTATATCATCAAACATTTTGGCCCTAGTAAGTCCAGTATGACCTGTAAGTATACAATGAGTTCCTTTTCCTCCAACTGGCAATGAGCTTTTTTCTATATGTCCGATTCCTGATTGCAAAACCTTTTCCGATACTCCATGATATATTGGTAAATAAACATTTATTTTAGGAATACTAATATAAGCAATTACTTCTCCAATATTAAGAACATTTAGATAACTATTATATGTTACTTTTTCATTATTATTAACCAAGTCATCATTATATTCTCTTGCTTTTTCTAATTCTTCTTGTTTTTGATTATCAGTTAAATCATTAGTTTGTTTTGTATATTTAGAAATAGCAACAGTATGTGTATATCTACCGATAAAATTAGATAATATTGGATATACAATTAAAATTATTCCAATAAAAATAAATAATATATCAAATCTTTTATTCTTCATCTTTTTTATTTTTCTTATAAATTATTACTCCTATAGCTATTAATGCTATACCTGATACTGTAAATATTAATGTTCCTACTCCACCAGTTTCTGGTAATATTGTTCCCTTTTTATTTACAATTTTTGTAGCATTTTCATCATTATAAGAATTTTCATCAATTGTTATTGCTACAGGTTCTTTCAATAGATTATAATATTTATCTCCTGATTCATCAACTTTTGGAGCTTGTGTTTCAACTAACCAATAGTCTCCAAATGAAAGTCCTAAATATCCACCTTTTCCTTCATCTTCTGAAGTTATTACTATTTCTTGGCCTTTTGAGTTCTTAATAAAAATTCCTTGTTTAGCATTATCTAAACTATCAGCTATTTTAAATTCAGCACCTTTTAAACCTTCTCCACTTTCAGAATTAGCCTTCTTCAAAATTTTAAATCCACCAGTAGCAATAGATATAGATTTCTTTGCTTCAGAATTAGTTATACTATCGTTTGTACTGCTATCATATTTATTCTTTACAACATTCGAATATGTTAAAGTTGCATTATTTGCATAACCTCCAGACACAAATTCTGCGCCTTCTTTTATTTCTGCAGAATATGTAATATCTATTTTTGAATAATCTACTAAACTATTTTTATCAGTAAAATCTATTTCATAACTTGTTTCAGTTGAACTATTTAATGTGTAAGCTTCATCTGCTTGTAGTTTTTCGGTTATACCAGCTTCTTCACGTTTCGTAGCTACAACTTCAATTGTGGTAGAATCTAATTTTAAATTCTCATTCAATACATCTGTAAGCTTGAAGGTTTCTAATTTATCAATTACTTTTGGCACACTTATAGTAACTTTATATTTAATTTTATCTCCTATATTAGCACTTTTCTTTTCAAGATCTGTTTTTGCATGATCACTTAATTCGTTTACTGTTATTTCTTCAATAACTTTTTCAATTGTAGGCTTTTCATTAACTACTTCTATTTTTTCATGATCTACACTAATTTCACCATCAACTGCTGTTACTTCAAAATCATAAACTTTGCTGTTATCCAAAATATAGCCTTGTACTGATGAATCTTCCCCTAAACTAGTCTCAATCAATCTATATTTTCCTAAATCTAATCCTTCAATTACAATTTCTCCACTAGCATTAGTTTCTAAAGTTCCCTTATCTGTAATTTTTTCCCAGACGTCACCAGATTTATTTTTTTCTAAATCAAATTGTACTCCTTTTAACAAATCATCATCATTACCTTTTTTTGTTAAAGTAACTTTTGCATAAGATATTACATTTTTTGGTGTAACCACAGGATTATAATTCAAGCTTGTACCATTTTGTTCTGTATATGGTATATCAATTAAAAATGGTTCTATTTTTCCTTTTACATTTGCAGGTGCTGACATTTCTTTAACAAAATATCTTCCTAAAGGCAAATTTTCAAATTTAGCTTCTCCATCTACTCCTGTTATTTTTTCTGTAGCATAAAGACTACCATCTTGATCTTTTCCACTATTATTTGATGGATCACTATAATCCCAGCCTTCTATTTCTGTATACTTAGATATAACTGTATCAGTTATATCTGTTGCATCATCATCTACTTTGTAAATTCTAAATGTTACACCAGCTAAAGGTTTTGCAGATTCAATATCCTTATCTGCTTCTTTTGCTTTTTTTATAATTGTTAATGATCCTTTAGTTTGAGTATAGTCAATTTTATTATCAGCCATAGATATTCCACTTGTAAATAAAATTGCTATAATTAATAAAATTAATATTTTATTCTTTACGGTCATTTTTTTCCCTTTCTTTCTTTTTTATTTTCTCAAAATAATTATTTTGTAGTTTTTTATTTCTTTCTTAATTTTATTTTAATTAAAGTAAAACTAATTATTACCATTCCTATCAAAGTACATAAACCAGCTCCAACAGAACCCGTTTCAGGTAACACCAATTGTTCTATATTTTTTACTTGTATATCAACTACTTTATCCTTTACAGTATCACTATTTACTACAACATCAATATACTTGCTTTGTAAATTATATCCACTTGGTGCTTTTGTTTCATACAATCTATATGTTCCATATAACAAGTTAGTAAAATTAATAACTCCATCATCACCTGTTGTATAAGTTACTGGTTCAAAACTTTCATCTTCTACCAAATCTCCAGCCTTATCTTTTAACTTTACTAATTGAAACTCTGCACCACTTAATAATTTTTCAGTTCTCCAAGCATCTACTTTTGTTAATCTAATTGTTGCTCTTAATAATCTATCTTGCATTTGAAAATCTGTTTGCATACCATCGCCTACTAATATTTGCATATTTTCTGCTAAATCATAACCATCTGGTGCTTTTATTTCTTTTAAAGTATATGTACCATCTGGTATATCATTTATTGTATGTGCTGTATCTGTTGTTAGCCAATTATCAACTTCGCTTCCTTCACTATTTGTTAATACTAAATTAGCTCCAGCTAGTCCATTTCCTAACTCATCTGTTTTTAAAATATTTATTGTATTTAAGTGTTGTTCTAATATTTTTTTTGCTGTTACTATACATTTATTTGTATCATTTTTATTAACTTTTGCTGTATTAATTATACTTTTCTCATATTTTATATCTTCAGTATTCTTTAATTGTACTTTAAATGATACATTAACTTTTTCTGTACTTGCAGTTACTCCTTTAAATTCTATTCCATACCAATTTAATACCTTTGCCATTTCTTTTGCAATTTCTTTTCCTATGAATTTGTGTCCTTCTTCAGTTAAAAACAAAT
>CANROH010000037.1 GCA_947632185.1 uncultured Clostridia bacterium
AGTCTATATAAGACATTATATAAAAAAATTTAAAATAAAAAAATATATAATGAACTATATGTTCATTATACGAGGAGTTATTATGAGAAGGAAAGAAAGGAGAAGGAAAAATAGATATTTTATAAATATAATATTATTATTTATAATTGCGGGAATTATAATTTGGACTGAAATTGAAATCCTTAAAGAAATGTATATAGATGATGCGGGAGAATATACAGCCAAAAAATTAAACTTAAACATAATAAATGTACAAAATTCATTAACAGAGAAATCAAATGAAAATGTAGAAGAAGAAAATAAAATTGATGAAGCAATATCACAAGATGATGAAATATCAGAAAATGCAAAATCAGAAGAAATTCAAAATATAAATATTAGCAATAACGATGGAAAAATTCCTGCAACTTACAAGGGATATGATGTGTGCGGAAAGCTTGAAATATCTAAAATAAAATTAGTAACATATATTTTAAAAAATTATTCAGAAAAGGCTTTAAAAATATCTGTTACTAAATTCTGGGGAGTCAATCCAAATGAAGTTGGAAATTGCTGTATAGCTGGACATAATTTTAAGAATATAAATATGTTTCATAATTTAAGAGAATTAGAGATTGGAGATAAGATACAGGTTACAGATTTAAAAAATGAAAAGGTTGAATATCAAATTTATAATATATATAAAGTTATGCCACAAAACGTAACTTGTTTGTCTCAAGAAACAAATGGAGAAAGGGAAATAACGCTTATAACTTGTACTAATGATTCTACTCAAAGAATTATTATAAAGGCAAGAGCTGTTTAATAAAATTTATATATGAAAAGATGTAAATGTATTTTATTTAATATAATACTATGTATTATATTATCATATTTATTTTTGTGCTTTAAAGTAAATGCATCTTCTAAAGCAAGTGGAATAGACAAATTTCCTAGTAGTTATCAATCATATTTAAATATATTAAAGCAAAAACATCAAAATTGGAATTTTATTGCATTATACACAAATTTAGATTGGAATTATGTTATAAATCAAGAAAATCTTTTTGGAAAAAACTTAATATCTAAAAACTATTCTGATAGTTGGAAAAATACAAATCCTAGTGAATACAATGTTGAAGTAGATAAAGGATGGGTTGATAGTTCAAAAAAAGCAGTGGAATTTTGCGTTGATCCAAGAAATTTTTTAATTGAAGCAAGAATTTTTCAGTTTGAAGAGTTGTCTTACAATTCACGAACAAATACTATAGAAGGAATAGAGAAAATTTTATATGGAACTGAATTTTATAATACATTAGTTTCTTATTTAGATTATAATCAAAATTTAATTTCTACAGATAAAAAATATTCTGATTTAATATTAAATGCAGGTCAAAATTCACATGTTAGTGCATATCATTTGGCATCTAGAATTAAACAAGAAGTTGGTCCTTTTTTAACACATAGTTCAATTAGTGGAAGTGTGAAGGGATTTGAGGGAATATATAATTTTTATAATATAGGAGCAACTAGTTCTACTACTGATTTGGGGGCAATAAAAAATGGACTTCAATATGCTAAAGACGGAAAAGGTGCAAGTCAAGATATAAAAAATAAATATCTTATTCCATGGGATACCAAAGAAAGAGCAATAACTGGTGGAGCAATTTTTATTGGTAATAGTTATATAAATATTGGACAAGATACAATTTATTTGCAAAAATTTGATGTTAATGATGAAGACGGAAATGGATTATTTTGGCATCAATATATGACAAATGTTCTTGCACCATATAGTGAATCTAAGTCAATTTATAATGGATATAAAAATAGTGGACTATTAGATAGTGCAATGACTTTTATTATTCCTGTATATGAAAATATGCCTTATATTCCTACTCAGAATCCCGATATTAATGAGAATAATTTTATATCTGATAATACAGATATGTATATAAATGGAGAAAATGTTAATATAAGAACTGGTCCAAGCACATCTTATGATATTATTACTACTTTATCTAGTCCGTATAGTATGAAAAGAACAGGAAAAGGTATTCAAGAAACAGATGAAAAATGGGACAAAGTAATTTTTGATAATAATATTGTTGGATATGTTTATAGCAAATATCTTTCTGAGAAAATTGAGAATGTAAAAATAGAATTTAAGCATCCTTTAATTGAAAATAATAATCAAATTATGGGAGTAGATTATAATACAAATAGTGTAAAAGATGTTAAATCAAAAATTATAACAGATTTTGATTTTGATATTGTAAATAACAAAAATGAAATTTTAAATGATACTGACTTGATTGGAACTGGAAGTAAAGTAAGACTTAAGAAAGATGGAAAAGTTTTTGCAGAATATACATTTATCATATATGGTGATGCAAGTGGAGATGGAAGAATAAATAGTATAGATTTATTAGTATTACAAAGGCATATATTAGAAATACAACAGATGGAAAATGTTTATCAAACAGCAGTTAAATTGTTGCCAAATGAAAAAGAACCAACATCTATAGATTTATTAATTATTATGAGACATATTCTAGAAATAGAATTAATAGATATAAATAAATATATTTATTCAGGAGAAAAAAATATGCAAAAAATTAATATGGGTGATTTAGATATTGAATATAATTCTAAATTTAATACTAATCTAGAAAATCTCGCTATTGAAAATGAATTGTTAAATCCACCTTTTGATAATAATATAACAAATTATACTGTTGAAGTATCAAATAATAAAACTAATATTCAAATGCTAGCGATTCCAGAAAATGAAAAAGCAAAAATTCAAATTACAGGGTTAGGACAATTAAAAGAAGGTGATAATTTAATAAAAGTTACAGTTATATCTGAAAATGAAAGTGCAAGAAAAGATTATAATATAAATGTTCATAGAAGAAATATTGATGAGGAAAGAAATTATGAAAATATGCAAAAGAAAAATGAAGAAAGTTTAAATCAAATATATAACGCAAATCCACAAATAATTTCAGGAGCAGATTATACTGCTGAAAAAACAAGAAGTCTTAATGTTGAAAAGAAAAATACAAATAATATTTCAGATGCTTATATAATAGGATTAATATTATTTTTAATAATAACAATAATTTTGATAAATGTTTTAACTAAAAATAAAAAGAGATAAATTCATAAAAGTTTTATGTGCAATGCAAAATATTACAGAATTGATACAATTATTTTACAAGTATTGATTTTTAATTATTTTATAATATAATGGCTATAATAATAAAATTGGGATGTGAAATATGGAAAAATTATATGATCTAACATATGCGCAAAAATCTATAATGTTAACAGAGCAATTTTATAAAAATACTTCTGTTAATAATATTTGTGGTTCTGCTTTAATAAGAGATTCTTTGGATTTTGAAACTCTAAAAAAAGCTGTAAACATTGTTATAAAAGATAATGATGCTTTACGTTTAAGATTTACTCAAGATAAAGGCGGAATTAAGCAATATGTAGCAAAATTTGAGAAACGAGATTTTGAAATTATTGATATAGATCAAGAAGAAAAAATTGAAGAGATAGAAAATGCTTTAATAAAAAAATCTTTTCAGGTATTTAATTCAAATTTATTTGAATTAAAATTATTTAGATATCAAGATAATTCTGGTGGATTTGTTATAAATATTCACCATCTAATTAGTGATGCTTGGGGATTGGGTTTAGTATGTAGAAAAATAATGAAATCATATTCAAATTTAATGAATAATATAGAAGAACCTGATGTAGAGTTATCTTATGTAAATTATGTAAATAGTGAAAATGACTATTTCCAAAGCGAAAAATTTAAAAAAGATAAGGAGTATTGGGACAATCAGCTTAAGGTTGTTCCTACTTCTGCAACTTTACCTTGTGATATATCAGAAGTAAATAGTGAACTTTCTTCTGTAGGGGAAAGATTAATATTTTCAATTAATAAATCTAAAATGAAATTAATATCTGATTTTTGTACTCAAAATAAAGTATCTAATTTTAATTTTCTTATTGCAATTTATTCAATATATATTTCAAAAATAATAAATTTAAATAATTTTACTATTGGTACACCTATTTTAAACAGAACGAACTTTAGAGAAAAAAATATGACTGGTATGTTTGTAAATGTGGTTCCAATGTGTATTAATATAAATTCAGAAGATACTTTTTTATCAACTGTAACAGCTATATCAGAAAATACTGTATCTATTTTAAGACATCAAAAATATCCATATACTTTAATGCTTGAAGAGCTTCGCGCAAAAGATGCGTCAATACCAAATTTATATAATATAGTATTTTCATATCAATTAACTAAGGCAAACAATGAAACCGAATATAATTATACTACAAGATGGGCTTTTAATGGTTGTGCAACAGATGATTTAACAGTACAATTTTTTGATTTAGATGAAAAGGGTAGTTTAAATATTGCATATGATTTCAAAAAATCAAAATATTCAATTAATTATATAAAAAATATGCATTCTAGAATCATGGAGATAATTGATCAGGTTATAGAAAACCCAAACATATTATTTAAAAATATTGAAATTATTACATCTAGCGAAAAGGAAATAATTTTAAATAATTTTAATGATACAAATATTAAATATGATAAAAATAAGACTGTAATAGAAAGCTTTAGAAACCAAGTAGTCAAAAATCCTGACAAAATTGCAGTAGTTAGTAATAATAAAAAAATAACTTATAAAGACTTAGATGAAAAATCTAATATATTAGCAAATTATTTGATTTCAAGAGGAGCAAAATACCAAGATATTATAGGAATAATGATTAACAGATCTATAGAACTTGCTATTGGAATTTTAGCAATTTTAAAAATTGGAGGAGTATATCTTCCAATAGATCCTAGTTATCCAAAAGATAGAATAAAATATATGTTAGAAGATAGTAAAGCTAAATTATTATTAACAAACTCTAAGAGTTATAATTTTAATTGTGATATTGAAAAAATTGAAATTGATTTAGAAAGTGAAATTTATGAATTTCCTAATAATAAGATTAATGTAAAAATAAAACCAGATGATTTAATATATTTGATTTATACTTCAGGCTCTACTGGTAAGCCAAAGGGAGTAATGTTAAAACACCAAAATATTACAAACTTTTTGTTAGGAATTAAAAATTTAATAGATTTCGATTCCTCAAAAGTTATGGTATCTGTTACGACAATATCATTTGATATATTTGGACTTGAATTTTGGGGAGCTTTAACATCAGGAATGATGTTAGTTATTGCGAATGAAATTGAACAAAACAATAGTGAAAAATTAAATAAATTATGCATAGAAAACAATGTTAATATGATTCAAACAACGCCATCAAGATTTACAGGCTTACTAGAAGATATTGAAAATAATGAGTTTATAAAGAAAATGTCTGATATAATGATTGGTGGAGAATCTCTTCCACAGTCTTTAATAGAAAAATTATTTTCTATTACAAAAGCTAATGTATTTAATATGTATGGGCCTACAGAAACGGCAATATGGTCAACAGTTAAAAAAATTACTTCAAAAGACAATATTACAATTGGTAAACCTATAGCAAATACTAAATGTTATATTTTGGATACAAATAAAAAGATACTACCACCATATATTCCAGGCCAGTTATATATTGGTGGTGATGGTGTATCAAAAGGATATATTAATAGACAAGATTTAACGCAAGAAAAATTTGTTAATTCTCCTTTTGATAAAAATGATTTAATTTATAATACTGGAGATTTAGCTTATTTTAATAAAAATGGTGAAATAAGTTTGATAGGAAGAACAGATTTTCAAGTTAAAATTCGTGGATACAGAATAGAATTAGAGGAAATAGAAAACAGAATAATTGAAATTCCTGCAATATCAAATGCTGTAGTTGTATCAGATAAGGAAAATAAATATTTAATTTGCTATTATATATCAAAAGATAATATAGATATAAATACAATTTCATCAAAGCTTTTAAAAGAATTACCAAATTATATGGTTCCATCAGTTTATCAAAGATTAGATAGTTTTCCACTTACACCAAATGGAAAATTAGATAGAAAAAAATTACCTAAAATTCAATTAGAAACAAGTGATATTGAAAAAGGAAAAACAAAAACAGAAAAATTACTTTCTAAAATTATATCAGAAGTAGTAAAACAAGATGAAATTGATATAAATGCGCCATTTATGACAATAGGTTTAGATTCATTAGGAATAATTGAAGCTCAAACTAAATTATTACAATATAATTATGTTTTAAATACTCAAGATTTTTATCGATTTAATAATATAAAATCTTTAGCTGAAAATATTGACAATAATATTTATACTTACAAAGAACATGATGCACAAGTTCCAATTAAATTTAGACATAAATTTGATGAGTTTTTAGGAAAAATAGATAAAAAGACTTTTAAAGATGATATATTAGGAAATGTTTTTTTAACTGGTGCAAATGGATTTATTGGAATTCATATTTTACATGAATTATTAAATACAACTAATGTAAAAATCTATTGTTTAGTAAGGGGAAAGACAAAAACAGATTCTGAAAATCGTTTAATAGAAAGATATAAATTTTACTTTGATAAAGATATTACAGATTTAATTGATACAAGAATAATGATTTTTACTGGAACAATTGTAGAGAAAAATATAGGGTTGTCAAAATCTAATATTAATCTATTAAAAGAAGATGTAAGTACAATTATTCATACAGCTGCTAGAGTTCAACATTATGGAAATTATGATGATTTCCATAAAATTAATGCAGAAGGAACAAGAAATGTTGCTGAATTTGCTTTTGAAAATAAAAAGAGACTTATACATATTTCATCAATTAGTGTTTCTGGAAATTATCTTGTAAAGCAAGATAATAGAGATGTTGAGTTTACTGAAAATAATTTATATATAGGTCAAAAATATACTGATAATGTATATGTAAATACAAAATTTGAAGCAGAAAAAATAGTCTTAGAATTTATGGAAAAAGGTTTGGTCGCACAAATACATAGAATAGGTATTCTTGCTGGCAGATTTTCGGATGGAATATTCCAAGAAAATATCAAAGACAATGCTTTTTATAGTAGAATAAAGTCAATAGTTCTTTTATCTTGTATATCTGAAGAAATGTTGGAACAAGAAATCGAATTTACTCCTGTAGATGTATGTACTAAATCTATAGTCTTACTTGCTAAAAATAGTATTGCAGATAATAGAATTTTTCATTTATATAATCATAATTTCATTAAAATAAAAGACGTAATAGAAGTTTTAAGACTATATGGCGTTAAAGTTGATATTGTATCAAAGAGAAAATTTAATGAAAGAATAATTGAACTTGCAAAAGGAGAAAATTCAAAATCTTTACTTGGAATAGTAAATGATTTGAATAATTCAGAAAATTCTATGTCTATTAATTATAATTTTAGTGTAAATATAAAGTCAGATTTTACAAGAAAATATTTGCACTTATTAAAAAATGATTGGAATGAAACTACAATTGCTTATATGAAAAAGTTGGTTAGTTATATGAAAAAGGTTAACTTTATATAATATATGGAAGGAAAACAAATGAAAAATAAAACTAAAGTAAAAAACAAATTAGGAAATACTCCAAGTACTATTATTGCATTTAGATATGTTTTAATTGCACTGATTATAACGATAATTTTAATGGTAATAATACCTAAAGTATTAAATTATGGACCTGGTAGTATAAATACAGAATTTGATGTGCAAATGTCAAATATTTCTTACAATACCCAGTTTTTAATAATCTTATGCGCAATTATTTTTCTAATTGTGTTTTTTACAAAAATACTTTTAAGGGATATAGATGCATGGTATAAATCTCCGAAAAACACAAAATATTCAGATATAGAAAAAATAAAGAAAATAAGATTAAAATGTTTCCAATTACCATATTTTTTCTTTGCTTTTGAAATTTTAGTACCATCTGTTATTGCTTTTATAATTCTTTCTATAACAGGTGGACACTCAGGAATAATGATATTTAAAATAGTATCACTATTAACATCTATGACAGCACTTTTAGCTGTAGTGTCATTTATATTTTCAAAAGATTTATACGATGAAATTCTATCTAACACATATGTAGAAGGCTTTGATATTGGAATGAAAACTGGTATAAGAAAAACGATGAACTTAGTTATATTACCAATTTTTCTAGCAACTATATTATTAGTCGTAACTGTTGGATATTCAGCTAGTGTAATTGAAAAAGAGGATGTTTTATTTAAAACATATAATAGATCGTTATCAGAAACTTTTGATGCAGAAAGAGAATATGAAATTGAAGAAATAAAGCAATTAGCAAATCAAATCTATTTGTATAACTCAAATGATACTATTTTTATATTACATCAGGATGATAGTGTTGAAAATTTAAAAGGAAGTATAAATGTAAACTATTTTGTTAAAGAGTATATAAAACAATTATCTGCTTTATCAGATGGAAGAATTTATGATAGTTATGGAGTAGATACTCAAGGAAGTTCTATAAAATTGCAACTTCCAAATAATGAAATATGTTATGTAGGAATTATATATGAGGTATTTTCTGCAACTGCTTTAAGGTTTTTAATTATTTCTGGATTATTTTCAATGTTTATTGCAAGTTTAATTATATATATATATGGAACATCTTTGTCTAAAAGTTTGCATCAGATATATAAAGGATTTAAAAATATTTGTGATAACAAAGATAAATCAACACTTCTACCAGTTATTTCAAATGATGAAATTGGAGATTTGGTACAATCATTTAATGAAATTCAAAAATTAAATACAAGTCATATAGAAGATATACAAAATAAGCAAAACATGTTAATAGAAAGAGAAAGATTAGCATCTTTAGGACAAATGGTTGGTGGAATTGCTCATAGTTTAAAAACACCAATATTTTCAATATCAGGTGGAATAGAGGGATTAATTGAATTAGTTGATGAGTTTGATTCATCTATAGAAGATCCAACAGTAAACGATCAAGATATGCATGAAATTGCTAAAGATATGGAAGTTTGGCTTGCAAAGATGAGAACGCAACTATCTTATATGTCTGAAGTAATAACTACTGTAAAAGGACAAGCAGTAACTCTTTCTGGAGATGATTCTGTAGAATTTACTATAGAGGAATTATTTAGTCATACAAATATACTAATGAAACATGAACTTCAAAGTGCTTTAGTAACTTTAAAAATAGAAAATAAAGTAAGTAATAGTGTAATTTTAAAAGGTAATATAAATAGTTTAGTACAAGTTTTAAATAATTTAATTTCAAATTCAATACAAGCTTATGAAGGGGCGCCAAATAAATCTATAGAGCTTAAATCTAGAATTGAAAATGATAAAATTATTATTAGTGTAAAGGATTACGGACCAGGTTTACCAGATATTGTTAAAGAAAAAATATTTAAAGAGATGGTTACTACAAAAGGAAAAGAAGGAACAGGAATAGGTATTTTTATGTCTTATGCTATGATAAAAGCAAAATTTAATGGAGATATAAAATTTGAAACATCAAAAAAGGGAACAGAGTTTATAATCTATTTACCACTAAAAAAATAATATAAAAATTCTATAGGAGGATATCAGAATGAGACATTCAAAAATTCAAGCAGAAAATAGTAATAACAAAAATTATAAGATTATTGCAGTTGATGATGAAATTGGAATAATAGATTCTTTATCAATATTTTTAAAGCATTCGGGATATACATTAGTTGGGTGTACAAATCCATATGAAGCAATAGAAAAAGTAAGAAATGAACATTTTGATTTAATGTTACTTGATTATATGATGTCACCAATACATGGTGATACTGTTGTAGAGGAAATAAGAAAATTTAATAAAGAATTATATATAATATTGCTTACAGGTCATAAAGATATAGTTCCACCACTAGAAACAATTAAAAAACTAGCAATTCAAGCATATTGTGAAAAAGAGGATAAATTTGATCAATTACTTTTACTTATAGAATCTGCATTTAAATCTATAGATCAAGTAAAATTAATTAAAGATATGAATGAAGAATTAAGAAAATCTAATGAAAGACTTGAAAATGCTTATTTGGAAACAATAGAAGTATTAAGATATACTGTAGAGGCAAAAGATTCATATACTAGAGGACATTCAGATAGAGTTTCTGCATATAGTGTTTTAATTGGAAATGAATTAAATCTTTATGATAAAGATTTAAGAGTATTAAAAGTTGGCGGATTATTTCATGATATAGGAAAAGTTGGAATATCTGATACGATTTTAACAAAACCATCTAAATTAACAGATGAAGAATATGAAGAAATAAAAAAACATCCATCTATAGGAAAACAAATAATTTCAAATGCTTCGATATTTAGAGATATAGTTCCAATTGTTTATTCTCACCACGAAAGATTTGATGGAACAGGGTATCCTCAAGGATTAAAAGGTAATAACATACCATTTTTAGCAAGAATAGTTGCCGTTGCAGATGCATTTGATGCCATGACATCTAGACGTTCTTATAGAGATGGATTGGATTTAGATTATGTAGAAGAAACTATAAAAAAATATAAGGGAAAACAATTTGATCCAGAAGTAGCAGATGCATTTTTAAATATTCTAAATAATAAATATGAAAAAATTCAAGAAATAAAAGATAGATATCCAGAATAAAATTAATTTTTACATATTTTTAAAAAATTAATGGAAGGATTTGTAAATGAAAGAAATTATAATTGCATCTGGAAATAAAGGCAAAATAGAAGAAGCACAAGCTATTTTAAGTAATTTTAAAATTATTTCAATAAAAGAAGCTATTGGACAAAATATAGATGTAGAAGAAGACCAAGATACTTTTGAACTTAATGCTATAAAAAAAGCTTCTGAAATATCAAAAAAGCTGAATGGGAAAACTTGTATTGCAGATGATTCTGGAATTGAAATAGAATATTTAAAAGGATTTCCAGGAGTCTATACAAAAAGATGGCATGTAGGCAGTGATAGAGATAGAAATATAGAAATTATAAAAAAGATGCATGGCGTGCCTAGAGAAAATAGAAAAATAAAATTTACAACTGCTATTGCGATGGCTGAAAATGATAAAATAATTACTGCTGTAGCAAGCATTAATGGATATGTTTCAGAAAACATTAGAGGAGAAAACGGATTTGGATTTGATGAAATTTTTGAGTTAGAAGATGGAAGGACTTTAGCTGAATTATCAAAAGATGAAAAAAATGAAATAAGTGCTAGAAAAAAAGCTTTAGAAATATTAAAGAGTAAATTAAAATAAAATTATATAGTTACAAAAGTTATTACTGTAATTGTAATAGCTTTTGTTTTTTATTTTATAAATAAACAAATATTGTTATAGAAAAGCTTAATTATTGTAGTTTAACGACTTATATGATATAATATAATTGTAAATCGTTGGAATGTTCTCAAAAATCAAGTTCGAAAGGAGAGAAAAAATCTTATGTTTTAGTTAAAGCAAGTTCATGATTTATCAACAAAAAACAAATGGAGGTTTTATTTTATGTCTAAAAAACGCAAAGACGAAGACGAAGGCATACCCTGGAAATTTATTGCAATCCTATCTTACATTTTTATCTTTTTTATATTGGCATTTTATTTTCATGAAACTAATTTAAGTAATAGGCAAAAACAATCGAATAATACTGAGATAGCACAGACAACAGACACTTCTGTCAATGATGAAAGAGGACAAGAACCCTGGTTCACTATTGTGAACTAGGGTTTTTAAAATGAAAAAATAAAATAACATAAAAAAGCTAGCCACAAACAAAATGTGAGCTAAGCTTTTTATTTTAATTGAAAAATTTATTTAGATATAAATTTTTGTTTTGTACTAGATATTTTATTTTGATCAGCTGAGTCTGTTTTATACCAACCTCTTTCAACCATAAGATTATAAATCTTGTTTTGAATATCTAGTGAATCATCAAGTGCGTTTTTAAATGCAGTATGAACTTCAGCTGTTGATGACTCTATTGTTCCATGAAGATATAAATCGCAAACACCTTTAATAATTAGTAGTTCTTTTTCCATTATTTCTTTGTCTTCCATAAATGAACCTCCTATAATAGATTTAAAAACATATCAAATATTTCTGTATGTTTTTTTTCCAAATCACACATATATTGTGATAGTGCAACATCTGTTAATTGAGAAGATGCTTTTTTACTACATGATTTCATAAAATTTTCATGACCTAAGGCATCTTCAAGATATAAAAGCTCTTTACTTGTCAATTTAATCACCTCTTTAAAAGTATAATTTCCAGAATTTATAAATATATACATATTTTAGAAATTTATTAAAAAATATTATGTTTTTAAAATAAACCAGAAAAATAAGTTTATAAATGAAAATTGTTATGATAAAATAATAATGAATATTTTATTTTTGAGAAATTAAAAATAATAAAATTAAATTAAGAGGTTGTGATAAAATGATAGATATGTTAAAAGCTGAAAATGCATTTAAGGAATACTTAAAACAATATAATTGTGATGATGATAAAGTAAGATTAAAAATTAAACATACTTATGGAGTAATAGAAGCAAGTAAGTATTTATCTAATAAACTTAACTTAAATAAAGAAGATGCTAAACTTTCGGAATTAATTGCACTTTTACACGATATTGGACGATTTGAACAATCTAAAGTTATAGGTAAAGTTTATGATAAAGCAGATAAGTTATTTTTTGATCATGCAGTTTACGGTGTAAAAGTTTTATTTGAGAATAATCTTATAAGAAATTTTATAGAAGATGACTCTTATGATAAAATAATATATAAAGCAATATTAAATCATAATAAATTTGCAATTGAGGGGGATTTAAGTGATAGGGAATTATTACATGCAAAATTAATTAGAGATAATGATAAAACAGATAACTTTAGAGTGAAACTATCTGAAAGCTTAAAAACTCTTTTAGGAACAGATGATGAGAAACTTATTGCAAATGATATAATTTCTGAAAAAATTTATAATGAATTTATGAATAAAAAACTTATAAATTCAATGGATATTAACACATATTTAGATCAATGGGTATCATATATTGCATTTATATTTGATTATAATTTTAAAGAAGCATTAGAGTATTTAAAAGATAATGATTTAGTGAATAAAGAATTTGATAGAATAAAATATACCAATCCAGATACTATAAATAAAATTGCTAAAATGAGAAAACTTGCAAATGACTATTTATGTTGTATGGTGTCGTAAAAATGATAACACTTTTATAAAAAAATATTGAAATATTTACAGTGTATTGATAAAATATTTCAAGAGAGGTACAAGAGATTATGGATTTAGTAAATGAAAATTTATATTTTAAATTGCAAGACGTTATAAAAAATGTAAAAATCCAAAGATATGCTAAAGAGGGAGAGGAAATAGCTCAAAAAGGAATCTCTTTTTTGGGTGCTTTTACTGGAAAAAATACATTACAATTAGAAAAAATAAAAAATATAAAATTAAGAATTGAATTGTTGCAATCTAAAAAACCAGAGAAAAAAGAAAAATATGATTTAGTAGATATGATGGCTGATTTATATATGTGTGCAATTTCTGAATTAGGTGGAAATTTTACAGATGAAATGAAAAATATGTATGATGCTATAAAAAAAGAAGTTACAGATGATGTTACAGAAGAGAATATATATAAAATTGCTTGTAAAAAAATGGAAAATAGCCAATCATATTTACCAATTATTCATAAAGAAAATTTGAAAGGAATTTTTGGTAATACTAAAGTTCAAATAAAATTTTATAAATTAGAAAATGAGAAATTAGAAAATGAAATTATATTGGAAAGAGGAAAAAGCCAGTTTAAAACTTTTTCTTTTAATAATAAAATAATTCCTCAAAATGTAAAATTCATCTAAAAATTAAATGTTTATAAGGAGATATTAAATTATGGAAAAAAGTAAAAAGTCAAAAACTAAATTGATTATAGCAATTTTAATTGTAGTAGTATTATTTATTTTATTATTTATTTATATAAGACAATTAAAAATGACTAAAAATGAGACAAATACGGAAATATCAAAT
>CANROH010000038.1 GCA_947632185.1 uncultured Clostridia bacterium
CTGCACCTTCACCCATTACAAAGCCATTTCTTTCCTTATCAAATGGAATACTAGCTCTGTCTTTGTTTACAGAGTTTGATAATGCTTTCATATTTTCAAAACCGGCAACACCAAGTTCACATATTGAAGCTTCAGTACCACCAGCAAGAATAACATCTTCATATCCATTTTTAATTGTTCTATATGCTTCTCCAATTGAATTAGTTGAAGTAGCACAAGCAGTTACAATTGAAATAGATTCTCCTTTTAATCCTAAATCTATTGCTACATTACCAGCAGGCATATTTGCAATACACATAGGAATAAACATTGGAGAAACACGACTATTACCTTTTTCAAATTTAACCTGACATTGATTTTGGATAGTAATTATTCCAGCAATACCAGAACCAATAAAAATTCCTATGTTATCAAAATTTGTATTCTCTTTAGTAATATGACTATCTTCAAAGGCTTCTCTAGCAGCTATAATTGCAAATTGAGAACTTCTATCCAATCTTTTTGATTGCTTTACATCAAAATATTTTTCGACGTTATAATCCTTAACTTCTGCAGCTAATTTTGTTTTAAATCCACTATTATCAAAAGCAGTAATTTCATCAATACCGCATTTTGAATTTTTAATTGATTCCCATGCAGTCTGTACATTATTGCCAATAGGGCTAATTGAACCTAAACCTGTTATTACAACTCTCTTTTCCATAATATATTTATCTCCTATTTAAAATTTTAAAAACTAAACCTTTAAATTTACATAAGCATTCCGCCATCAATCTGAATTACCTGTCCTGTTATATAACTACTATCATCGGATGCTAAAAATTTTACAACATTTGCAACTTCCTCTGCAGTTCCTTCTCTTTTAAGTGGTATCTGCTGTACTATTTTTTCCTTAACTTCATCTTTTAATATATTTGTCATATCTGTTTGTATAAATCCAGGAGCTACAGCATTTACAAGTATATTTCTGCCAGCTAACTCTTTAGCTAAACTTTTAGTAAAACCAATTATTCCGGCTTTAGAAGCCGAATAATTAGATTGGCCAGCATTTCCTGAAATTCCAACAACAGAAGAAACATTTATAATTCTTCCACTTTTTGCTTTCATCATATATGAGGCTACATTTTTTGTCATATTAAATGTCCCAACTAAATTCGTATTTATAACATTTATAAAGTCCTCTTGTTTCATTCTAATCAAAAGCATATCATTTGTTATTCCTGCATTATTTACTAATACATCGATCTTTCCAAATTCATCTACAGTCTTTTTAGTTATACTTTCTGAATCTTCATATTTAGAGACATCACCTTCAACAATTAAACATTTAACTTTATATTCTTCGATTTCCCTTTTTGTTTCTATAACGCTATCAGTCTCTTTTCTACAATTTAAAGCGATATCAAATCCATTTTTTGCTAAAGTAATTGCAATTTGTTTACCTATTCCTCTTGATGCACCTGTTATTAAAGCAACCTTACTCATAAATACCTCCTTTATATCTATTTATTTATAGCTTCAAGTGTAGTTTCTAACGTTTCAACACTATTAATGTTATACACATTTAAATCTTTATTTATCTTTTTAACAAAACCTGATAATGTTTTTCCTGGGCCTATTTCTATAAAGCAATCACATCCTGAATCTATCATTGTTCGTATACTTTTTTCAAACTTTACTGGAGATATTATATGCTTTGATAAAATATCCTTTATATCGTCTCCTTCTTTATATTCATTTCCATCTATATTTTTAATGACCTTTGTATTAAATTTATTTATTTCTATATTATCAAGTTCTTTTCTTAATTCTTGAGAAGCCTCTTTTAACATTTTTGTATGAAATGGTCCAGATGTTTTAAGTTCAATTGCTCTTTTAGCACCTAAATTTTTTGCATTTTCCATTGCAATATTTACAGCTTCTTTTTCTCCTGAAATAACTATTTGTCCAGGACAATTAAAATTGGCAGGAGCAACAAATCCATTTGTTACGTCATTACAAGCTTTTATTACACTATTTTCATCTAATCCCAAAATTGCAGCCATAGTCCAATCACCTTTAGGGCAAAGTTCTTGCATCAATTCTCCTCTCTTTTTTACAATTTTAACTCCATCTTCAAAAGAAAGTAATCCACTATATATTAATGCTGTATATTCACCTAAACTTAATCCACAAGAAAAAGATGCCTCAACATTTTTCTTTTTCAATATTTCTAGTATTGCTAGGCTCATTGTCAAAATACATATTTGAGTGTTTTTAGTTTGGCTTAAAATATTTTCTTCTGAATCAAACGTAATATCAGAAATTTTCATTCCAGTTATTTTTTCTACTTCACTATAAACCTTTCTATATTCTTCATACTTATCATATAAATCCTTACCCATTCCTACACTTTGAGCCCCTTGTCCAGGGAATAAAAAACCTATTTTCATTACTTTTCTCCTAATCTTTCAATTATTTTTTTTTCCATTATGTTGCAAAATTCTGATATTATACTTTCATTGTCAATTTTTACATTAAATTCTTTCTTAATAGAAGTTGCTATATTTTGTATTTCATCTGGAAATATCTCTTGGTTTGTATTTATACCTATTCCAATTACAATACATTTAACAATATCTCCTTGTAACTTTGTTTCTGTAAGTATTCCACCTATTTTTTTATCATTTACAACTAAATCATTTGGAAGTTTTATATCAATTTCAATATCATATAACTTTTTAAAAACTTCTTTCAAAACTTCTGCTATTTCTAATGTAAAACCTTCAAGTCTATCAATACTTATATTACTAGGAAAAATAAAGTCAGAATTAATTATAAATGAGAATGCTATATTATTCTCTAATGTGTACCATTTTCTTCCATGAGTGCCTATTCCATCAGTTTGAACTTTTCCTACTATTAATGTTCCATTTGCTATTTCGTTTTTTTCCTGTTTTTTCCAAATTTCTTTTTGTGTTGAATCAATTTTTGGGTATAAAAAACATGTTCTACCTAAAAAATTAGTTTTAAGATTTTTAATTTTAATATTTTGTATATCATTGTCTATAAAACTTTTAGTAGTAAAATTCTTTTTATCCTTCTGAATTATTAAAGCATCTTTATTATTCAATTGTTTTTATCTCCTCTTGCCTTTTTATTTTATTAGTAGTTGTCTTTATTAGTGGCTCTTCTGAAAGTATTATTCCTCTTATTGCTTTATAAGCTGGCATTGTACCATTTATTTCTTTTACCCTTTTATTTAATGCCTCATAGATTTCTTTTTCACTTTCAGCTTTATAAGCACTTTTCAATATTTCTCTATCAAAAACAATTTTTACATATATTTTTATATCATCTTTATCTTTTTTATTTGATTTTCCAAAAATAAATGATTCCTTTACACCTTCTATTCTATTTACTAAATTTTCCATTTCTTCTGGGAAAATATTTTTACCATTTTTAAGTACAATAACGCTTTTCTTTCTTCCCATAATAAAAATATAACCATCTTCATCTATTTTTGCTAAATCACCAGTATGAAACCATCCATCAACTATTGCCTCTTTTGTTGCCTCTTCATTATTGTAATATTCAAGCATTATATTTGGACCTTTTACAACTAACTCTCCAACACCTTCTTTATTTGCATCTTCAATTCTTGCTTTTACACTTGGAAGTGCCTTTCCTATTGAACCTACTCTAAATTCATTATTAGTTTCAACTCCAATAACTGGTGATGTTTCTGTTAAGCCATATCCTTGACACAAATTAATTCCCCATTTTCTAAATCCAAGTTCAACACTTGGAGCCAATGCTGCAGCACCACTTATAAGTAATTTAATTTGTCCACCAAAAAGATTATTAATACCCTTAAAAACTTCCCTTTTCTTTTCCATACTTGCATCTTTATATTTTTCTTCTAGTTTTCTTATATCATCTAGTCTTCCTTCTTTTTCAAGTTTTCTAATAATATTTTTATATAAATTTTCATATATTGCTGGGACAAAAGAAGCAAATGTAATTTTATATTCATTTAAATTTTCTTGAATATACTTTATTCCATCGCAAAATGAAGTTTGGCATCCTCTATATAATGAAAATAAAAATCCAACAGTGCATTCAAAAACATGATGTATTGGCAAAAAAGATAATATTCTATCATTACAATCAATATCTAAAACCTTTGCTAAATCTAAAAGATTTGAACATAGATTTCTATGACAAAGAGCAACAACCTTTGATTCTGATGTTGTTCCTGACGTAAAAAGTATTATATTCATTTCTTCTGGATTAATTTTAGCATCCAAAAATTCTCTATTACCGTTTTTTAATAAAACATTTCCTATTTCAATCAATTCTGATTGTGAATATATTCCTCCATTATGTGTTTTTGTATCCATTGATATAAGATGCTTTAATTTTCCTGTACCTTCTAATACTAGTTTTCTTAATCTGTCTTCATATTTTCCTGAAAAGAAAATGGCTTCTACTTCTGACCTTTCAATTAATCTTTTTAGTTCATTATCTGGTAATGATTTATCAAGTGGAACAACAATACCTGTTCCACAAACAATTGAAAGATAAGCTATTTCCCACTCATATCTATTCTCACCTATTACAGCGATTCTTTTTCCTTTTAAATTCAAACTAATTAAAGCTGTTCCTAATGCATCTATCATTTGGCGAACTTCTTTATGTGTAAATATTTTATATTTATTTTCACTAACCCTAATTTTAAAAGCTGGTCTATCGGCATATTTAATACCGCTCTTTTTTAACATATCTTTTAAATCTAATATTTCTATAAAATCCTTTGTACTATTACCCATCTGTCAACTCCTTTTTCAAAAATACTATAATAATATATATCATATATTAATTAATTTTAAAATTAGACTGACTGGTCAAGTTCAGAAAAAAAAATAGCGATTTCGCTATAATGAAACCGCTTTTATTTTTTAAAAATTATTAACCCAATTTTCTATAATTTTATCACTTATATTTAAATTCCCTTTTCCTGTACCTAAATTAACAGATGGTTTATTTTTCCCATGGCAATCACTTCCACCACTCATTAATAAATTATGTTCTTTACAAAACTTTACTAAATAAGCTGATTCTTCATCTGTAAAAGTATTATGATAGCATTCAAATCCATCAATATCATAATTTTCATATAAATCTTGTATAAATTTTTCTTTGTTTATAGCCCAATCATATATATATACATGTGCAACTATTGCAATTCCATCTGCATCTTTTATAGCCTTTATTGTTTCCTGGATATTAGGATAGTCCTTCGTTTTATCTAAATAAAATAAACTATTTTTATCAGAACAATATTTTTTAGTAAAAGTATTAAATTTTTCCCATAAATCTTCTGGTAATTTTTCTCTATTTTCCTCATATTTTTTTATATCATTATATATAATAATACTTGCCCAATCTTTGTTAGGATTCCAAATAATTTCTTCTTTTGGAGTCATCTTTAAATTGTATTTTTCACACGCACTATATAAATGATTAAAATATTTTGTTTGAATATCGCCTTTCTTTTTATCTTTGTAAAATTCATCAAGCCAAAGTTTAAGTTTATCATGATTGTAATTATATCCAAGTATTTCTATTATCTTTTCGTTATTATATACACACTTCAATTCAATACCAGGTATAATCTTTCCTGAATAATATTTTGGGACATCTATATTTTTTAATTCTTCGTATGCAGAAATTGTATCATGATCTGTTATAGATATATACTTTAACTTCAACTCCTCTGCCTTTTCTAATAATTCTTTTACTGAATATGTACCATCTGAATGATTAGTATGAATATGAATATCTATCATTATTGCCTCCATCTTTACTTAATCTATTAATTATATAATATTTCTGCTTATAATGCTTGTTATATCACACTTTTTAACAAAAATCCATAAAAAAGTTAATTATGTCCTAATTTTTTTTAAAATTCAAATTATCTATTTAAAATATAAACAAATAAATTTAAATATGTAGCAAATATAGTCCATAATAAATATGGGATTTGAAGAAGTCCTGATATTTTATTTTTATCATAAAATTCTTTTATCATTATTGCTATTAATATAACTAAAATTACAATCAAGATTAAAGCAAATAATCTTAATTTTAATAAAAAGAAAGCAATTGGCCACAAAGCATTAAAAAATAATTGTAGGAAATAAATTGAATTTATATTATCATCGATTAAATTATTAGCATCTAGTATTCCATAAGAAACTCCCATTAATATATATAAAATAGTCCATACAATTGGAAATAAAATGCTTGGTGGTGATAATAACGGCTTTTCTAAAGTTTCATAGTCAATTGATCCAGATATAACAAACGCCACAACAAGGCCAACTAAAACAGGAATTGCTATTGCATTAGCGTAAATTTTAAATTTAGACATATAACACACCTCCATGTTATATTCTATTATCTAAATTTAAAAAAATGTTTCAACTTTCCTATATTACTAATGTAATTTTTCAACTACTTTTGCTAACTCATCTCTAATCTTTATATGCTGTGGACATACTTGCTCGCATCTACCACATTTTATACATTTATCAGCATAATTTAATCCATAACCATTAACTAACCAATTCTCTTGTTCTAATGCACGTTTAATATCTGAATATAATGTATATATATTCATTGCAGTAAATGATCCTGAAATTCCAATATTCATTGGACAAACTTTAGCACAATAATTGCAAGTTGTACATGGAATTAATTCAATCTTTTTTAATTCACTTTGAACTTTTTTGATAGTATTTATTTCGTTTTCGGAAAAATGAGTAAAATCCTTCATATATGATATATTATCTTTCATTTGTTCTATATTACTCATACCTGATAAAACTGTAATTATTCCTTCAAGATTTGCTGCAAATTTTATTGCCCAAGAAGCATAAGAAATATTAGGATTTGCATCTTTTAATACTTTCTTTACTAATTCTGGAGGATCTGCTAAAGTACCTCCTTTTACTGGTTCCATAATTATTACTGGTTTTTCATATTTTCTGGCTATTTCATAACATTCTCTTGATTTTATAGCAGGATTTTCCCAATCAGCATAATTAATTTGCAATTGAACAAATTCCATTTCTGGATGCTTTTGTAATAGTTCTTCTAATTCCTCTGGTGTTGAATGAAAAGAAAATCCGATATGTTTAACTTTACCTTCTTTTTTTAATTTTTTTACAAATTCCCACATATCAAAATCATCAAAATATTTGGTTCTACCTTCTCCTAAATTATGTAATAAATAAAAGTCAAAATATCCTGCTCCAGTTCGCTCAAGTGAAGTATCAAATTGTGCAATCGCATCTTCTTTTGTTTTGCATTCAATCCATGCAGCATTTTTAGTTGCCAGTTTATAGCTCTCTCTTGGATATCTTTCTACTAATGCCTCTTTTACAGCTTCTTCACTTCCAATATATGCCCAAGCAGTATCAAAATATGTAAAACCTTCTTTCATAAAAAGGTCTACCATTTCTTTTGTTTCTTCAATCTCAATTTTTCCATCTTTTTTAGGTAATCTCATGCATCCAAATCCTAATTTCTTTATATCTTCTCCCAAATATGACATTTTTTACCTCCATTTTATAATTATAAAGACACATTTATATAAATGTGCCTTTATTATAACAAATATTTATTAATTTTGTAATGTTTCATTATATTGTGATGAAATTTGTGCTTTAATTTCTTCAAACTGTTTTTCAATTCCGTCGATTACAATTATTACTCCCAAAACTTTAGAATTATTTTTGTTTTTAATAATTTTAATTTGTTCTGTTTCATATTCTTCTAACAATCTTTTAAATCTTGCTTTTCCAAATATTCGATTTAGAATCATTTCTTTAATTTTATTGATTGTTTTTTCTTTATATGGTTCTAACTGAGAAACTTTACATGTAAAAACTTCAGTTATATCTTTTTGAACATTTTCTACGCACCATTTAATTCTAGCTTTGCATTCCTTTACAATAACTGAATAATTTACCTTTTTCTTAGCAAATGCATTTATCATATTTTTATATTTTTCTGCATCTTCAACTGAAACATCCTCTTTTTCTAGTTTTTTATTTAAAGTTACAATATTTGCAATTGCTATTTTCTGATTATTAATGGCATTTTGCATAATTTTAAATGTTCTAACATATAACTTGTCATATACATTTATTAATTTTTCTATTTGCTCTTTGTATTTTTGAGTATTTTTATCAATCTCTTGTTGAAAATTTTCTGAATGTTGATAATAATATGATGATTGTTGTTCAAAAAAATCACTAATCTCATCTAATTTATCAAATTTTAATTTATCAATGCTTTTTTGATAAATTGCAAGTTGAAGCATAGAAATATCATTTTCAACTTTATCTATATCTTTTAAGTTATCACTTATTTTCTCAAAAACTTCACTTTTTTCCATTGTATTTCTCCTACAAATTATTTAATTAATTCGTCAACCTTTTCTTCAATAGGAATATTTTCTCCAACATTTTTACCATTACTATCTCTTATTTCTTCGCTAACTTTTTTTGTTAAATCCTCTCCTATACTTAAAGTAGCCTTTAAATCACCAAGCAATTCTTTATCCTTTTCTTCATTTTCTTTTACTAATAAAATATCTGGATTAGCGACTTTTACTTCAGGAACTCCAACACTAGCTTCTATAGGTCCAATTTTTTCTCCTTCTAAATTATTAGTTAATGGGGCAACTACAGTACTTTCATTTTCATCTAAATCTTTACTCATCTTTTGAATCCTCCACATCAATTATTTGTAATAAATATTCATTTTGTAACTTAATAAGTGCTTGCTCTTTTTCTTCTAACTCTTTTAAATATTTATTTAATTCTGATATTTCTAAATTATCAATATCAATATTTTTTTCATTAATATGAACATTTCCATATTTTCCGACTACTTTTAACATTTCAAACTCCTCTTTAGTGTTTTAGTATTCATAATTATTATAACATATAGAAAATTATTTTTGTGCTACATTTCCTTTACTTTTTTATATCATTTTGTTTTCCATTTTATTACTTTTCTTTATCGTTAAATACTATTTTTCTTATCATCTTTTTCAAGTTCAAAAAGTCTTACAGAACTATTTTTCTTTTTCCACAAATTAAGTGATTTTTCTCCAATAAATGATACTATTCCTTCTTGTCTACCAATTCTATATCTACAAGTTTTAAAAGGAATTGATATACCAATATTAGATACAGAAATACTTTTTAAATGAGGGCAATCAGTAAATGCAAAATTAAAAGCTGATTCAATATTAGGGAAAATAATTTGCTCTAAATTAGTATTTTTAAAGCAACTAATAATGCTTTGTGGTCTATCTAAAATATAAAGTTCTAAATCTCCTAAAAACTCAACTCTTTTTAAATTTGTGCAACCCCAAAAAGCATCTTCACCAATATTAATTATACTTTCGGAAAAAGTGATATTTGAAAGACTTGTACAATTTTTAAAAGCATTTTCACCTATCATTTCAATTTTTCCAAAAGAAATATTTTTTAACTTTGTACAATCTGCAAAAGCTTCATTTCCTATACAATTATATATTTTACTAGAACTTAAATTAATATATGAAGTATTTTTTTCTTCTAAAAAATAAATTTCCTCTAAATTTTTCCATTTAGCTTTTTTCTCAAAATTATATCTTGTAATACCATTAGTTGCGATTGTAAGTTTCTTTACATTTTCAACAGTATTTTTATCTATATATTGTTTTAAATATTTAATATTAGTATCTTCAAATTCAGCTTTAAAGGCTGGTCCACGTCTTGTTCCCCACTCTTTATCCATTTTTCTTTGATTTGAAGACTCAACCATATTAGAAAAAAACTTTTTTATAATAGATAACATAGATTCATCATATAGTGTTTCTAAATCTTGCATATTACTATTAGAATCATTCTTGTTATCTTCTTCTTTAATATCTTCACTAAAAATATATTTTCTATCTTTATCCTGAAAATTACCAATTATTTCAATATGATCATCTCTTGACCTTATATTTTTAATCATCAAAATTTGTTGCCAAAGTTTATAATCATATAAATCTTTTTCAGATAAATTTCTAGCATTATTAATTAGTAAACGTCTTTTTATTTCATCATGTTTTGCATTTTTTGCTCCATCAAATAATACTTCTTTTACAGCATACTCTAAATATTCAGTTTTACAATATTTAAAAACTTTAGAAAAATCAAGTATTGCTTGCGTTTGAAGTTCCAAAAGAATAATTTCAAGAGTATTTTTACCAATAGACTTATTATGTTCTATTTCTTCTATTGGATTATGCTCTGATTTACTCCATAATTTAATATCATTTTCTAAATCATTCCATGATTTTTTTAATTTTTGCAATGCCTCAATATCAATTTTACTATCAAAAGATTTTTCAATTACATTATTTAACTTTAAAATATAATATTCCACATCAGAAGCTAATACTACTAATTCAGAAAGAACTCCTATAGAATCATCATCAAAACCGTGAGAATTATTCTCACTGTCTAAAGCAATATTTTTTGCCTTTTTCTTAATTAATTCTAATTTTTCCTCATACTTATTTGCTTCTTCAAATTGATTTAAAGTTTTTATTTCTACAATTTTATTTTCTATTTCAAAAATCTCTTGTAATAATAAATCAAATTCTTTTTTATTTATCATATGTATAGCTCCTAATTATATTTTATAATAAAATTATATGAAAACACTTATTATTTTTCAATAGATTTTCACTTTTATTTAAAATTATTAATAATACAAATTTATCTTATTAGTAAAAACATTATTACTGAAAGGATTGAAAATATACCTAAAAGTACTTTATTTATATTTAATAAAATTTTATTCTCTTCGCAAGCAATACCTGTTAATACAGAAAATGATATTAATGTTGGAATTATATATCTAAAATTCATTGTAAATGTAAAAGGAAAATCAAAGCAGAATTTCACGTACGCAATTCCCTCTATTACTAATAATGCCATAAAAAAGAGAATCCAGTGATTATTTATTTTATTATAATTTTTAATTAAATATATAATACAAATCACAAAATTAATTGTTATTAATATTAAACAAATAAATATTAAATGTATCGTTATATCTAATATTTTATTTTGACTATAATCTATTGATTCATCTACAATTAAAGATTTTATTGTTGTTATAATTATATTATAATCAACATTTGGACCAACCATCGTTATATTTATATTTTTCACATTTTCATTAGAAGGTAATGTAAAAAACCTTTGAAAAGCTGTATATTTTTCAACACTTGCTTCATGATCCTTCTCAACAGATTGTACATATGTAATTGGTACATCATATAATACTAAATTTTTTATTGGATACCAAAGTCCTATTGGTAACGAAATAATAGCAAAAATCGAAAAATACTTTATATATTTTTTTATATCTGCCTTGTTTTTTATAACTTTAACTAAAAATACTCCTGCAATAACAATTGCTATAAGTGCTGCATCTATTTTTGTCATAATTGCTAAAGATATTGCAAAAGCAATTTTAATTAAATCTGATAAACGATTGCTATTATACCATTTTATCGTGTAGTATATAGCTATTGTTGATAACATAACAGACAAAGTTCCATTGGACAAATTTCCTGACATAATTATCATTAATGGTATTAAACCAACAAAGCTAAGAATATAAGTTATTGATTTTTTTATATTCATTTGTTTTAATATCTTATACACAAAAATATTAAAAACAGTAACATATAAAAGAGTCGTTACTTGAAGATTTTCAAGACATTCATTAAGTTCTATATTTAAGAAATTTTGAATTTTTATAAATATTGCAGATATTATGTAAAAAAATGGTGGATTATAGAAACACCAGTAATCTACAGGTGAACCAGAAGGCAATTTGTTATTATAAAAAATATATCCAATATATCCTAAATGTCCACCACGCATATAATCAACAAAACTTCTTTGATCATGTTGTCTAATTGTAAAAGGTGTATATGAAATATAACCTAATTGAACAATAAATATTATAAATATTGTGAAAAATACTCCAATTTTAGTATTATATACTTTCAAAATTTTAGATATAATAATTGCAATAACTGAAAATAAAAGCCATATGAATATAAATATGTAATTTATATCTGGAGAAAATTTAAAATAATATAAAAAACATAAACATAAAATAAAATCTACATATATACATAATAATGCTCTTGCAGAATTATATTGTAATTTTTTAGTTTTTAAAATTACAATAAATAGTGTAGTAGCTAATATGCAAAGTGTTAATACTATTTTCGTATCAAGCAATATTTCTATCATATTTTCTCCATATTTTACTATAAAAATTTACTATTATTTTTTAGAATATTAAAACAATTAGGTTACATTTTACTTAATATATTAATTTAACATTTCACTATATATTTTGTTTATATCATTTTCATCTTTATATTTACTTTCCATAGGACACATACCTGTCTTTGCTTGATTTATGATATAATCAACTTTTTCTCTATATTCATATCTAACATTATTTTTTTCTAATACATCAATTGCATAGCTACTTATTAAATCAGCATAAATTTCTTTAACACCAGCAACTACTAAAACAGATGCAGCAACTTTTCCTATTACTTTATCTGCTACAATTGCATCTTGTAAAGCAGTTTTATTACCTTTCAATATATCTTGTATATCTTTTATTCTATTTTGATAATATTCTTTTATTTGTCCATCTTTATAAAATACTACAAGCGATGCTTTTTTCTCTAATAAAATTTTCTTTACCTCTTCTAGTTTATTCATCTAAATTTATTCCCTTCTTAATGAATTTTGCTATAAAAGGAACACATATTAATTGAATAGCAATTCCTGGTAATCCAACTTTCAAACTTTCTATTACTGATATTCCATAAGTAGGTAATCCAAAAACATTAATTGCTACATATAATACTCCTGCATATAAAACTCTACCTAGGACAATTGTTAAAATTAAAGATAGATAAGTATTAATTTTTTTATTAAAAACACTTAATAATATAGCATAAATTATTAGTTCAATTAACATATATGGTAATCTTGCTAAAGCTGGCATTCCTGTTAATATATAACTAAACACAACTGAACTTCCTGCAACAATAGTAGCACTAATTCCTCCAAAAATAAGTGCTGCAATTAAAACAGCTATATGCATTGGTAAAAAAGTTGCACCTGCTGCACTTCCTGCAAGTAAATGAAATATTCTTGGTAAAGCTATTCCAATTCCACTAAAAATGCAAGTACCTACAATATATTTTGTACTTTTCAATTTCAAAACCTCTATTAAACGATTTTGTTTTTCCATAGAATTTACTTTTTCTGTCATAATTAATTCCTCCTAAATAAATTATTTTAAATTATCATCTACTATATTATAATATTTTTATTTATTAATTTAAATATATTATTTTAAAATTAATAAATATATTAACTAAATATTATACTACTCAATATTGTTGTATACTTCATTATCAATTGTTTTACTACATTTAATATTTTATCATATATTTCACTTTTATCACAATCTTTTCTTCAATTTTTCTATTTATATTTTTTATTTTAATAAATATAGTTAATCAAAACATATTCTAGTTTTCCTCTTTTATGATATTTTTACCGCCCAAATATGTTGCTAGGAAATATGAACCATATATTACACTAATAATTATTACTGTTGCTATAACAGAAGGTAGTAAATCATCTTTTGATGCGAGTCCTGACATTATCGTTATTGCAAATTGTATTCCAAAAATAGAGTGTATAATTGCTAAAACAAGTGGCATACCAAAGAAAATACCTATTTGTCTAAATAATGCTTTATTAATCATTTTTT
>CANROH010000039.1 GCA_947632185.1 uncultured Clostridia bacterium
CTGGTATGCGTGGACTTATGGCTAATACATCTGGTAAAGCTGTTGAAATTCCAGTTAAATCTTGTTTCCGTGAAGGACTTGATTCACTTGAATATTTCATTTCTGCCCATGGAGCTAGAAAAGGTTTAACAGATACAGCTTTAAGAACAGCTGACTCTGGATACTTAACAAGAAGATTAGTAGACGTATCACAAGATATTATAATAAGAGAATCTGATTGTGGTACAACAAAAGGAATTGAAATAGAAGATATTAGAGATGGAAATCAAATAATTGAACCATTAGAAGAAAGATTAATTGGTAGATATCCTGTAGAAGATATAAAAGATCCTGAAACAAAAGAATTAATTGTTGATACAAATACAATGATTACAGATGCTATAGCTAAGAAAATAATAAAAGCAGGTTATACAAAAGTAAAAGTTCGTTCTATACTAGAATGTAGAGCAAGACATGGAGCATGCGCTAAATGCTATGGTATGGGACTTGCTACTCGTGAAAGAGTAAATGAAGGTGAATCAGTAGGTATAATAGCTGCTCAATCAATTGGTGAGCCTGGTACACAGCTTACAATGAGAACATTCCATACTGGTGGTGTTGCAGGAGGAGATATAACACAAGGTCTTCCTAGAGTTGAAGAGTTATTTGAAGCTAGAACTCCAAAAGGAATGGCAATTATTTCTGAAATTGATGGTAAAGTTAAAATTAATGACGAAAAGAAGAGAAAAGAAGTTATTGTTACAAGCAAAGATAATAGTAAAACATATGCAATAAGCTTTGGTTCTAAGTTAAGAGTTAAAGATGGTGATGAAATAAAAGCTGGAGATCAAATCACAGAAGGTTCTGTAAATCCATCTGATTTGCTAGCTGTTAAAGGCGTTGAAGGTGTTTACACATATATAATTAGTGAAGTTCAAAAAGTTTATAGAAATCAAGGTGTTGATATTAATGATAAACACATTGAAGTTATAGCAAGACAAATGCTTAAAAAAGTTAGAATTGAAGATCCAGGTGATTCAGAATTTTATACAGCATCATTAGTTGATTTATTAGAAGTTGAAGCAAAAAATAAAGAATTATTAGAAGAAGGTAAAAAACCAGCAACATACAAGAGAGCTTTATTAGGAATAACAAAAGCATCTCTTGCTACAGAAAGTTTCTTATCTGCAGCATCATTCCAGGAAACAACAAAAGTATTAACAGAAGCTGCTATAAAAGGTAAAGTTGATAACTTGATGGGATTAAAAGAAAATGTTATTATTGGTAAATTAATTCCAACAGGAACAGGATTAAAACGTTATCAAAATATAAGAATTAATACAGAAAAAGAAAATGCTGTAGAAGATATAGTTTCTGAAAGCGAAGAAGCTAAATCAGAAGAAACTACTAGTACTACAGAAGAAAACAAATAATTAAAATTGCCTATAAATAATATAATAAAAAGGAAAGACAGAAGAAAATATTCTTCTCTGTCTTTCCTTTTTTGCGTTAATCATTAAAACGAATTGAACTTTGAATCCATTCAGGGAATAAAGGATAATTTGTTTTGCAAAATTCTCGAAATTCATTTGCAATAACATCCATTCTTTCTCTGAAAGGATGAGTCCTCCAGTTATAAATATCGTAGCATCCCATATAATTTGCAAGCACTTGACGTGGATGCTGTCTAGGATAGTAATCCTGAGGATTGCTACAGATAAACCAGTTGTCTTCCTGATCAACATACAACATATAAGGGTAATCTCCATACTGGCCAAGATCGTTTTTTTGAATCAAGGCCGGATGCAAACCGCTTTTTTGTACTTCTTTCAGTACAGGCATGTCGGTTGGAGCAAGGTGAAAATGTGCATGCACGATGCTTGTTTCATGTTTTCCTTCACCAGTTTTCCCAGAACCACATTCGAATGCAAATACCTTTTTACCATAAATTGCCTCAAGAATTGGACGGATATCATTCAAAAGATCGAAGAATTCTAATCTTTCTTCTTCAGATAAAACTGCAAAGGACATTACATGTCTTTTGGGTACAATCATAAAATATCCATTGAAGAAAGCGCCAGTACCAGGGACAATAAAAAAGTGTTCGGTTTCGTATACGATGTGTTCTAGTTCAGTTGTTTTTCTAGCGTAAATTTTGCAAAGTAAGCAATTTTGAGGATTCTGACATACCATTCCAGTAGAGTCATGAGAAGCATGGTCACCAACATCAATGTTTTTTTCTTCCAAAATTTTGGGAAAGTCCTCAATAATTCTATTGACACTTAATACATCAAGATCCGTATTGCTTACATTTTGAGTTAGCCGTACAACTACAGGATTGTATTTGGTGAAGGATAACTCAAGGGACTGTGCGAATAATACTGCATTTTTGTTAAAGTGGAAGACGTTGTCTAATATTTCATCAGATAACGTTTTAATGATTGTGCAGGCATGAAAACCTGCAATTGTTTGCCTTACCGTGATTGAATTGATGAGTGAATCGTCACCCAAAACTATAATCAACCGTTGTGTTTCTTTCATAAAAAAAGCCTCCTTTTATAAGTTATTCTAATTATACCATAAAATGTAATAAAAATAAAGTATGTCAGATAATGTGAGTTAATTAATAAAAGTTTATCAAAATATTTGTAAAAAAATAGTTGTACAGTTGATAAATAATAAAAACAATGTTATAATAAAAAAATCATAAGTGGGAATAGGAATTGTTTAAAATTATGGAAAATGAAATTATAATGCCAAATTATAGTCATTGTATATTAAACACAATAACTTCTATATTAAAATATTATAATGTAGAAACAAATCATGAATCATTAAAAAATTTGGATAAAATTCTAGAAAATAAATATAAAAATGTAGTATTCATTATTTTAGATGGAATGGGAGAAAGTGTTTTAAAAAATATTTCTTCTGAAGGATTTTTTTCAAAAAATGAATTAGATTGTATAACATCTGTTTATCCATCAACAACAACAGCTGCTCTTACTACGTACTATTCTGGAAAACCACCATATGAAACAGGATGGATTGCTTGGTCACAATATTTTAAGGAATATGGAAGATCAATAGATATGCTTTCACATAGAGAATCATATTTACATGAAGATATATCAAAAGCAAGAATAAATGTTTTTAAAGATATAGTAAATTATACGACTGTTTTTGAAAGAATTGAAAATGCATCTCCAAATGTAAAGGCATATGAAATAATGCCAACATATTCAGATAAAAAATCAAAGAGAAGCATAAGAGCAGATAGCATAGATGAAATAGTAAATAATATAGAAATGCTATGTAGTCTTCCAGAAGAGAAATTTATTATGGCATACTCTGATAATCCAGATGGTTTATTACATAAATTTGGAACAAAATCTGAAGAAGTAAAAGAATTTGTATTAGAAACACAAACTAAAATACAAGAGATGTGCAGTAAATTATCAGAAGATACTATTGTAATCATCTCCGCAGATCATGGACATAAAGATATAGAAAAAAGTTATTCTCTTCTTGATTATCCAGAAATACAAGAATGTTTATATATGCCAATTTCATTTGAATCTAGAGTCGTTGAATTTTGGGTAAAAGAAAATATGAAAAAAGAATTTGAGGAAAGATTTAATAACATTTTTAAAGATGAATTTTGGCTTATGACAAAAGAAGAGTTTTTAGATAGAAATTTCCTAGGTTATGGAAAAAAACATCCTAAAATAGATGATTTTTTAGGAAATTATATAGCATTGTCTATATCAAGTAGTATCATAACTATAGAAACATTTTTAGTTGAAGGAAAGCCAGTTAAAAAATCAACACATTGTGGACTTTCAAAAGAAGAAATGGAAGTACCTTTAATAGTAATATCTAAAATATAATTAATAAATTATAGTATATAATATTTAAATTGAAATATAAAGTTATATTAACAGGAGAAAAAGTTATATGAGAAAATCATTAATAATATCAATAATAATTTTTATAGTTGTTGGATTAGGAGCTATATTTTTAGTTTTAAATAAGGGACATGTTGGTACAATTTCTTTAGTTGCGATAGATGCAGAAAAAGAAGCAGAAGAAATAATTATGCCTCAACTGACATTGGAACTTGAAAAACAATATTTATCTTCAAAAAATAAGAAGAAAGATTCTTCAGCTATGACTGTTATGATAGATGGGGAAGTAGTTACTGAAGGAGTAAAGTTTGAATCTTCTGATGAAGATGTTGCAGAAATTAATGAAGATAATGAAATTATTCCTGTATCTGACGGTAAAGCTACAATAAAAGCAATATATGATGGATTAGAGGCAACAGAAGATATAAGAGTAATAACACCAATAAAAACAATGTCTTTTACAACTACAAATAGTACAATAAGAATCGGTAAAGATCTACAGATGAAATTAAAAGTAACACCTTCTGATGCTTATATTGATACATTATCATATACATCAAGTGATGAATCAATTGCTACAGTGGATTCAAGCGGAATTGTTACAGGAGTTTCTGCTGGAAAAGTAACAATAACAGTTTATGATTCTTATACAGAAACCGAAAAATCAGTAAAATTAACAATAAGAAAATAGTAATAAATGTAAAAAAAGCTGTTCTAAAATAAATAAAAAGAATAGCTTTTTATTTGTTTAAAGTATTTAATAAGTAAGTAAACTGTAAGAATTTGACAAAAATTTGTTTTAGTATTATAATTAAAAAGGTATTTTTATGTAAAGTAAGGAGAATTTATGCCTAGTACAAATGGTAAAATATTAGATAAGCTTACAAGCAAAAATATTATTTATATACTATTAATTGGATTTTTATGTATAGCACTTAGTGTATATGATTTAAGATGGGTTATACCATCAATATTAATATTTGCTTTATCAGTAATATATACCTTATGGATTAGTAGTAAAAAGAGAAACGAAATAGAAAAACATATACAAGACGTTACCTCAGATGTGGATACTGTATCTAAGGGAAATTTGGTTAATACACCAATACCTTTAGTATTAATTGAAACAAATGGTAATATTATCTGGAGAAGTAAAAAATTTGTTACCGAATTTCAAAATATAGATATTGCAACATATTTAAATCAAATTGTTAAAGAAATAAAGTTAGATATTGAGAAAAATAATGAAAATATTGAAATAGCAAAACAATTTAATATAGATAAAAAAGTCTATAAAATACGTGGTAGTATTGTAAAGAGTAAAAAAAGAGATAAAAGAAAACAACAGAAAGAATATGTTTTATCATTATATTTTATAGATGAAACAAAATATAATGAATTATTTGATACTTATAATAATTCTAAACCTTGTATTGGTATTGTGATGATTGATAATTATGAGGAATTAATGCAAAGACTATTACCAGAAAAAAGAGTAGAATTATTATCTAATATTGAAAAAGAAATTATTGATTGGGTAACAAACACAGGTGGATTGATTATAAAAACTGAAAAAGATTCATTTATATTTGTTTTTGAACAACAATATTTAACAGAATTTGAAAAAGAAAAATTTAATATTCTAGATAAAGTAAAAAATATTGAATTAGATAATCAAATTCAAATTACTTTAAGTATAGCAATATCAGTTGATGGAAAAAATAATTATGAAAAATATAAGACTGCTTTGTCTGCCATGGATATAGTGCTTGGAAGAGGTGGAGATCAAGCAGTTGTTAGAATTGATGGAAAATATAAATTTTATGGCGGAAAAACTTTAGAGGTTGAAAAAAGAACTAAAGTAAAAGCAAGAACAATTGCTCAATCTATATCAAATGTAATAGATGAATCAGAAAATGTAATAATAATGGGACATAAAAATATAGATATAGATGCTATTGGTTCTGCTTTAGGATTATATAGGCTTTCAAAGACATTAGAAAAAGATTGTTATATTGTATCAGAACCAAATGGAAAATCTTTAGGAAAATTTTTAGAAATTCTAAAAAATGAAGAGGAATATAAAAAAATTATTTTAACACAAGAAGAAGCATTAGGTGTTATTAAAGAAAATAGTTTATTGATAATTGTAGATACTCATAAAAGCTCATATGTTGAATTTCCAGAATTATTAGGAAAAATAGAAAGAAAAATTATTATTGATCACCATAGAAAAGCTCCAGACTGCATAACAGATTGTTTAGTTTCATTCCATGAAGTATATGCTTCATCTACAGCCGAACTTGTAACTGAAATTATTCAGTATGCAAAAGATGATATAAAATTAAGTCTTTTAGAAGCAGAAAGTTTATACGGTGGAATTATGGTTGATACAAAAAACTTTACTTTTAAAACAGGTGTAAGAACCTTTGAGGCAGCAGCATATTTAAGAAAGTATGGCGTTGATATTATAAGAGTAAAAAAATGGTTTCAAGCAGATTTAGAAAGTTATAATATAATTGCAAATATTGTAAGAAATGTTGAAATCCACAATGATACTATTGCTATAGCTGTATATGATGGTGAAAGTGAAGATTCTAATTTAATTTGTGCAAAAGCTGCAGATGAACTTTTAACAATTAGTGATATAACAGCATCATTTGTAATGGCAAAAATGGGTGATAAAGTTTGCATAAGTGGACGTTCTATTGGTGATATTAATGTGCAATTAATATTAGAAAAGTTAGGTGGCGGAGGACATATAACTTTAGCAGGAGCACAACTTGAAGGAATTTCTCTTGAGGATGCGAAAAATGAACTTATTATAAGAATTAATGAGTATTTAGCCGAAACAGAATAATTAGCATTAAAATATTTGTTACTATACTTTATAAATTTTAAAAATGTAATTTTAAAGATATGTGTATAATGCACATATCTTTTTTTGGCTAATTTTGAATATAAAATTAATTCATTTAAAATGTATTTTAAGAAATTTTGCTATAATGTACTAATATGCAAATATAGCTTGAAATTTGGGCAAAAATATTATACAATACATAAATCAAGTATGTGAGTAGTAAAATGAGTAATAATCTGAAAGGAGTGTATATATGAAAGTTATTTTAAAACAAGATATAAAGGGTGTTGGAAAAAAAGATCAAATAATTAATGCAGCAGATGGATATGCAAGAAACTATTTATTTCCAAAAAACTTAGCAGTTCCTGCAGATGATGGAAATATGAATAATCTAAAAGCTAAAAATGAATCTATCGAATATAGAAAAGGCGAAGATTTAAAAGAGTCTAAAAAAATAGCTGAAAAAATGAAGTCAATTACTTTAAAAATAGCTGTTAAAGCTGGAGAAAATGGTAAATTATTTGGAGGAGTTACATCAAAAGAGATAGCAGAAGCTTTAAAAAAAGATTATAATATTGAAGTTAATAAGAAAAAAATATTATTATCAGAAACAATTAAAACAGCAGGGGTAACAAAGGTTGATATAAAATTAAATGAAGGTGTTATGGCAAGCCTTCAAGTAATGGTAGTGCCAAAACAATAAAAATAATCTATATAAAAGAGGGATGTAATATGGATTTAGGAAAAGTACCACCACATGATATAGAAGCTGAACAAGCAATACTTGGATGTATGCTAACAGATAAAGATTCTGTTATAAATGCAATAGAATTTTTAAAAGAAGATGCTTTTTATAGAGAAGATAATAGAGCAATATATTCTGCAATTTTAAGTTTATATTCTAAAAGTGAACCTATAGATATAATAACTGTAAAAGCAGAACTTATTGAAAATGGGAATTTCGAAAGAGTTGGAGGACTTGAGTATTTAGCTAGTCTTCCTGAAAGAGTTCCCACAACATCAAATATTGATAAATATATAAAGATTGTTGAAGAAAAATCAATGCTTAGAAATTTAATAAATTCTGCAAATGAGCTAATATCTTTAGGATATAATGAAACTGAAGAAATAGATAGCATAATGGATATGGCAGAAAGAAAAATTTTTGAGTTGGCTCAAAAAAAGAATGCCAAAGGATATACACCAATTAAGGATGTATTAGTTGAATCTTTTGCAAAGCTTGAAGAATTATATAATCAAAAGGGGAAACTTAGTGGAATATCTACTGGATTTATAGATTTAGATTATAAAACATCAGGCCTTCATAATTCTGATTTGATAATTATTGCTGCAAGACCTGCTATGGGTAAGTCAGCATTTGCTATAAATATTGCTACAAATGTTGCTGTACAAAGTGGAAAAGGTGTTGCTTTATTTAACTTAGAAATGTCAAAAGAACAAGTAGGAAACAGAATTTTATGCAGTGAAGCAATGGTAGATAGCAATAAAATTAGAACTGGACAAATAGAAGATGATGATTGGGTAAAGCTTGCATCTACGTTAGGCAGGCTTTCAGAAGCACCAATATATATAGATGATACGGCTCGGAATTTCAATAATGGAAATTCGTGCGAAATGTAGAAAACTTAAGCTAGAAAAAAATATAGGACTAGTTGTGATAGATTATTTGCAATTAATTAGGGGAAGTGGTAGTAAAAATTCAAGTCGTGAGCAAGAAATTTCGGAAATAAGTAGATCTTTGAAAATTCTTGCAAAAGAACTTGATATACCAGTTATAGCTCTTTCACAACTTTCTCGTAGTGTTGAGAAACGTGATGATAAAAGACCAATGCTTTCAGATTTGAGAGAATCTGGAGCAATAGAGCAGGATGCAGACATAGTAATTTTTCTTCACAGAGATGATTATTATAATGAGGATAGCGAAAGAAAAAATATTGCTGAAGTAATTTTAGCTAAGCATAGGGGAGGCTCAACTGGAACAGTAGATTTAGCGTGGCTTCCAAATTACACTAAATTTGCAAACCTTGAAAAGAGATTTATGGAAGAGCAATAAAAAATTTTGAGGATATTTTTAAAAGGTTCAATTTTGATTACAATGGTTTTCTTTAATTTGAATTTTTTAAGAATGTCCTCAAATTTATATATTTTAAAGTGGAGGAAAACATGTTAAAAGAAATAGTATTAAATACAATAAAAAAATATAATTTAATTGAGGATGGGGATAAAATTGTTTTGGGTGTATCAGGTGGACCTGATTCTTTATCTATGCTCAATATATTAAATGAGATAAGAGAAGAAAAAATTATAAAATTTGATATTTTTGTAGCACACATAAACCATGGTATAAGAGAAAATGCCAAAATTGATGAAAAATTTGTATTAGATTTTTGTAAAAAATTGGATATACAATGTTTTGTTTTAAATACAAATATTAAAGAATTATCTAAAAAAGATAAATTAGGGTTAGAAGAGACAGGCAGAAAAGTAAGATATGAATTTTTTGATAAAATATTAAATGAAACAAATTCTAATAAAGTTGCTATAGCTCATAATAGTAATGATAATGTTGAAACAATAATTATGAATATTATTAGAGGTTCTGGATTAAGTGGGTTAAAAGGAATAGAGGCTCAAAATGGAAAATATATTAGACCATTAATTGAAGCTAAAAGAGAAGAAATAGAGAAATATTGTGAGGAAGAAAAATTAAATCCAAGGCATGATGAATCAAATGATGAAAATATTTATACTAGAAATAAAATTAGAAATATAGTAATTCCGTACATAAAAAAAGAACTAAATCCTAATATTATTGATGCAGTTACAAGATTATCTGAAATAGCAAAAGATGATATAAATTATTTAGATATTCAAACAAAATCTGCATATAATAATATGTGTTTGAAAGAAAATTTTATACCACAAAATGTATATAATGAAGAAAAAGAGGCTAAAATTATATTAGATTTAAAAAAATTTAATAGTGAACCTAAAGCGATACAGAAGAGAGTTATTTTGTATTCAATAAATAAATTATTTGGTAATACAATGGGAATAGAAAGAATACATATAGAGGATATAATTAAGCTTTGTAATAATAATATAGGTAATAAATATTTAACTCCAAATAAAAAAACTAAAATTGTAATCAAAAATAAAAAAATCTTTATTGAATGTGTAAAACAAGCTTCCGTAAAGCCTTAAAAATACAAATGTTACAGACATATTTCTTTTGAAAAAAGCTATTGCAAAAGCAATTTTGCTATGCTATATTTTATCCAAAGCAATATTGATTTGATTAATCTAATTTAAAAATTAATCAAAGTAGGAGGAAACTAACATTGAAAAATGGAATTAAAACATTAGCAGTATGGATAATAGGAGGTATTATCCTTGTAGGATTATTAAATGCTGCATTTAATAACTCAGATGTGAAAATGACTTATTCTGAATTAATAGGTAAGATTTCAAGTGGTGAAGTTACAAAAATAGAATTATCTTCAGATGAAAAAACAGCATATGTAACTTTAAAAGAAAATGATTCAAGTACTAAAATTTCAGAAGAAAAAGAGGTTGTTATACCAAGTATAGATTCATTTATGGATCAGATTTCTGAAAATATTGAAAGTGGTCAATTAACTTTAGAACAAGAAGAAGAATCAATTATAATAACTATATTAAGTGCATTTTCACCATTTATAATTTTAATAATATTTTTATTATTCTGGCTATTACTTATGAATCCAAATCAAAATGGAAACAAATCAATGTCATTTGGAAAAAGTAGAGCTAGAATGTTAAATGCAAATGATAATAAAGTAAAAGTAACATTTAAAGATGTTGCTGGTATAGATGAAGAAAAAGAGGAATTAGCTGAAATTGTTGATTTCTTAAAATCTCCAAAAAAATATACTGATATGGGTGCAAGAATACCAAAAGGAGTTTTGCTAGTTGGTCATCCAGGAACAGGTAAAACTTTACTTGCTAAAGCAGTTGCTGGAGAAGCAGGTGTACCATTCTTTATAATAAGTGGTTCTGACTTTGTTGAAATGTTTGTTGGTGTTGGTGCATCAAGAGTTAGAGATTTATTTGAACAAGCTAAGAGAAATAGCCCATGTATTATATTTATAGATGAAATTGATGCAGTAGGACGTCAAAGAGGAGCAGGTTTAGGTGGAGGACATGATGAAAGAGAACAAACATTAAATCAATTATTAGTTGAAATGGATGGATTCTCTGCAAATGAAGGCGTTATTGTTATAGCGGCTACAAATAGACCAGATGTATTAGATAAAGCATTATTAAGAGCAGGAAGATTTGATAGACAAATTGTTGTTAGCTCACCAGATGTTAAAGCTAGAGAAGAAATATTAAAAGTTCATGCTAGAAAGAAAAAATTATCTGATGATGTTGATTTATCAACTATAGCGAAAAATACAGCAGGATTTGTTGGAGCTGATTTGGAAAACATTTTAAACGAAGCAGCACTTCTTGCTGCTAAAAGAAATAAAGCAGAAATTGGAATGCAAGAAATAGAAGATGCAATGATTAAAGTAACAATGGGACCAGAAAAGAAATCAAGAGTAATTAGTGATAAAGAGAAAAAGTTAGTTGCATTTCATGAAGCAGGTCATGCTGTTGCAAGTAAATTCTTACCTACCCAAGATGATGTACATCAGATATCAATTGTTCCTAGAGGAATGGCTGGTGGATATACAATGTATAGACCATCAGAGGATAGACAGTTTATGAGTAAATCTGAAATGGAAGAACAAATTATATCATTATTAGGAGGAAGAGTTGCTGAAGAATTAGTTTTAGGAGATATTTCTACTGGAGCAAGTAATGATATTGAAAGAGCATCAAAAATTGCTAGAAGTATGGTTACTAAATATGGTATGAGTAAAAAATTAGGTGCGATAACATATGGTTCTGGTCAAGAAGAAGTATTTTTAGGAAGAGACTTTGCTCAACAAAAGGATTTTAGTGAAGAAACATCTGGATTGATAGATGAAGAAGTTAAGAGAATAATAGATACTGCATATAGAAGAGCAGAAGAAATATTAAATTCAAATATGGAAAAATTGCATAAAGTTGCAAATGTATTACTAGAGAAGGAAAAAATAGATGGCGATGAATTTGAAGAGATAATGAATTCATAATAATTTCAAAAATAACTGAGTTTGATTTTAAAACATTAACTTCAGAATATCTAATTAAATACTAAAAAAGAAGTGCTTTATTGTTTAATAGGCATTTCTTTTTTTATTATAAAAATATCAAGATATTTTGTAAAACATAAATTAATGCAAAATATCTTGATTTATTGTTATTATTTAAATTGCAAAAATATGTAGTTAAAAAATTAAAAGCGTGATATAATAAACCCGAAAGGAATGGTATGAGTATGAACAAATATGATGTAGTAATTGTGGGAGCTGGTCCGGCTGGTTTGTTTGCCGCTTATGAACTGATAAATAAAAATAAAAAATTAAAAATTGCTATTTTGGAAAAGGGAAAATTTGTAAAAGACAGATTTTGTCCTATGAATAAAGAGAAAAAGTGTCTTAATTGCAATCCTTGTAATATATTAAGTGGTTATGGTGGTGCAGGAACTTTTTCAGATGGAAAATTAAATTTTATTCCTAAACTTGGAAAATCAGATTTATTTAAATATATGTCACAATCAGAGGCATATCAACTAATAGATGAAACAGAAGAAATATTTAATAAATTTCATATGGATAGTGATATATATCCTTCAAATTTAGACGAAGCCAAAAGAATTGAAAAAGAGATAGCCCTTCAAGGCTCAAGATTATTACTTATAAAGCAAAAGCATTTAGGTAGTGATCACTTACCTAAATATATTCAAGAATTTTCTGATTATTTGTCTAATGAAGGGGTAGAGCTATTTGATTCATCTAATGTAATAGATATAATAAGTAATAAAGAAGATGAATATGAAGTACTATATAGTCATTCAGGTAAAAAAGAAAGTATAATAGCTAAAAATGTTATAGTAGCTCCTGGAAGAGATGGCGCAAAATGGACACAAGAATTTGCAGATAAGAACAATATACCTTATAATTCTCAAAGTATAGAAATAGGTGTGCGTGTAGAAGTAAGAAAAGAAATCTTAGAAGATATTTGTAGTGTTATTTATGATCCAACAATATTTATAAAAACAGATACTTATTCTGATGAAATAAGAACTTTTTGTACTAACCCAGGAGGTTTTGTAACAAAGGAAAACTATTATGGTTATATATGTGTAAATGGTCATTCATTAAAAGATATAAAATCAGATAATAGTAATTTTGCATTTATAAGTAAAGTAACATTAACACAACCTGCAACAAATACAAGACAATATGGAGAAAGTATAGCAAGAATTGCAAATGTATTAGGGGACGGAAAACCTATAATTCAAACTTTGAAAGACTTAAAGTCTGGAAGAAGGAGTGAATGGCATCGTATAAATAAAGGCTTTATTGAACCTACATTAAAAGATTGTGTTGCTGGAGATTTAGCATTAATTTTACCATATAGGATAATTACTAATATATTAGAGGGATTAGAAAAATTAGATAAAATAATTCATGGGGTTAATAATGATGAAACTTTATTATATGGACCTGAAATAAAATTCTTTAGTAATGAAATAGAAACTGATAACAAATTTAAATTAAAAGATAAAAATATATATTTTATAGGAGATGGAGCTGGAAAAGCAGGTA
>CANROH010000040.1 GCA_947632185.1 uncultured Clostridia bacterium
CTGTTCATGAAATGATTATTTTCAGCATTAGCGATAGCTGAATTTAATAATTTCTCTAATATATCACTTGAAGCTTTTGGTGCGAATTTAACTATTTTTTGAGCTTCTTCAACACTTTTACCTCTCATTAAATCAGCTACAATTTTTACTTTTCTACTTGAAATTCTAGCATAATTAAGAGATGCTCTAGCTTCTGGTATTTGAGTTTTTTCTTCCACTGTTATTTCCTCCATTCTTTACTTTGCTCATAATCTAAATCCTAACATTTAGGAAGGTTCGAAAATGGCAAATTATATTATCATTTTTATTTAACTATTTTGTTGTTGTTTTGTCTCCTGAATGGCCTTTAAATGTTCTTGTAGGAGCAAATTCTCCTAATTTATGACCAATCATTTCTTCTGATATATATACAGGAACATGTTTTCTACCGTCATGAACAGCTATTGTGTGTCCAACCATTTGTGGATATATTGTAGATGCTCTTGACCATGTTTTTAATACTTCTTTTTTACCTGTTTCATTCATAGCTTCAATTCTTTTAATTAGCTCTGGTGCCACATAAGGTTTTTTCTTACTTGATCTTGACATTAACTTTCTCCTTTCTTCGCTTCGCTCAGAATCCACACTTCAAAATTTTTCAAATTTTGAAGCTGCGACAACGAGGAAGACTCATATTCTACAAATTTTTTATTTTCTCCTCTTAACAATAAATTTGTTAGATATATTTTTCTTATTTCTTGTCTTATATCCAAGTGCTGGTTTGCCCCAAGGTGTCATAGGTCCTGAATGACCAACTGGTGCTTTACCTTCACCACCACCATGAGGGTGATCGTTAGGGTTCATAACTGATCCTCTAACTGTAGGTCTAATACCCATATGTCTTTTTCTTCCTGCTTTACCTAATTTAACATTTTCATGATCATTATTTCCTATTGTTCCAATTGTAGCTCTACATCTAACTGAAATTAATCTCATTTCACCAGATGGAAGTCTTACATGAGCATATGCTCCTTCTTTAGCCATTAATTGAGCTTCTTGGCCTGCAGATCTTACTAATTTTCCACCTTGACCAGGATTTATCTCTATATTATGAATTAATGTACCAACTGGAATATTTGATATTGGCATAGCGTTACCTGGTTTAATATCTACATTTTCACCAGAAACTATTTTATCTCCATCTTTTAATCCTAAAGGTGCTAAAATATAACTTTTTGTTCCATCTTCATATTCGATTAAAGCTATATTTGCACTTCTGTTTGGATCATATTCAATACCAACTACTGTTGCTTCGATATTGTCTTTATTTCTTTTAAAATCGATTACTCTATACTTTCTTCTATTACCACCGCCTTGATGTCTTACTGTAATTCTACCATATGAATTTCTACCAGCATTTTTCTTTTGAGTAGTTAATAATGATTTTTCTGGTTCTTTTTTAGTAATTTCTTCATATGTTGAATTTGTCATATTTCTTCTTGATGGTGTATATGGTTTATAATGTTTAATTCCCATTTTAATCTTATCTCCTTGAATATTTTTATATTTACGGATTTTTTCCTGCTCCGCATGCAGATATTTTTTATTTTCCGGGTTATCTCCCGATAAATATTAGTAGCTATTTTTAAAGTAATTTATTATATTCTAAGCTCCTAAGAATTTATCAATTGAATCTTTATATTTCTTAGAAATTTTTACTTCTTTTCCACCTTTTCCTAAATATTTCATATCTGAAAGATTTTTATCTATAGTAACTATAGCTTTCTTCCAATCTGGTGTTTTTCCAGCTACATATCTAACTCTTTTTTCTTTTCCTTTTACTGTTAAAGTATTAACTTTTAATACTTTAACTTCAAATAATTTCTCTACAGCATTTTTAATTTGAATTTTTGTTGCATTTTTTGCAACTTTGAAAGTGTATTTTCCTTCTTGTATGTCAGCATTACTTTTTTCAGTAACTACTGGACCTAATATAATTTCTTCGGCTACCATCTTATGCGTACACCTCCTCTAATTTTTTAATTGTATCAACTGTTAAAACTAATTTTTTATATTTTAATAAATCATAAACATTTATTGTATTTACTGAACCTGTTTTAACATTTTCTAAATTTCTAGCTGATTTTTGAACAACTTCATTACTAGCTGGTAATACTACAAAAGCTTTTTCTTCAACTTTTAAATTTTTCATAGCATTTGCCATTTGTTTTGTTTTGATTTCTTTAAAATCAAATTTATCAACTACTACTAAATCATTTTCCAATACTTTTGAACTCAATAATGATTTTATAGCTAATTGTCTTTCTTTTTTATTAACTTTATATTTATAAGATCTTGGCTTTGGTCCTAATGCAATACCACCTTTAATCCATTGTGGAGCTCTAATAGAACCTTGTCTTGCTCTACCTGTTCCCTTTTGTCTCCAAGGTTTTTTGCCTCCGCCTCTTACTTCGCTTCTAGTTTTTGTACTTTGTGTTCCTTGTCTTTGATTAGCTAAATAATTAACTAAAACACTGTGTACAATAGCTTCATTAGGCTCTATTCCAAAGATTTCTTCTTTTAAATCTACTTGGCTAACCTTTTTTCCTTCAACATTATATACATCTATACTTGGCATTTAATCTTCCTCCTTCCTCTATTTAGATGATTTAACTGAATCTTTTATTTTTAATATGCTACCTTTATTTCCTGGTACTGAACCTTTAATTAAAATAGCATTTTTATCTAAGTCTACTTTTACAACTTCTAAATTTTGTACAGTAACTTTTTCAACTCCCATATGTCCTGGTAATTTCTTACCTTTAAATACTCTACCTGGTGTTGAAGTAGGTCCCATTGAACCTGGTCTTCTATGATACATAGAACCATGTCCCATTGGTCCTCTTGATTGTCCATGACGTTTAATAACACCTTGGAAACCTTTTCCTTTTGTTATACCTTGAATATCTACTTTATCTCCAACAGCAAAAGTATCAACTTTTATTTCATCTCCTACTTTTACTGTAGCTAGACAATCTGGACAAGCTCTAAATTCTCTTAAATGCTTTACAGCTTTTACATTTGATTTTTTAAAATGACCTTTTTCAGGTTTATTCATTTTATTTTCTTTAACTTCTCCAAATCCTAGTTGAACAGCATCATATCCATCTGTTTCAACTGTTTTAATTTGAACTACTGAACATGGTCCAGCTTCTATAACTGTTACTGGAATAACTGCACCTTTTTCATCAAAAACTTGTGTCATTCCAATTTTTCTTCCTATTAATGTTTTCACTTTATTTATTCCTCCTATAACTATTGGCTCTAACAGATAACCTCTGTTTTAGCTTGGTTTTTTGCCTTTTTTATTTTTAAGTAAGGCATCTTAATATATTATCTTTTTATAATTTTATTTCTATATCAACACCTGCTGGTAACTCAAGTTTCATTAAGCTATCAACTGTTTTTTGTGTTGGATAAAGAATATCAATAACTCTTTTGTGTGTTCTCATTTCAAATTGTTCTCTTGAATCTTTATCTTTATGTGGAGAACGTAAAATAGTTACTATTTCTTTTTCTGTTGGAAGTGGAATAGGACCTGAAACTTTAGCTCCTGTTCTTTTAGCAGTATCTACTATTTTTTCAGCAGACTGATCTAAAACAACATAATCATAAGCCTTTAATCTTATTCTAATTTTGTCACTTCCTACTTTTGTGTTTGATGTTGCCATTTAAATTTCCCTCCTTAAATTAATATTATGGCTAACGGCAAGTTATTAACGTACCCTGGTGTTTCTTATAACCCCATTTTAAAATCCAAGCCTTCTTTAGTATTCAAAATTCAATTTTAATTTGAAACTTAAAATCTTGGATAAGTATGTACATTTATCAAACTTATCGCCCGGTCTAAGCCAAGACATACTCTGCAGAAGTTCCCTCCACTTTTTAGTGTAGCCACATTCTGCTTCATCGCTTTATCTCATGCTTTCCTATTATACTACGGCAGTAAGTCTTTGTCAACAGTTTTTTCCATTTTTTACAAATTTTTATAAAACAAAAATAAGATCCTTGTATAAACAAAGATCTTACAAAAATTTTATTCATTTATTAAAGAACATTCTATCCCTGTCTTTCCTTGCAATTCTCCATTATTATATTTTAGAAGACTTACAGTAGGATTTCCTGTTGCATGTGGTATTTCTAAAATAATTTCCATAATTCCATCATTATCAACATCAATAGTTTCTAAATTATTTATACTTAAATAATATTCATTATTTGTACCATTTTTCCATTTACTTTTTTCAATTGAAGCTAAATCAGCAACTTTTGTTCCTTTAGAATCAAACATTGTAATGGTTGAAAATCCTGTAGACTTATTTGCTAATGCCAATATATATTCATCTGTTCCATTTCCATCTAAATCAACAATTAAAGTCTTAACTGTATCATATTTCTTTACAAGAGAATTATTATTTTCTATTATTTCTGGTATAGTATTTACTACTTTAACATTTCTAGGAATAGCATTATAATCTTCTGAAATAGCAACTTTGCCAACATTATCTATTTTAACTAATCCTTCATATATCTGTGGTGAAAAGATTCCTAAATTTGATTCTTGAAAACTATAATTACTATAACTACAGTATGTTATAATATATTTATCACTTTCATCTAATCTGCTATCAATATATTTAAGAGTTACTTCATCCATTTTACTTGTATCCAAAATTAAACCATCATATAAAACGACCAATGATTCATTCATTAATTTTTTAGCATTTTCATCATCAGTAGTTGATTGTGAAGGCTTAGTTGCATCAGATATTGCTGAATCTATTATATTAGCAATTGTATCAACATTCTCATCATCTTCTTCAGGTTCAGTATTTATCAAATTATCTCCATTTTCGGTATTTAAAGGTAAATTAGAAATTAATTCATAATATTGTTTATCATAATTCTCTTTTGTTACATGTATTAAATAATATGTTAGTGCACCTGTTCCAATAACTAAAATAACAAATGCAGCTAAAACAAAATTACCGACTGTTCCAATTTTTATTTTAATTTTTCCTGGTTTTTCTTCTACATTTTCTATATTTTCTTTAGTATTTTTATTATCAGATTCTTCCATAGGTATCTCCTCTATTATAATTTAGCATTATAATTTTATACAACACATCTTATTATTCTACTTAATAACAATTTTAAAGTATTCCTGAACTATTAATATATTCTATAATTCTTGAAATTTCACTTGCCATTGTATCCTGATATTTTGGTTCTTCCTTTTCATTATCTGAAGCTTTATCATAACCATATTTATTTAAAAATCTATAAGTTTCAACTTCTATAACTTCTGCTTTTGATAATTTACTTCTATCTAAAGGTAAATTTCTACCTATCTTCTCATCAATAATGCTTTGAACTTTTGAATCTAGTATTATAAAGTTTCTTCTTAATTCTTCTTCTAATGCTTTTAAATCTGTAACATCATCAACTACAAGTTCATCATCTTCATTTTCATCAATAAACATTTTTATCTCAGCCATAAATTCATGAACACTATAATTATATGCTAAACCTAAACGCTTTGCCAAAGTTCTTCTAATAGCTTTTTGTCTTATTTCAATTTGCTCAATCATAAATTCGTCAAGCTTGTTTCTACCTGTAAATATTCCAAAAAATTTTTTAATTGGGCTTTTATCTTCTATTATTTCTAAATCTTCTTTTAATTTTTTTAATTCAGCCTCTCCTCTAATATTTATAATTCTTTCATAAATTCCTTTTTTTAATTCGTTTTCTTCAATAATTGCCATTTCATCAAATCTTGTAGCATTACTATTTTTTATAGCTATTTTAGGATTATTTAAATAATTCATTAATGTGCTTATTTCTATATTAATTTTAGATATTTTTTCTAGTTTTTCTTTATTCTTTTTTTGGTTAGGTTTCTGAGAATCTTCTTCTCTTTTTAAATCTATAGTTTTTAATAAATCTAATAGTTTTTCTGCAACTTTTTTCATTTCAAAGGCATTATTTAAAGCACTATATGTTGCACCTATATTACCAGCTATTTTAGCATGATTTTGCTGTTTTGTAATCAACATATTTATATTTTTTAAAAGTTTTTCTGCTTCTTGTATATTTTCTTTACTCTCTGTTTTTACTCTATAAGATAATGTGTTTTTATCTTCTTTGATTTCATCAGTTTTTATATCTTTAGAAGAATTTGTATCTTCTTGATCCATATTTGATATATCATTATTTAAGTCCTTTAATATTGGTTCTTCAACACTTACACTTACATTTTCATTTTCGTTTTCTTTCTCTGTATTTTCTATTGTTTCATTTTTGGTCTCTTCAAAATTTTCGCACTCTTTTTCAAATTCTTTTTCAATTTCTCTGCATTCTGCAATCATGTATACTGCAATATTTCTTTTCCACATATTGACAAATTCAATATTATTTTTTCTTTTTTCAGAAATATTTGATGAAACTTCTTTTAAATCATCTAATTCTTTTGTTACTCTTGCAATATCATCTGAATTGCTTTCTTCGTTAAGCAATTCATCAGAGGTTTCTTCATCTTCTTCAATAGTATTTTCATACTTTGCAAGTAATTGTTCAAGCTTACGAATGTTTTCAAAATTAGTTATATTTTCTTTTTCTAAGTCTATACATTCTTCTATTTTTTCTTTTATTGAATATGAAGATTCCAAAATATAATTGTAAAGTCCATTTCTTTCATTTTCTGTTAATTCATCTAAAACTTGTTTTTCTAGTTCTACATCATATACTTTTACAGTTTTTGAATTTCCCTTTATTTTTTTCTCATCAACTTCTGTTATTTTCTTTATTTTAGTAAAAGGTGAAATCAGTACTTCTTTTTCATATTTTTTTCCCTTTAAAAAATCTTTAATAAAAATATATGGTATATCTTCATCTAAAAAAAGATTCATGCAAACTGGCCTATTCCAGTTTGAAGCATTGTCATTTATTGCATTATTTTCATCTGTTGATACCATTAAAAATCTATCAATAAATAATTCATTTTTTATTCTTTCGATTTCTGATAAATTAGTCCCTCTATAAAAATCAGTTTTCTTTTTATCTTTATTATCATAATATTTTTTTAAAAGCACTTTATATAATAATTTAATAGTTTTTAAATATCTTATGACTGCTACTCTATCATAATCAATATTTACAACTTTATTTTCAACATCAGCACTAAGTAAAGCTATATCTGTTTCGCAATCACTAACAAGCATTTGATTTATAGCTTCATAATCTTTATTTCTATACAATTCAATAGCTTCAATTTCTTCATCTGTAATATTAAAATCTATCATTTGTATCACCTCATATTTTTACAGTATAATTTTATCATTTATATATTTTTTTAGCAACAATTTTATATCAATTTTATTTCAAAAAACATATAATAAAATACAATATTTTACATTAAAATACACTCTATAAGTACTAAATTTTCTTCAATACCTATAGAGTGTATACTTTATTAATAACTCTTATTTTAAAATTTCAATTGCTTTGTTTAATTGTTCATCTTCTTCTGTTTCGTCATTTAAGTCTACTTCATAATCTGGTGCAATTCCAACTTTGTTTATTTTAGTTTCATTAGGAGTAAAATATTCACTTACTGTAAGTTTCAAAGCGCTTCCGTCATTTAACATAAATACATTTTGAATAACACCTTTACCATAAGTTGTTTTTCCAACTAATGTTGCCTTTTTCTGATCTTTTAAAGCTCCAACTACTATTTCAGAAGCACTAGCTGAATATTCGTTTACTAAAACAACAACATCACAATCAATAATTGAATCTTCTTCGGCTTTGCTTATGTCTTTTTCTCCCTGTGCATCAACTGTAATTAATTCTGTTGCTCCTTTTGGAAGAAACATATCAAGTATTTTCAAAGCTTCATCCACTAATCCGCCTGTATTATTTCTTAGATCTAAAATTATTTTTTGTGCACCTTGTGATTTTAATGATTCATATGCTGATTTTAATTCATTTGCACATCCTTCATCAAATGTAAGCAAAGAAATGTATCCTATATTGTTTTGAAGCATTTCACTTTCAACATGATATACTTTTATTGCTTTTCTTTCTATTTCAAAATCTATATACTTATTTTCTCTTAAAACAGTTATTTTTACTTTAGTTCCTTCTTCTCCTTTTATTTTGGAAGAAACTATATCAGAATCAATTCCTAAAACACTTTCATCATTAACATAAGCTATGATATCTCCAGTTTGTAATCCTGCTTTCTCAGCTGGAGTATCTTTTATAGGTGATACAACTACAACATTGTTGTTTTTATCTACACTCATATAAATTCCAATTCCAACATAATTTCCAAGTGCATCTGCTTGAAACTCATTCCATTCACTTGTAGTCATATATTGTGAATACTCATCATCTAAACCATTAACATATCCTTTTATAGTTTCATCTAATACCTTTTGTTGATCTATTTCACCAATATAATATTGATCAATAACTGTACTAAAACTTTTTAGAGTTTTTGCAATTACATCAATATTCTCTTCAGAATTTTCTGATGCTTCTTTTTTATCTAATTTTAAAATACTACTATAATAGTATAATGTAAATTCAGATGCTGCAACCGCAACAATCACAGCAACAATAACCGTAATTAAAATATATTTTATTCTTAAAGCTTTTTTTTGTTTTTCGAACTCTTCGTAATCTTCCATAGAATTTTATAAAATTATCTCCTTTCATTATGGCAAATATGGAACTGGATTTACATCTTTACCATTAACACGTACTTCAAAATGTAAGTGTGATCCTGTTGAATTTCCAGTTGAACCAACTTGACCTATTTGTTGTCCTTGTGATACCTTATCACCAGCTCTTACAAGTCTTGAATTAGAAAGCATATGAGCATATAGTGTCATTGTACCATCATGATGATTTATAACAATATATTCACCATAACTTTTATATTTACCATTAGCATATCTTAACGCATCAGAAGTTACTACTGTTCCAGCTTTTACAGCATAAATTGGAGTACCAGAACTACAAGCAAAATCAACTCCAGTATGTCTTCCACTACGAGTTTGATATGAGCCATAGCCAGTTGTTATGTTACTTTTGGTTTTCCCACTCAATGGCATTATGTATCCAGCTTCGCTCGGAGTTCCAGGAGCAACTCCCTCTTGAGCAGCTATTCTTGCTAAGTCACTTGCTATTTTCTCTTTATCTTTCTCAAATTCCTCTAATTCAGCCTGAATAGATTTTTCTTCTTCTGTTAAATTGTTTGCTAAAGCATTTTTTTGACTTACTAATGTATCTTTACTTTTTTTCTTATCTACAATTTCTGTTTGAGCAGCTTCTACCTTTGTTTTGCTTTCCTTTAAAGCATTGTTTTCATTTTCAATTTGAATCTTAGTTTTTTCTATATTATCTAACAATGTTTCATCTGCCTTCGCTATTTCAGATATTAGATAATAGTTTGATATAAGATCAACAATTCCATTTGATGACAATAACATATCTAAATATGTCATATTTCCAGATTCATACATAGCAATTAATCTTTTTTCCAATGCTACTTTTTGAGCATCATATTTTTCCTGCTGTTCTTTTATGTTATTTTCTTTTTCTGTAATTTGTACATTTAAAGTATCTATTTGTGCTTGCAAATTATTTATTTCTAATTGATAATTAGAAATTTCTTGATTCAACTGTTTTATTTGTGTCATTGTAGTGCTTAATTCTTCTTTAACTTCATTTAATTCTTCATTCTTTTTGTCTATTTGCTTATTAATTTCTCTTTGTTGTTTTATTAATTCATCAGATGTTGTAGCATAAACAAAACCTATACTACTTAATACAACTATAAAAGTTAAAATACTAATAAATATTATTCTTCTACTTCTTTTGATATTCATATTTTTCTCCTAATGTTATTTCAATAATTTACTACTATCATTAAATAACATATTTCTCCTTTATTTTTATCTTTTTGTATTTCTATTATTGTATTATCATTCACTCTCGCCTTCATTCGCTGTTTCATTATTTAATTCAACAGTCACTTCTTTTTTTGTTTCATCTGAATCTGTTACATTATTATTTTCAAGACTACTATTTATCTGTTCAGAATTACTTGAATAAGAAGTTATATAATCTAATGGTTGTACATATTCTCCTGCTATTCTTACTTCAAAATGTGCGTGTGGTCCTGTAGAATAACCTGTATGTCCAACCTTTAGTATTGGTGTACCTTGATATACAACATCTCCAACATTTACTAATATTTGAGATCCATGTGCATATAATGTTGTAATCCCTCCTCCATGATCGACAATAACCATATTTCCATATGCATTATTCCAACCTGCATATGTTACTATCCCATCATTTGCTGCTATAAAATTAGCTCCTTCTGGTGCACCTATATCAACTCCTGTATGAAGTTTATATATACCTGTTATTGGATGAGTTCTCATTCCAAATTGTGAAGTAATTCTTGTGTATCCTGGAACTGGCCAAGCCATAACTCCTCCAACATATTCTTCTCCTATATTTGCTAAAGCCAATAACCTTATTTCTGTTTCTATTTCTGCAACTTGATTTTGATATTCTTCAACTGTTTGTTGCAATTCTAACTCACTTGCCGTAAGTTCCTTAATTCTACTATTTTTTATAACTGACATATTAGAAAGTGATATTGCATTTTTCTCTCTAGTTTCTCTTGAACTAGCTAAAACTAATTTTTTTGTTTCTAACTTTTCCTTTAATTTTTGATTATATTTCTGTTCTGCCGAAACATTTTCTAAAAGTTCTTCATCAGCCTTAGAAATTTCTTCTATAAGAAAATAATTAGATAGCAATTCTGTAAGACTTTTAGAACTTAAAATCATATCTAAATATGTTGATTGTCCCATTTCATACATTACAACAAGTCTTTTTTCTAATAAATCTTTTTGTGTATTATATTTAATTGTTGATTTCTCAAGTTCTTTTTCAGCTTTATCAATATAAACTAATAAATCTTTTTCTTGTGCCTCTAATGTTTCTATTTCCATTTGTTTATCAAGAATTTGTTGATTTATTTCTGAAATTTCTACTACTGTTGCACTCAATTGACTTTCTATAAATTCTATTTGTTTATTTGATTCATCTATTTGATTTTCTAAATTATTTTTTTCAATTTGAAGACTATCTAAGTCTTTTTTTTCTTCTTCATTATTTTCTATATTTTCACTATTTCCGAGAATCCTCAGTTGTAGCAAATACATTTAACAAAACAAAATTACTTGATACACAAAATATTATTAAAATTATTAAATTAACTTTAATAAATTTTTTCATGTTGTATACTATACCTCCAAGTATTTTTTCATCGACATTGTACTTCCTATTATACCAATTCCTATTCCTAAAACTGCATAAACAATTGATATTGTTTTAGCAATTTCTATGAAACTAAGTAAAGTTACTCCTATTTTTTGTAATACTTCTGATGATTCAATATGTTGTACTACAAAATCATATAATAATCCCACTATTAAAAGTGTTATTACAGCAGCTATAATTCCTATAACTATACCTTCAATAATAAAAGGCCATCTTATAAAACCGTTTGTAGCACCTACATATTTCATAATAGAAATTTCTTTTCTTCTAGCATGTACAGTTAATTTTATTGTGTTTGAAATAATAGTTATAGATATAATTAGAAGAACTATAAATATAATGCCTATAGCCATTCTAACACCTTTAACAATTTTTATTAATGTTGTTATAACAACATCACTATTTGTAATTTCTTGTATAATTGAATCATGTTCTGTTGATTCTTCAATTTCTAAATCAACATCATTGCTTCTACCTTCTGTTGCTAATCTAGCTCCTATTCTTTCAATTTCATTATATATTTCTTCAGATTTTTCCAAATTAGTTAATGTAACAACAAAAGATGCTGGAAAAATATTATTTTCACCTTCGTATATTGATAGAAATTCATCTCTATTTTTCATCATTGTTTTAAATTCATCTAATGCCTGCTGTTTTGTAGTATATGTTACTGTATTAACTCCATCTAATGCTTTTATTTCTGTTTCTAGTTTTTGTTTTTGTTCTTCTGTTGTTTCATCCCAAAGGAAAACCTTCATTCCTTGTTGTAATTGTACTTGTTCTAATATAGAATTTACATTTACACCAATTGCAAAAAAGATTCCAAAAAGAAACATCGTACAAACCATTGTCATAATTGAAATTATTGTTGATTTCTTATTTTTTAAGACATTTCTAAAACCTTCTCCTAATAGATACGAAAAACCATTATATCTCACAATTAATACCCACCTTTTTTATCATCTCTTACAATTATACCCTTATCTATTTGTATAACTCTTTTTTTCATTTTGTTTACTATATCTTTTGCATGTGTTGCCATTACTACTGTAGTACCTCTTGCATTAATTTCATTTAATAAACTCATTATTTCCCAAGCAGTTTCTGGATCTAAATTTCCAGTAGGCTCGTCCGCAATTATCATAGATGGATTATTTACTAAAGCTCTAGCTAAAGCTACTCTTTGCTGTTCCCCTCCAGATAATTCATTTGGATAACACTTTGCTTTGGTACTTAGTCCAACTAAAGAAAGAACCATTGGTACTTGTCTTCTTATATGCTTTGGTGTGGCTTTTACAATATACATTGCAAAAGCTACATTTTCATATACTGTTTTATCTGGAAGTAATCTAAAATCTTGAAAAACTACTCCCATACTTCTACGTAAATATGGAACTCTTTTAGCTTTTAAAAAAGTTATATCTTTACCATTTATAATAATATTTCCTTTTGTTGCTTCTTCTTCTTTTAAAATTAATTTTATTAATGTTGATTTACCAGATCCAGAAGTTCCTACTAAAAAAGCAAATTCACCTTTATCAATTGTAAAGGTAGCATTATGAACAGCTTCTGTCCCTGTTTCATATATTTTACTAACATTTTTAAATTCTATCATTTACAAATTTTGCATCCTTTCTATTTGCCATCCCCAAACGCAAATATACTATTTTACCAATACATGATATCAATAATGGAAAAAAAATGCAATACTAAATCAACAAAAAACTAGATTAATCTGCTTTCACAAAATTAATCTAGTTTTTTTATTTTTTAATCAATAATTTTACTTTATTTTAAATATCTGAATTTATCTAATAGTGCTATTTCTTGATTTTGAAATGATGTTATTGTACTATCAAATTTTTTATCTTCTACTATTCCTACTACTTTTCCTGCATCACTAGTAGCTTTTTCTTCATACTTAGCCTCATCTGTTTTCATGTATTCTTCAACATTTTCTACTACTTTACCATCTTCATTTCTCATTATTACTCTTATGTAGTTTCCTAATAATTTATCTCTATCTGCTGCAGCTTTTGCCTTATAATCATTAAAGTTTTGTCCTCTCAAACTTGCTATTTCTT
>CANROH010000041.1 GCA_947632185.1 uncultured Clostridia bacterium
TGAAACACTTGGCCCTGCTCCAGAACCAAATTTAACAGTTTTATGGTCTACTAGATTACCAAAAGGATTTAAAGATTATTGTTCAAAATTATCTATTCATACTAGTTCTATACAATATGAAAATGATGATTTAATGAGACAATATTGGGGCGACGACTATGGAATAGCATGTTGCGTTTCTGCAATGAGAATCGGCAAACAAATGCAATTTTTCGGTGCTAGAGCAAATCTTGCTAAAACTTTACTATATGCAATAAATGGTGGTAGAGATGAAAAAACTGGAAAACAAGTTACAGATAAGATGATCCCTGTTACTTCTGAATATTTAGATTTTGATGAAGTTTGGGAAAAATTTGATAAAATGTGTGATTGGGTAGCTAGAATATATATTAATGCATTAAACATCATTCATTATATGCATGATAAATATGCATATGAAAAATTAGAAATGGCATTACATGATAAAGATATTTTTAGAACTATGGCTTGTGGTATTGCTGGTTTATCTATAGTTGCCGATTCTTTTTCTGCAATGAAATACGCAAAAGTAAAAGTTATAAGAGATGAAACTGGACTTGCTGTTGATTATCAAATTGAAGGAGATTTTCCTAAATATGGAAATGATGATGATAGAGTTGATAAAATAGCTGTTGATATAATAAAACTTTTTATAGGTAAATTAAAAAAACAACCAACTTATAGAAATTCAAAAGTAACAATGTCAATATTAACAATTACTTCAAATGTTGTATATGGAAAAGCAACTGGAAATACTCCTGATGGAAGAAAAGATGGTGCTCCTTTTGGACCAGGTGCAAATCCAATACATGGAAGAGATACTCATGGGGCTTTAGCAGTATTAAATACTATGACAAAATTACCTTATAAGCATGCTGAAGATGGTATTTCTTTTACATTTGCAATAGTTCCTAAAGCTTTAGGAAAAGATGAAAAATCTAGAATTCAAAATTTAACAGCTCTACTTGATGGTTATTTTGCAAAATTTAGTCATCATATTAATGTAAATGTTTTTGACAGATCCTTACTTGAAGATGCAATGGAACACCCTGAAAAATATCCTCAACTTACAATTAGAGTTTCTGGATATGCAGTAAATTTTGTAAAATTAACTAGAGAACAACAATTAGATGTTATAAACAGAACAATTCATGAAAAAATATAAAATATAGTGGGAGTTTTTATGATAGGAAGAATTCATTCAATAGAAACTTTTGGAACAGTAGATGGACCTGGAATACGTTTCATTGTATTTATGCAAGGTTGTACATTAAAGTGCAAATATTGCCATAATCGCGATACATGGGATTTACATTTAGGAAAAGAAATATCTGTTCAAGAATTAATTAAAAATATATTAAAATATAAATCCTATATAGATAATTCTGGCGGTGGAGTAACAGTATCTGGTGGAGAACCACTTTTGCAAGTAGAATTTGTTACTGAACTTTTTAAAAATTTGAAAGAATTAGGTATACACACAGCTTTAGATACAGCTGGAAGTCTTCCTATATCACCTAAAATAAAAGAATTACTTAAATATACTGATTTAGTAATTTTAGATATAAAACATATAGATGATAAAAAATCAATTGAACTTACTGGCTTTTCTAATAAAAACAATTTAAATTTTGCTAAATATTTAAGTAATGTAAAAATTCCTGTCTGGATAAGACAAGTACTAATTCCTGGATATACTGATGATAAATTTGACTTACAAAATTTAAAGAAATTTATAGATTCATTAGAAAATGTTGAAAAAGTAGAAATTCTACCTTATCATGATTTAGGTAAATTCAAGTGGAAAGAAGTTGGCGATATATATGAATTAGAAAATATTCCATCACCAACAGACAAAGAAATTGAAAGAGCAAAATCTATACTTCAAATTTAATTGTAAAACTCTGTTTTTATGATATACTTTTATAAAATAGTTTTATTGGAGGATACTTTCATGACATATACTTGTGTATATTTTGAAAAAACAAAGGCTGATGCAATAAAACGGCTGAAATTTCTGCGTAAAATAAATAAGTCCTATAAAGAAGTAAAATCATATATTATAAAACTAGAAAATGGGGATTATCGTATTTTACAGCAAATAGAGATTTCGTAACAAGAGGGGCCATATAGCCCCTCTTCTTTTATATTAAATTAATATCCTGTTACAGGTAATTTTTTTTGTGGTTCAACAACTTTTTTTAATGAATTATTTACAGTCACTTCAAGCTTTTCATTTAAATCTACTTTTATTTCAATTAAATCATTATCTAATTCATACTTTTCTATCGTTTCAATTTCTTGAAGATAATAAGTACCTGGAATAATATTTTCCAAAATAATTTCTCCATTTTCATCAGAAACTAAATTACTCATAAAAATTTTTTTATCTTCATCTAATAAATTAAATTTTACTCCTTGAAGTCTTTTTTCACTTCCATATTCTTTTTTTATAATAGTTATTTTAGTATCATTTTTATAATATTTTTCTTCATATGTTGCATCTTTTTGTTCATAAACAAATCCTGTTAATGCATAATTTTGTGTGTTTTCTACAGTTGTTTCTCCATAGACAATTGGTTTTGTTTCTAAATTTGATATTGCTTTAATCGTAAAATTATTATTTTCTAATAAATTTTCTATAGGTATTAAAATTTTAAATTGTTCACCAATTTTAAATGTATTTTTTTGATTATTATTTAAATCACTAATAATTGTTCCATCTGGAATTTCTCCTTGTAGTTCAATTGTATATTTTCCACTGTTTACATTAGAAATTAAATTATAAGTTTTACTAGCAAAGTTTCTATTTAAATTGTCTGCTTGCCATTTTTCACCATTTGGTTGAATATTGGCTTGCAAATCATTTATAATTGTTTCATTTGAATTTTTAGATGCATTTACAATATTTAGATATGCTTGATATGTTCTTCTTCCTGCATCTGAATCTACAGGTTGATAATCATTAATATCTCTCTCATACAATATTGTAAAAACAGCTTGCTTAGTTGCTGTATATGCTTCTGCCTCATTTGCTACTCCTAATTCTTCAACCGTTTTATATGGAAACCCATTTATAATTGTTCTCCAAGCATTTTCATCTTGAAGTTTACTCTTTCCATCTACAGTATAGCTTTTATCTTCTGCACCTTTTTTACCATGATTTAAACAATATGCTGGATAATTTACTCCATTATTTTGATATACCATGTATGCTGCTCTTTGTGGAGTTCCTTTATATATAAGAACATTTTCATAATCTTCTAAATTAATTATTTTTGTTTTACCTATATCAAAAGCAAAACAATATGAAAAGATATTAATAATTATTAAAAATAATAAAGTTGTAATTATAATTTTCCTCATTTTTATTTATACTGAAAAAAAACAGTATTCCTCCTTATTATATTATTTAGATTTTGTATGGATCTATAAACCATCATCATCTTGTATTTCAATCCCTTGTATACATCTTCTACTATCTGGGACATTTTCAACACAAGTTATGAGAGTTATTCTATTATCTTGTGTATTTTCTAACTTACTCCAATCTGTATCTTTTATAATAGATACTATTTCTACAATATATTTTCTTTGAATTCCATTATATGTATAAATTATTTCATCACCAACTTCTAATTCTTTGACTCGTTCAAAATAATTCACTGGATATCCTCTATTATGAGCTGCAAGCCCAATATTTCCATTATCTTTCGGCGTTTCTTCAAAATGACCTACAAATTGATTTAAAATTTCTTTTGTAGTTCCTTCACCAATTGATGCTTTTAAACTAATTTTAGGAATTTCAATTTTCCATAGTAAAGGATCTATTATATCTTCTGTATTCTCTTCTAAGTTTTTCCTTTTTTCAAAAACTGCTTCTTCTTTTGCAACATTATAATATCCTTCTACTTTTTCATTTAAGTTTGATTTATTAAAAAAATTAGAAATTCCAATAATTATAAGAATAATAATCACACTTAAAATAAGGGATATTATATTTAAATTTCGTTTTGTATAACTAAAACAAAATATCACCTCTTTTCTTTATTAAATTTTAAAATGATTATTTTGGTCAGAATCGACCTTAAAGATAAAATTTATTGAAATAAATTTGCTTTATATTACTACACATTTTTTATTTTGTCAATACTTTTTTATAAAATAAAAGATAATTTAAACAATAATTTTTAAATTTGTTTATATTAATAATATATTTTAATATATATCATATAAATAAAATATATTACTAATATAAACATTTTTTATTTTGACTCTAGTACATCAAAATAAAACTCAACACCATCTTTTTTATTCTTTACTCCGTAACTATTATTGTATTTAGTCATTATAGCTTTTACCAAAGCAAGTCCAATACCTGTCCCACCCTTTGAGCGATTTCTTGATTCATCAACTTTATAAAATCTTGTCCAAATTCTATTTAAATCTTCTTCATCAATTTTTCTTCCAGTATTAAATACTGTCACTCTCAATTTTCCATTTTCTTTACTTTTTTTAATTGAAATTTTTATTATTTTTTGATTATTAACTTTATCAACATTTTTTATTGCATTTGTAAAATAATTAGTTACAACTTGTTCAATATAAAAATCATCTGCATAAACATATATTGGTGATTCTTCTTTAAAATCTACATCTATTTTTTGTTCCTCTAATACAACTTTGGAATTTTTAACCACTGAATTAATTAGTTCAACAATATCAAATTTTTTATCATTAAATTTTCTATCATCATATTCTAATTTCATAAGTTCTAACAATCTTTTAACAAGCTTATCCATTTTATCAGCCTCGTCAGAAATTACTTCAGCATAAAATTTTCTACTTTCTTCGTCTGAATTGACATTTTCAAGTAATCCTTCTGAATATCCTTGTATTAATGCTATTGGAGTTTTTAGTTCATGAGAAACATCAGATATAAATTGTTTTCTCATTTCATCAATTTTTGATTTTTCTTCAATATCTTTTTCTAGTACAGAATTATTTACTTTTAATCTATTAATTGTATCTTCTAACTTATCAGATAAAATATTAATGCTTTTACCAAGCTCATCAATTTCATCTCCACTATCATTAATTCTATATTTTCTTTTAAAGTCTAAATTACTCATTTCATTTGCAATATAATTTAGCTCTTCAATTGGTTTGGTAAATTTTTGTGTAATAAAAGTAATTGCAATTCCCCCTAATATAATAGCTACAAAACCCATAGCATATATAAATCTATTAGATATTGCAACACTATCTTGAATAGGATTTATTGGTGTTCTTATAAAAACTTCATAACCATTTTCTAGCTTAGCTTTTAGTAATATATAATTTATACCATTTCTTTTGTCCACAATTTTTCTTATACTTACATTATCTTTGGAATACATAATATCAGTTTTGTTAAAAATACTATATTTTACATCATAAGTTATTTCATTTATTGTTCCAAATTCAGATATAAAATTTTTATTTGTAGCATAAATAGTTTCTTCTCCATTTAATATTAACATTTCAAAACCATTATTAATAGATATTTTTTCTAATTCTCGATTACATTTTTCTATCTCATCTGAATTCATTTCTTTTGAAATATTTTGATTTATGTAATTATAAACATTTAAATAACTTTCTTTTTTAGAATAAAAATATAATGTTTCTAAAACAGTACTATTAATAATTATAAAAAAAGCAATAATCATTAAAATAACTACGCACAATGTAAGAAATAATTTCATACGAACTGATTTAAAAATATTTTTCTTTGCCATTTATATTCCTCTATTTCTTAATTTCTTAATTTCTTAATTTCTTAATTTTATAGTGATTTATTTTATTTCAAATTTATATCCAATTCCTCTAATTGTCTGAATATATTTTCCTTTTTTACCCAATTTATGTCTTATTTTTTTTATATGACTATCAATTGTTCTTGAATCTCCATAATAATCATAGTTCCAAACTGTATTTAATATTTTATCTCTAGACAAAGCTATATTTTCATTATCTAATAAATATTTTAAAAGTTCATATTCTCTAAAGCTTAAGTCTATTTGTTTACCATCTACTGTAACTTTTCTACCCTCATTATCAATAACTATTCCATCATAGCTTTTTAACTCTTTTGAATCAGGCTTAGCTCTTTTTAATATTGCTTCTACCCTAGCTACTAATATTTTAGGACTAAAAGGCTTTGTTATATATTCATCAACTCCAAGTTCAAATCCAAATAATTCGTCTTGTTCTTCAGCTCTAGCAGTAAGCATAATTATAGGTATTTTTTTATTTCCCTGACGTATATTACGAAGAACAGACCAACCATCTAATTTAGGCATCATAACATCAAGCAAAATCAGATCTATTTTTTCTTTATTTTCTTCATAAATGTTTAATGCTCTTTCTCCATCTTCAGCTTCTAACACATTATAATTTTTTTGTACTAAGAAATCTTTAAGTAATTTTCTCATTCTAGATTCATCATCTACTATTAAAATTGTTATATCACTCATATACTACTACCTCCATTTACTAGTTTTTTCAATTCCTCTAAATTTTTTTCAAAATATTTAAAAGCAATTTTATATGTTTCTTCTTTTTCTAAATCTACATCTACCATTCTAAGAAGAGTTAATGAATCCTTAGAGCCACCTTGGCTTAACATATTAATATATTTTTCAACATATCCTTTTTCGCCTGATAAAATTTTACTTGCAATTACAATTGCAGATGTAACGCCAGTAGCATATTTATAAACATAAAAACAAGTATAAAAATGTGGTATTCTTGCCCATTCGTATTTTATTTCTTCATCAACAATAGTACTTTCTCCAAAATATTTTTCTACTAATTTATAATATATATCATTCAATATTTGTGATGTTAGACTTTCACCAAGTTCAATTCTAGAGTGTACTTGCTTTTCAAATTCTGCAAACATAGTCTGTCTTATCAAAGTTGCTCTTATCATATCTAATTGTTCATTAATTAAGGCCATTTTCTTCTGCTTATCAGTTTCTTTATTAATTAAATAATTAGCTAATAAAATTTCATTTACAGTTGAAGCAACTTCTGCAACCATTATTGTATAATTTGCATTTATAACATTTTGATTTTTACTTGCAAAATAACTATGCATAGAATGTCCTAATTCATGAGCAATTGTTGAAACATCTCTTGATGAATTTACATAGTTTAATAAAACAAATGGATGAACTCCATAAATTCCCATACTATAAGCGCCACTCATCTTATTTTCTTTTGTATATACATCAATCCAATTATTATCAAAAGCATATTTTAATTTATTTATATAGTCTTCTCCCATTGGTGATAATCCATTTAATACTATTTGTTTTGCTTCATCATATTCTATTTTTTTATCTTGAGCATCTAATGTATTCACATATACATCATACATATGAACTTTGTCTTTTTTTAATAATTTAGCTTTTAACTTTATATATTCGTGATTTAAATATAAATTTTTATTTACCTCATTTAATAATGTTTCATATACTTTTACATTTGAATCGTCATTATTTGTAGCAAAATCTAAAGATGATTCATACTTTCTCAATTTACTTGAAATTACCTTTTGCTTTACTCTTGCTAAATAAAGTTCTGTTATTGTATTAATATGTTTCTTATATAAAGAATACATTGAATTAAACGCCTGTTTTCTTACATTTTCACTTTTACTCATAAGATATTGTGAAAACATAGCAGAACTCATTTTTAGCTTTTTTCCATCATCATCTACAATATCAGGAAATTCAAATTCAGTGTTTGTAAAAATATCATAAGTATTTTCTGAACTAGCAAAAATTTCTGAATATTTTGCAAGTACTGATTCTATTTCTTCTGATAAAATATGCTTTTTTTCTTTCATGATATCTCTTATACTTTTTTCATATGGTTTCATTCTATCATCTTTTAAATATTCTTCCAATTTTTTATCTTCAATTTTACTAATCTCAGGTGAAATAAAACTTTCTGCTTCCGCAAATTGTGTAGTTAAATTCTCAATTTTTTTATATAATTTTATGCTTTCTTGATTACTCATATCCTTATGATATCTTAACATAGCATATCCATAAATTTTTTCATGAAGTTCTAGTGCTTTTTCTAAATTTTCATAGCATAAAACCATTTCATCAACACTATTTGAAAGTTTTCCTTTATAAGTTTTGATTTTATCAATTAAATCATATAATCTTTTTATGGATTTATCTAACTCTTCTTCATTTTCAAAAATTTCATTTAAATTCCATTCTAATTTATTATTCATACAAAATCCTCTTTCTATTGACGTTCTTCATGATATTTTTCTCGTTCTTTACTATCTAAATATTTTTCAATAATTGGATCCATTATTCCTATATCACGATTTGGATCATTTTTAGCATATAACATATCTAAATCACAAATTACAATATCACCTTTTTTTAAAACGATATGATTATTAGTAGGAAATCTATCATCCTCTAAAAAGCCCATTACGTTAAATTCTTTACTTGCAATAAAATCCGGTAATTCATTATCTTTTGTTAATACTAATAAATTTTCTTTTCTAGCATCACCCCAAAAGATACCTGCTTCTTCTAATTCCTTAAAAATTTCTAATAGTTTTTCGTCTGTAATATCTTGTGAATTAGTAATTCCATAATTAAAAACTTCCAAACAACTACCATCACTATACTTTTTTCTAAAGTATGGCATCATTATTCTAGGATGATATGGTATTTCATAATTTCTCCTTAGTCTTCCAATTTTTACTATTTTTTCATCTGCCTGTATTACAAGACTAGATGTACCATTAGCTACAAATTTATATTTATTACCTTTTGAAACTTCTTGTAAAATAATTTGTTTTTCTTCTTTATCAGGTGAAAGCACTATATTTGCAAACACACTATCTTTTATAGCACCTGCTTCATGGCTAGCAAATAAAAAATTTTTGCCTTCAATTTTTTTATCTAGTAACATAGATATTAATTCTTCAACTGTACTTTGTTTATATGATGGTACCTGTATTTGATCATACAGTTCTATCCAATAAGAATACGTTTCATATTCACTTTCCAATTCAGGAATATCTTTTAAAAGTTTTATAAAATTAAAAAATCCGGAAACATTTGAATTTTTAGATTTTAGCTTATCTAAAAACATTTTTTTAATAGAATCAATATTTTCAATTAACTTTTTCCTGCCTAACTCTGTTTTAGTAAGTGAAATAGCAAAATATTCTGGATTTGAAATAATGTTCTCAAACATTATTTCAAAATTATTAGCAATTGCTTCATCTCCACCGTCAATTACTGATAATTTTTTTGCCAATTGTGCAGTATCATAAACTTTACCATAATTAATAAGAAATGGTAAATTATTTAACATTTCCATTCTAACAGTATCAATTCTAGAAAAAATATCAATTAAACTTAAACAATTAGTAGCATTATTATATATTTGTCTCCAATTATTACTTATAGCTCTTACACCTTCTGGGTACTTTATAAATTCATTTAATAACTCTTGTAAATTTTCTAAATTTGCTACAGAAGAAATTAACACTATTTCTTTTTCAATTTCTTTTCTAACTTTTTCTATACCCATATTAGTTTTTATTTTATTAATCATATTTGATATTTCTTCTTTATTCATAATATATAAACCTTTCAAATTTGTATGTATATTTTATCACAGTTTATGCATATTGAGCAATAAATTTATTTACTTTTTAAATTTCTGTGATATAATTACCATATCCTATAAAAAGGAGGATTTAAAATTGAAATTAAACTCAGATGATCAATCGTTAGCAGAAAGCAAAATATTGCTTTTATACATACTAAGTAAAATTGGAAAACCAATTTCACATAATGAACTTATTGATTTAGTTTTATCAATAGTTGATATGAACTATTTCTATTTAGAACAATTTTTATTAGATTTATTAGAAGATAATTATATAAACAAATATAAACAAGAAGATATTGATATTTATGAAATAACAGAAGAAGGGAAAAAAGCTATTGAGCTTACTATTGATATTATTCCCGGAATTTTAAAGTTACAAGTTGATAGTAAATTTAAGAAAAATTTAGATACTATTAAAGATAAATTTTCAATTTCTGCAGAATATACACCTATTTCAGAACGAAATTTTTCTATAAGATGTAAAATAATAGAAAATAATATTACAATTTTTGACTTACAAGCACATGCTGGATCTAAAGAGCAAGCAAAAAAGATTGTTGAAAACTGGAATAATAATGCTATAGAAATTTATCCAAAAATTTTAGAAACTTTAATTGATGAATAAATGCCTTATAATAATTATAAGGCATTTTTCAATTTATTTAATTTTACCAATACTTCTATAAGCTTCATATAAAATGATACTTGTTGCAACTGCTGCATTTAAACTTTCTGTTTTCCCTATCATTGGAATTTTTAATTTTTCAGTTGCTTCATTTAATATCTGAGTTGATACTCCATTGGCTTCATTTCCAATTACAATTGCAGATTTTGTATAGTCAACACTATAAATACTTTTATCTGCTAATAAATCTGTTGCATAAATTTTTATTTTATGTTTTTTCATATCTTTTATAGTTTTTACTAAATTTTCAGCTTCAACTATTTTAACTCTAAAAATTGCTCCCATTGTAGACCTTACAACTTTCGGATTATATATATCTGCTGATCCTTTTGAAACTATAATTTGTTTTAAATTTAAGCTATCTGCAGTTCTCAAAATTGTTCCCATATTTCCAGGATCTTGAATGTTATCTAAAATTAAATAATTCGCTTCCTGATAATCTATTTCTGTTTCTTTATTTTCTGGTTTTTCAATAATTGCCATAATTCCTTGAGGATTTGTTACATCAGTTATTGTACTAAATATTTTTTCAGAAACATAAATACAATCAAGCTTTGCAATTTCATACATTAAATCATTTGGAATTGCACCTTGAGATTTACAATCTTCACAAATAATAACAGATTTTATGACAGCATTTTCTGCCATAGCCTCTTCTATCATTTTTATTCCTTCTATTATAAATTCTTTATATTCATCTCTATACTTTTTTTCTTTTAATTTTTTTATATGTTTTATTGTTTCATTATCTTTGCTAGTTATCGTCATATTCTCACCTTTTTACTTTCTTTTTTTATTATTAATAAATTATCTAAAAATTATTCAAACTTATTTTTTATAATCTAGTTAAAAATTCTTTACACTCATCTAAAATATTTTTCAAATCTAATAATTTAAATGTAATATATGGATCTTTTGAAGGTGAAAATTTTATTCTATTTCTATATGTTTTCATCAACTTATCTATAACATCAAAATTAAATTTGCTATTGTCAAAATAAAAAATTATATTTTCATTTCTTTGAGCAATTTTTAAAATATATTTTTCTCTTGCTAAATTTTTTATTCTTGCAATATTTAGTAAATTTTCAACTTCGTAAGGCATAACTCCATATCTATCTATAATTTCATCAGTTACATTTTGAATATCCTCTTCATTTTTACAAAGCGCAATACTCTGATAAACTTCAATTTTTAAACTAGAATTTTCAATATATTCATCTGGAATATAACTGGTTACATCTAGTTCAATTTGCACATCAACTTCTTCTACAACTTCTTCTCCTCGTATTTCTTTTACAACTTGATTTAACAATTCACAATACATATCATAACCAATCTGCTCCATATGTCCATGTTGAATTTCTCCCATTAAACTACCTGCTCCACGAATTTCCAAATCCCTCATTGCAATTTTAAATCCTGATCCAAATTCTGTAAATTCTTTAATAGCTTTTAATCTTTTATCTGCAACTTCAGTTAGCATTTTATCTTTTCTATATGTTATATATGCATATGCTTGTTTATCTGAACGACCAACTCTTCCCCTTATTTGATATAATTGAGCCAGTCCGAGTCTATCAGCATTCTCAACTATTATAGTATTTGCATTTGGGATATCAATTCCTGATTCTAAAATTGTTGTACAAACTAAAACATTATTTTTCCCATCAACAAAATCTTGCATTATATTCTCAAGTTCAATTCCACTCATTTTTCCATGTGCATATGATACTTTTGCTTCTTCTACCAAATCATTTATTTCTAATGCTTTCTTTTCAATTCCTTCAACATTATTATATAAATAAAATACTTGACCACCACTTTCTATTTCTCTTGTAATTGCTTCTTTTATAACTTCTTCGTCATATTCTAATACATATGTTTGTACTGGTTTTCTATTTTGTGGTGGCTCATAAATTACAGACATATCTCTCATTCCAACAACTGACATATGCAATGTCCTTGGAATTGGAGTAGCTGTCATAGTAAGTACATCTATATTATTTTTTAATTCTTTTATTTTTTCTTTTGATTTTACTCCAAATCTATGTTCTTCATCTATAATTAATAATCCTAAATTTTTATATTTAACATCTTCACTTAATACTCTATGAGTTCCAATCAATATATCCGTTTCACCCAATTCAAGTTTTTTTAAAATTTCTTGTTGATCTTTTTTATTTCTAAATCTATTTAATAAATCAATTCTTATTGGATAATCTTTCATTCTTTCCCTAAATTCTTCATATTGCTGACTTGCTAATATTGTAGTGGGTACTAAATATACAACTTGCTTTTGATCCATTACAGCTTTAAAAGCAGCACGAATTGCTACTTCCGTCTTACCATAACCTACATCTCCACAAAGAAGTCTATCCATAGGTTTTGGTTTTTCCATATCTTTTTTTACTTCTTCAATACATCTTAATTGATCTTCTGTTTCAACATATTTAAAACTATCTTCAAACTCTTTTTGCCAAGGAGTGTCTTTTGAAAAAGCAAATCCTTTTATTTTCTGTCTTTTAGCATAAAGTTCAATTAATTCTTGTGCTACTTCTCTTAAATTATTTTTTACTCTATCTTTTGTTTTATCCCATTCTTTAGAACCTAATCTATTAAGCTTTGGGCCAACTTTTTCTGGTCCTATATATTTTCTAATATTATCTAATGAATTTGTTGGTATATATAAAATATCATCATCCTTATATTTTAATTTTACATAATCTTTAGTAACTCCATCAGCTTTTATTGTATTTACTCCTAGATACTGCCCTATTCCATGTGTCTTATGTACAATATAGTCGCCTTCTTTTAAATCAGAATAAACAGCTATTGCTTCACTTTCTTTAAATACAGATGGAGTTTTTAGTCTTTTGGGTTGTTTTGCTTCAAAAAGTTCTTCTGTAGAAATTACTAAAAGATTTGCTTCAAAAAATTCGAATCCAGCAGAAAAAGCTCCTGGTGTTATGTTTACAACACCAAGAGTTAAGTCATCTTCTAAAAAATCTGTATATATATTTGGAATTTGTTTTTCTAA
>CANROH010000042.1 GCA_947632185.1 uncultured Clostridia bacterium
TTAAAATCCACTTTTAACGTTACACATAATATAACGTAAAAGTGGATTTTATATTTTTAAAATAAAATATTGTAATAAAATCAAAATTATGATATAAATACTTAACTAATAATGAGTAAGAAATATAGGAGTACATATGTTTAAACAAGAAGAATTTAATAAAATAAAACAAAAAGCTTTAGAAAATCATATTCCAATAATAATGGATGATACTTTGGAAAAAATTAAAGAGATTATTGATAAAGAAAATCCAAAAAGAATCTTAGAAATTGGAACAGCTGTGGGATATTCTGCTATATGTTTTGCAATCTGTTCAAAAGAAGCAATTATTGACACAATAGAGCTTGATGAAAATAGAGCAAATGAAGCAATAGAAAATATAAAAACTTTAGAACTTAATGATAGAATAAATGTTATGTTAGGGGATGCTGTAAATATTCTTCCAAATCTTAAATCAGGATATGATATTATTTTTATTGATGCAGCAAAAAGTAAATATTCAATTTTTTTAGATGAAGGAATTAAGTTAGTAAAAAAAGGTGGTTTAATACTTGCAGATAATGTTTTATATAAAGGATATGTAATGAGTGATTATAATAAACATAAACAAAGAACTGCAGTAAGACATTTAAGAGAATACATTAAAGAAGTTACTGAAAATCCAATGTTTGAAACAGAAATTTTAGAGATAGGTGATGGACTAGCTATTTCTAAAATTAATTAATATATGAGAGGTAAATATTTTTTATAAGTATACATGCAGTATCAATGATAATTAATACATATTTAATATAATTAATAAATAAAATATAAAAATGCACTTTTATAAAGCGCATTTTATATTATTATAAAACAATTTGATTTATTGACTATTTTTATATATTGTAATAAAATGTGGTCAGTGTTTTATATTACGAATAATATATAGATATAAATATATTGTAGAAAGGTGATTTTTTATGCTTATTGATGGAGAAGAAAAATATGTTATGACAATTATTATGGCTGCTGGAAAAGGTACTAGAATGGAATCTAAAAAATCCAAGTTAGTACATAAAATTTATGATAAAGAACTAGTAAAAAGAGTAGCAGATTTGGCAAAAAATGTTGGCTCTGATGAAATAGTTGCAGTTGTAGGTCATTTACGAGAACAAGTAGAGGCAGTACTTGGAGATTCTGTAAAATATGCATACCAAGATGAATTATTAGGAACAGGTCATGCAGTAATGCAAGCTTCTGAATATTTAAAAGGAAAAGAAGGAAAAGTAATTATATTATATGGAGATGTTCCTATTATAAAAAAAGAAACTTTACAAAAATTAGTAACGATAAGTTTTAAAAGAAAAGAATATGCTACTCTTTTAACAGCAATATATGATAATCCAACTGGATATGGAAGAATTATTCGTGATGAAGGTGGAAATATAAAAGCCATTGTTGAAGAAAAAGATGCTAATATGTATGAAAAAGAAATAAAAGAAATTAATTCTGGAATTTACTGTTTTGATATACAAGAATTATTATCTGCTTTAAAATATATTAAACCTGATAATGCACAGGGAGAGTATTATTTAACAGATGTTATAAAAATAATGAATGATAAAGGACTAAAAACTGGTGCTGTTATTGTTGAAGATAATACAGAAATTCTTGGAGTTAATGATAGAGCTCAACTTGAACTTCTAACAAGAGTGCTAAGAATGAAAATAAATGCCGAACATATGAAAAAACGGCGTAACAATAGAAGATGTAAATTCAACATATATATATGATGATGTAAAAATAGGTATAGATACCGTAATTCACCCAAATACAACAATAAAAAGTGGTGTTATAATTGGAGAAAATTGCGAAATAGGACCAAATGCGTATATAAGAGAAAATTGCATTATTGGAGATAATGTAAAAATAGGAAATTGTGTAGAAATTAAAAATACTAAAATTGGTGATAGAACTAAAGTACCACATTTTATATATTTAGGTGATACTGAAATAGGAAAAGATGGAAATGTTGGTTGCGGAACCATAACATGTAATTATGATGGAAAAAATCATAATAAAACTATAATAGGAGATAGAGCTTTTATAGGTTCAAATGTAAATTTAGTTGCACCAGTAACTTTAGGTGACGATGTTTTAATTGCTGCAGGTTCTACAATAACAGATGATGTACCTTCTAATAATATGGGGATTGCACGTCAAAGACAAACAAATAAAGAAAGAAAAAATAAATAATAACTAAGGAGAAATGTACTAATAGTACTATTTTATGAAATGAAGAAAAAACAAAATAATCAAAAAATTTATGAAAAAATTATAAATAATAGATATAAAATTTCTATAGCTATGATTTTACTTTCTACCATAGTAGGTTTTTTTGTAAACTCTATGAATTTAAAAGAATTTATAACATCTACTGAAAAATTTTTGAGTTTATGGTGGAATATAAAATTTTATGCTCTAGTTTTAGCAAGTTATGAATTATTTTATATAATTACAAATGGGAAAAGAGCTTTTTCACTTATTGGTACAGGAGTGATTTGTCTTTCTGGATTTGTTCAATTTAATTTTATTAATATTGATTGCTTAATTCTAGGAGAAATAATTACAGTACTTATTTTTAAAATTATAACAAAAGAAAATTTCAAATTAAGCTTACTTTTGTCGTTATTTGTTATATTGTTTAGTGTAGCTTATGTATATACGTTTAGACCATATGCAATATCATTTGGATATATATTTATATCATTGATAATTTTTGAATTAATACATAATAGAAATATTCTAAAAAATAATAAAAATAAAATTTTATTATTAATTTTTACTTTTATTATTAGTGTATTAAGTGCTATTATTGCTGGTATTTTCTCTTATAATAATAATGAAATAATTTATAATGCAAAGTTTGGAATCTCAGGTCTATTTTCATATCTGTATAATCCATTATTGCCATTTAATGATTTTAAATTTAAGCAATTATTAGGAAGTTTTATTTCTGGTTTTCCAATACCAATTGTAATAGGTTTGTGTTATTTATATAAGAATAATAAACATGCAGATTTTCTATTGCCAATTATTGTAGTAACTGTTTTAGAAACAATATTTTGTATTTCTGGGCTTACAGAAGTTATAGAAAAAATTACAATGTTTTATGGAATAGAAGATTTAATGGTTATGCCAGCTGTAAATTTAGCTAATGTATTTATAATTTTTTATATAATATCTAATATTGATGAGCAATTATTTAAAATGAAACATGCTATAAGAATAACATTAATAATGGTATGCGTTTTAGCATTTTTAAAATATCCAAATGTATTTTCTACAAATAAAATATTTCTATATTTATTTGCTGTAGAAATAACAGCTCTTACATATATGATGTTAAATTATAGTGATAAAAGATATCAAAAAGTATTGATGTTTATATTACTATTATTAACTGTAATTTCTGGCGTTCCTATAAATTTTATTGCATAAAAAATATTAATTGTGAAAGTTTTGTGTAAATTGTGAAATAGGTGTAAAAAGCTTTGACATTAGCATATGCTGTGATATAATGCGTATGTAAATTAAAGGTGAGCAAAGCAAGAAAGGAAAATTATAATAATGAAAAAAGTTTTATTAGTTGGAGCAGATGGAATGCTTGGCGGTGAGTTAAAAGAAAGATTGGAAAAGAAATATGAAGTTACAGCAACTACAATTGAAAATCTTGATATAACAGATAGACAAGCAGTATTAAATAAAGCAAAAGAAGTTAATCCATATTTTATTATTAACTGTGCCGCATATACAAATGTTGACGGATGTGAAACTCATGAAGATTTAGCTTTGTCAGTAAATGGACTAGCTGTAGGTAATATAGCAGAAGCTGCCAAACAAGAAAATGCTATATTAATACATATTAGTACAGATTATGTATTTGCTGGAGATTTACCAATTGATAAAGTTTATACAGAAGATATGGCTCCAAATCCAGTAAGTGCATATGGAAGAACTAAATTAGTAGGAGAAGAAAATGCTAAAAAAGCAGGCAAATATTATATTTTAAGAACAGCATGGCTTTATGGTTTAGGAGGAAAAAACTTTGTTAAAACAATGTTAAGATTATCAAAGGAAAAAGATGAGATTTCAGTTGTTGATGATCAACATGGAAGTCCAACATCTACTACTACATTATGCGAAATAATAGAAGCTATTATGGAAAAAGAACCTGAATATGGAATATACCATTCAACAAATGAAGGCTTTACAACTTGGTGTAAGTTTACTAAAAAAATATTTGAATTAGGAAACATTAAAACTAAGATAAAAGCGATAACTTCAAAAGAATATAAAGAAATGTATCCACAATCAAGTAATAGACCTACAAATAGTCAATTATCAAAAGATAAACTAAAGAATGTTGGAATAGTTCCAACAAATTGGGAAAAAGCTTTAGAAGAATATTTAAAAAAAGAATTAGAATAGGGAAATTTTCTTGTTGTTATTTTAGATAACAAGAAAAAGGAAAGGAAGGAAAATAATGAAAGGAATTATTTTAGCAGGTGGTAGTGCCACAAGACTATATCCAATTACGTTAGCTGTTTCTAAGCAAATGTTGCCAGTATATGATAAACCTATGATTTATTATCCATTATCTACATTGATGATGGCAGGAATTAGAGAGGTATTAATTATATCAACACCAGTTCATTTACCAGCATTTGAAAATTTACTTGGAGATGGATCTAGATTCGGAATGAAGCTACAATATAAAGTTCAGGAAAAACCAGTAGGACTTGCTGATGCATTTATATTAGGAGAAGAATTTATAGGAGATGATAATGTAGCACTAATTTTAGGTGATAATATGATTTATGGCTCAAGAGTAGAAAGAGTTTTAAAAGCTGCTAGTCGTTTAAAAGAAGGTGGAATTATTTTTGGTTACCAAGTGGCAGATCCTACCTCATATGGCGTAGTTGAAATTGATTCTAAAGGTACAGCAATTTCAATTGAAGAAAAACCAGAGAATCCAAAATCTAATTTTGCAGTTCCAGGAATATATTTTTATGATAATGAAGTTGTTAATATTGCGAAATCAATAAAACCTTCTGCAAGAGGTGAATTAGAAATAACTGATGTTAATAAAGCATATATGGAAAAAGGAAAATTAAAAGTCATTCCATTAGGAAGTGGATATGCATGGTTTGATACTGGTTCTGCAGACAGATTATCAGATGCTAGTGATTATGTTAAAGCTATAGAATTAAGACAAGGTGTACAAATTGCTTGTTTAGAGGAAATTGCTTATAAAAATGAGTGGATTTCTAAAGAAGGACTTTTAAAAGAAGCTGAAAAATACAAAAAAACAGAATATGGAAAATATTTAAAGAAAATTGCAAATCAAGATTATAAACAATATAAAGAGATATATGAAAGTGATTTGTTTAATGTAAACTAATTAAATAAAATAAGCTTGTACCTGTTTAAGTTTTCCAAAATTATAAAATAAAAATTTGAAATACTAATTAATAGGTAGAGCAAGAAAAGAGGGGAAAATGGGAAAATTTACAAGAATAGATACATCTATAGAAGGTGTTTACATTATTGAACCAACTGTATTTGGAGATAATAGAGGTTATTTTATGGAAACATATAGTAAATCTGATTTCGCAGAAATTGGAATTACTAATGAATTTGTACAAGATAATCAATCAAAATCTAAAAAAGGTGTATTAAGAGGGTTACATTTTCAAAAAGAAAATACTCAAGGTAAACTTGTTAGATGTATAAAAGGAGAAGTTTTTGATGTGGCTGTAGACTTAAGACCAGGAAGCAAAACATATGGAAAATGGGAAGGAGTTATCCTTTCAGAAGAAAATAAGAAAATGTTTATGATTCCTAGAGGATTTGCACATGGATTTCTTGTTTTATCTGATGAAGCAGAATTTAGTTATAAATGTGATGATGTTTATAATCATGCGGCAGAAGGCGGATTAAAGTGGAATGATTCTCAAGTTGGTATTGTATGGCCAGAAGTTCCTGGAATGAAACCAGAAGAATATTTAACATCTGAAAAAGATGCAAAGTGGCCAACACTTGAAGAATTAAAGAAAACAGATTTGTTTGCAAATTTAAAATAGAGCATTTTATTGGAGGAGAAGATGAAAAATATATTAGTTACAGGTGCAGCAGGATTTATTGGTGCAAATTTTGCAGAATTAATGGTAAAAAAATACGAGGGAAAATATAATATTATAGTATTTGATAAATTAACATATGCTGGAAATTTACATAATTTAGATAATATAAAGGATAAAATAACATTTGTAAAGGGAGATATTTGTGATTTTAATTTTGTATTAGAAACATATAAAAAATATAATATAGATGCTATAGTGCATTTTGCAGCCGAATCACATGTCGATAACAGCATAAAAAATCCTTTTATATTTACACAAACAAATGTAATTGGAACGCATACATTGTTAGAAGCAGCTAAACAATATTGGGGAGAAGGAAGTAGTAATAAATTTGTACATGTTTCTACAGATGAAGTATATGGAACATTAGGAGAAACAGGATATTTCACAGAAACATCTCCAATAAAGCCTAATAGCCCATATTCAGCTTCTAAAGCATCTTCAGATTTAATTGCACTTGCTTATTGTGAAACATATAAAATGAATGTAAGTGTAACAAATTGTTCTAATAATTATGGACCATATCAACATCATGAAAAACTTATACCACACATGATTTCTTTGGCTATGCAAGATAAGAAACTTCCAGTATATGGAAAAGGTTCAAATATTAGAGATTGGTTATATGTTGAAGATCATTGTGAAGCTATAGATATAGTTTTGCATAAAGGTAAAAAAGGTGAAAGATATAACATTGGTGGACATAATGAAAAAAGAAATATTGAGATAGTTAAATTAATATTATCAAAATTAGGAAAACCAGAAAGCTTAATATCTTTTGTAGAAGACAGAAAAGGTCATGATTATAGATATGCGATTGATCCAACAAAATTGAAAAATGAATTTGGCTGGGAACCAAAAACAATGTTTAAAGACGGTATAGTTAAAACAATTGATTGGTATATATCACATCCAGAATATTTAATGAAATAAAAGGAAAACGAAAATCAAGATGCCTATAGATTTACGTAAAGTATTAATCTTAATTCCAACATTAAATCCAACAATTGAGCTCGAAAAATATATTGATGAATTAATTAATAATAATTTTAAAGATATATTAGTAGTAAATGATGGAAGTTCAGAAAATTGTAATGAAATTTTTAAATATATAAAAAATAAAAAAGAATGTACAATTTTAGAACATAAAAATAATGAGGGAAAAGGGAAGTCATTAAAAGATGGATTACAAGATTTTCAAAAGTAATTATAAAATTTGTTGTTGACATTATACTATTTATAATAAATTTCAGAATTCAAAGAAATTATATTTTTAATGAATAGATACTAATTTTGGAGTATTAGCAAAATTAAATTGTTAATACTCTTTTTTTATTAAAGTAAGTAAAATATTATGTCATAATATAGCAATAAATCTTGAAAAAAAGAATACATAATGATAAAATAAAAAAGAATTTTTCAAGATAAGAAAATTTTAAAATTTAATATATTTTTATATTTATACATTTAAAAAAGCTAAAATTAAATTGCAATTTAATTTTAGTACTATAATGAAATTATAGTACTAAAATATTTTAAAAGAAAAACAATTAATAATAAATTTCAATTTTTTAAGCAAAAAAATAGTTTATTAAAATTAAGGAGAAATTATTTGGAAACATTAAAAAAATTAAGTAAATTTAGAAATGTTATATTAGTTTTATTAGATATTTTTTGTATATTTATAGCATATTATGTAGGTGCAATTTTTTTGTCTGAAACAAATCGGAATTTTATTTATAAATTATTATGTTCCTAGAATTATAAGAACTGTAATTGTATCTGTTTTAGTATATCAGTTAGTTTTCCATATTACAAAAAGTTATAATAATATAATAAGATATGAAGAGGGAAAAGATTATATTAAATATATAATTTTATGTTTAATATCATCAATTATTGTATCTATAATAAGAGTTATATTGCATATAGAAATAGCTAGTACAAGGCTAAACATACTTGCTGGAATTTTTATAGGATTAATGATGGTTTCTTATAGAATTATAATAAGATATATTTTAGTATTTGATGTTGTAAATAGAGGAGTTAGAGTTAAAAAAAATAGTGAAACAAAAAATGTATTGATTATAGGTGCTGGAAATGCGGCTCATGAAATAATAAAAACTATACATACTAATATGTCTGAAATTTATGATATTGTTGGAGTAATAGATGATAATCCAAAAAGACTTAATTATACTATTTCAGGCGTAAAAATAATTGGTAATAGAAATGATATTGTTAGAATTTGTCAGGATAACAATGTAGATTTAATATTTTTTTCTATTGCCAATATTGATAATGAAAATAGAAAACAAATTTTAAATATATGCCAACAAACAAAATGCAAAGTAAGAATTTTACCTGGAATGAAAGAAATAATAAAAAATAAAAAATTATTTGAAAACTTAAGGGATGTTGAAATAGAAGATATTTTAGGCAGAGAGCCAATAAAACTAGATAATGAAAACATAGAAACATTAATCAAAAATAAGGTTGTATTAGTTACAGGAGCAGGTGGCTCAATCGGATCAGAACTTTGTAGACAAATAATAAAATATAAGCCAAGCAAACTTGTAATGTTAGACATATATGAAAATAATTTATATGATGTAGAAATTGAATTAAGAACTAAAAATCCAAAAGCAGATATAGAAGCTATTATTGCTAGTGTAAGAGATACAAAAAGGTTAGAACAAATATTTGAAAACTATAAACCATATCTTGTTTTTCATGCTGCTGCTCATAAGCATGTACCTCTTATGGAAAAAAATCCACTAGAAGCTATAAAGAATAATGTCTTCGGAACATATAATGTTGTAAATGCTAGTGATAAGTATAATGTTAAAAGATTTATATTAATATCAACAGATAAAGCTGTAAATCCTACTAACATAATGGGAGCCACAAAAAGAATGTGTGAGATGATTGTACAAGCTAAAAATAAAGTAAGTGATACAGAATTTGCAGCTGTACGTTTTGGCAATGTTTTAGGAAGTAATGGTTCTGTTGTTCCATTATTTAAAAAGCAAATAGCAGAAGGTGGCCCTGTAACTGTTACTCATAAAGAAATTACCAGATTTTTTATGACTATTCCAGAAGCTGTTGAGCTCGTTTTACAAGCAATGACTTATGCTAAAGGTGGAGAAATATTTGTACTAGATATGGGAGAGCCTGTAAAAATTTATGATTTAGCAGAAAGTCTAATAAGATTATCTGGATTAGTTCCTAATGAAGATATACAAATAGAATTTACAGGATTAAGACCAGGAGAAAAATTGTATGAAGAATTATTAATGAGTGAAGAGGGACTAGAAAAAACTAGTCATAATAAAATCTTTGTAGCAGAACCACTAGATATTTCTATGAAAGATATAGAAGAAAAATTAGAAAGATTTAACGGCTTACTAATTGATGAAAATGTAACAGAAGAGCAAATTAAGAAAATTATTAAAGAAAATATTCCTACATATATGGAAAAAAATGTAGTAAAAAAATAACTTGTTTTAAGAAGGAGATTTAAACTATGAATAAAAAGATATATTTAGCTTCACCTCATATGTCAGATGAGGAATATGAACTTAAATTTGTAAAATATGCATTTGAAACTAATTGGCTTTCCACTGTTGGAGAAAACATAAATGAGTTTGAGTCAAGTGTAAAAAAATATTTAAACATAAAAAATGCAGTTGCACTTGCAAGTGGTACATCTGGTATACATTTAGGATTAAAGGGATTAGGAGTTGAAAAAGATGATATTGTATTTGTATCAGATCTTACTTTTTCTGCAAGTGTTAATCCAATAATATATCAAAATGCAACACCAGTATTTATAGACTCAGAATATGAAACATGGAATATGAGTCCTGAAGCGCTTGAAAGAGCATTTGAAAAATACCCTAATCCAAAAGCTGTAGTAGTAGTTCATTTATATGGAAGAGCTACTAATATGGAAAAAATAACTCAAATATGTAAAAAACATAATGTGCCAATTTTAGAAGATGCTGCAGAAGCACTTGGAACAATATATAAAGGTAAATTTTTAGGAACTTATGGAAAATGTGCAGCATTATCATTTAATGGAAATAAGATTATAACAACAACTGGTGGAGGAATGTTAGTTTCAGATGATGAAGAAATAATTAATAAGGCCAAATTTTGGTCAACTCAAAGTAAAGATCCAGCTAGATATTATCAACATTCTCAAATTGGATATAATTATAGAATGAGTAATGTTTTAGCTGGTATTGGAAGAGGCCAAATGATGGTTTTAGAAGAGAGAATTTCTAAAAAAAGAGAAATTTTTGATATATACAAAAAAGCTTTTGAAAAAATAGATGATATAGAAGTAACAATAGAAAAAGAAGATGAAAGATCTAATAGATGGCTTTCAGTAATTGCTTTAAAAGAAAAATCTAAAGTAAAACCACTAGATATTATAGAGGCTTTGGAGAATGAAAATATTGAATCAAGATTAGTTTGGAAACCAATGCATCTACAACCTGTTTTTAAAAAATACGATTTTATAAAACATGATGACAGCAAAATTGCTGTTGGAGAGGATTTATTTAATAGAGGAGTATGTTTACCATCTGATACGAAAATGACGCAAGAAGACATGCAAAGAATAATAAATATAATACTTAAATTATTTAAATAACCTAGGAGAATAAAATGTATAAAAAGTATATAAAGAGATTATTAGACATAATCATTAGTTTACTAGGACTCATTATATTATCACCAGTTATTATAATTGTAGCAATTTTAGTTAGAGTAAATCTTGGAAGTCCTATTATTTTTAAGCAGAAAAGACCTGGAAAAGATGAAAAAATTTTTACATTATATAAATTTAGAAGTATGAATAATAAAAAAGATGAAAATGGAAATTTATTACCTGATTCTGAGAGATTAACAAGATTTGGAAAGTTTTTGAGAAATACTAGTTTAGATGAATTGCCTGAATTAGTAAATATTTTAAGAGGAGATATGAGTTTAGTTGGACCTAGACCACTTGTTATAGAATATTTACCATATTATAAAGAAGAGGAAAAGCATAGACATGACGTTAGACCTGGATTAACAGGACTTGCACAAGTAAATGGAAGAAATACATTAAACTGGGACGAAAGATTTGAACTTGATGTTGAGTATGTAAATAATATTAGTTTTATTAATGATTTGAAAATTTTTTTAAAAACAATTTATAAAGTTATTAAAAAAGAAGATATTGTTGTTTGTGGTACAGGACAAGTAATTGATTTTGACGAATACAGAAAAAATACCAAAGGGAAAAAGTTTGATGAAATAGGAAGTGATTTTTGTTTAGAAGAAAAACATAATAAAAAACATAATAAGATATCTTATGAGAATGTTGTCTTTTTAGATTCTGGAAGGAATGCAATAAGATTGATATTAGAAAATATTAGGCTTGAAGAAAAAAAAGTTTTGCTACCTTCTTTTACTTGTAGCACAGTAATAAATCCATTTGAAGAGAAAGATTATAATATTGATTATTATGATATAAATGACAAATTATTAGTTGATGAAAAAGAATTTGAATCAAAAGTAAATAGTTTTAAGCCTAATATTATAGTGGTTCACCCTTATTTTGGAAATGATACCATAAAAAATATTAGAAATTATTTAAAAACAATTAAAAATAATATATATATTATAGAAGATGTAACACAATTCTTATTAAATGATAACTTAGACTTATCTACAGCACATTTTGTTATAGGAAGCATAAGAAAGTGGTGTGCTGTACCAGACGGAGCATTTGTAAAAAATAACACTGATATTAAACTAGATGTTAATAATTTAAGTGAAAATACTGATTTTGTTGAAAAACAGCTACAAGCTTTTAGAAAGAAAGCTGATTATATTAAATCTATGAGACCTAACTTAAAAGAAGAATATTTAAAATTATATAAAGATGCAAAAAAAGTTTTAAGTGATAATAACCAAATTCATATTATGTCTTCTTATACAAAACAATTACTTACTTATTATGATTTTGAAATAATAAAAGAAAAAAGAAGAAAAAACTACAATTATTTATTAAATAATTTAAAATTTAAAAATATAGACATTCCACTAGAAAACTTAAGTAGTGGAGAAACTCCATTATATTTTCCAATATTGGTTGATAAAGATATTAGAAAAGAATTTCAAAGTTTTCTAGCTAAAGAAAATATATATCTTCCTATTGTATGGCCAAAGTATGAAAAATTAAACATACAAAGTTATAAAAGTAATGAAATATATGATAAAATTATTTGTATACCTTGTGACCAAAGATATACAGAAAAAGATATGGAAAGAATAGTTGTTAATATAAAAAAATTTTTTAATAAGGAAATAAAAAATGGATAATTTACCAGATATTTATTATAAAAAGGAATGGAGAGAATTATATTCTCAAAAAGAAAAAGATGGAGTTCCAAGAGAATATATTTTAGATTGTAAATATGGAAAAATCGCTTATCCATATGTATATATCTATATACATGACGAATCTTATTACGACATAAGAACTCCATATGGGTTTAATGGACCAATAATTCTTGAGTGTAATGATAAGAAAAAATTATTAGAAGAATTTGAAAAAGATTTTAATGAATATTGCAAAAAAGAAAAAATTGTTTCTGAATATGTTAGATTTTCTCCTTGGTTTAAAAATTATTTAGATTTTAAAGATTATTATAATCTAAAACCAAATAAAAAAACTTTTGCAATGAACTTATTAGTAGATGATATTTTTATGGATGAAATATCATCTAAAAGAAGAAATCACATAAGACTTGCTATTAAAAAAGGTGTAAAAATTGAATTTGATTTTGAAGGAAAAACTATAGATGACTTTTATAGACTATATCAAAATACAATTAAGAAAAATGATATTAAAGAATATTATTGGTTATCAAAAGAATTTTTGAAAGAGCATTTTGATAAACTAAAAGGAAATGTTTTTCTTGCTAATGCTTTGTATGATGGAAAAATAATTTCATCAAGTATGATTTTACATTATAATAAACAAATGCATTATCAGTATTCAGCAAATGATTATGAGTACACAAACTTAAATGGAAATAGTTTATTATTATATGAAGTAGCTAAATGGGGAAAAGAACATGGAAAAGAAAATTTTCATTTAGGTGGAGCAAGTGTTTCTGAAGATTTGAAAAAATTTAAGTTATCTTTTACAAAAAGTGAAGGTTTTGATTATTATGTTGGAACAAGAATAAGAAATCAAAAAGT
>CANROH010000043.1 GCA_947632185.1 uncultured Clostridia bacterium
CCTGGGCATACAATCATATCATATTTTTCTATATCTTCTCCTAATAATTTATCAGCTTTAATTTTAATATTATGGGTACCAACTACAAATTCTTCTTCAATTGATACCATATCACATGTAATTCCTGCTCTTCTTAAAACATCAACTACAGTTAAAGCTTCAATTTCCTCAAATCCTTCTGCTAATAAAACTGCTACTTTTTTCATAAAACCTCCTAATAATTAATTTTCTTTTTCACTATTTTAAGTCTTGAAAATTCTTCTCTTTCTCTTTCTAGAAGTTCATCCATTATATTAGATATATTTTTTTCATTTTCTGGAATAATAATATTCTTAAGTGCATTTGATCTTTTTCTTACTTTTTCTATATTTTTTTCTAATCTAGTAATAGTATTTTCTAAAATTGCAAGTTCAATTAACTTTTCTTGTATTTCATTAAATTTAAATATTGCTTCATCAACTGTATTTGTAGTGTTATAAAATCCATAGTTTCTTTTAACAATTTCACTTTTATGAACAGCTGAAGGTATTTCTGTTCCCATTACTGTAATATTTTTTATATCTATATAATTATCTATCTTTACGCCATTTGCAATATTAGTTAAATTATCAATTCCGATATCTATATTTGCATTTCTAATTAACTTTTTACCTATGTCCATCATTTCAGAAATTTGCATCTTCAATTTTTTTTCTTTTTCTACATATTTCTCTAATTGTTTTGTCAATATAAGTTTCTTTCTTTCAAGTAATTCGCTTCCTTGTTTAGTTATTTTTAGAGAATTTTGTAATTTTATTAAGTTACTTTTAGTAGGTAAATAATCATTACTCATTTTATCTTCCCTTTAATCTACATTTTATCCAATTCTTCTTTAGGTAATATATTTAATATTTCTAAAGCTAAATCCAAAGTTTGATTTATAGTTCTATTTTCAAATTTTCCTTGATTTATAAAACGATTTTCAAATGCTTGCCCGAACTCTAAATACTTTTTATCAACATCTGATAAATCAGATTCTCCTAAAACTTTTGCTAATGCTCTAGCATCTTGTACCCTTGAATATGAAGAAAATAATTGATCTGAAATTTTTCCATGATCTTCTCTTGTATATTCTTTTCCTATACCATCTTTCATAAGTCTTGATAATGAATTTAAAATATTAATTGGAGGATTTATTCCTTTCTGATAAAGTTCTCTTCCCAAAACAATCTGCCCTTCTGTTATATAACCAGTTAAATCAGGTATCGGATGTGATATATCATCATTTGGCATTGTAAGTATTGGAATTTGAGTTATAGAACCTTTTTTATTTTTTAACATTCCTGCTCTTTCATATATTGACGCAAATTCACTATATAAATATCCAGGGTATCCTTTTCTACTTGGGATTTCTCCTTTTAATGTTGATACCTCTCTTAATGCCTCTGCATATGCTGTCATATCTGTTAAAATTACTAAAACTTGCATATCAAGATCAAATGCTAAATATTCTGCACATGTAAGAGCTACTTTAGGAGTTAAAATTCTTTCAATAGATGGATCATTTGATAGGTTTTGAAATGTAACAACTTTTGATAAAACACCATTTTCTTTAAAACTTTGTTTAAAAAATTCAGCTGTTTCATATTCTGCCCCCATAAGTCCAAAAACAATTGCAAAATTTGCATTATCTTTAATATTAGCCTGTCTTATTATTTGCTCTGTTAAATCATTATGATTTATTCCACTTCCAGAAAAAATAGGTAACTTTTGTCCTCTAATTAATGTCATTAATCCATCTATTGCAGAAATTCCTGTTTCAATATAATCTCTAGGATATTTTCTAGAAATAGGATTCATAGGTAAGCTATTAATATCTCTCTCAACAAAATTCTTTATTTCTCCCAGTCCATCTATCGGTTTACCTATTCCATTAAAAATTCTTCCTAAAACATCCTTTGAAAGTTTTATCTGCAAAGGTTTTCCATTAAGTTCTGTTTTTACTCCATCAATATTTATACCATCTGTGCCCTCATAAACCTGTATAGCAGTAACATCTTCATTTAATACAATTACATTTCCTATTCTTCTCTCGCCAGATTTTAAAATTAATTCTATTTGTTCATTATAAGATATTTCTTTTGGAGTTTTTAAATATACAAGAGGTCCATTTATATTCTCCAAACCCAAATATTGAATTTTCAATGTAGTCTACTTAATTTGTTTTATATAATAAAACAAATTATACCTCCTTTCTTTCAAATTTTAAGTATGTTCTTTATATTCTTCTAAAATATTTTTCAATTCTTGTTCTACTTTTTTATCAAAAACATCAAATTCAGATAAATTGTCATTACTTATATTAAATTTTAATTTTATATATTCTTCAAAAATTCCTGTCTCTTTTATCCTAGATATAGGAATTCCCTTTTCTATAAGTTTTATAGAATTATTATATATTTTTAAGCTAGAATCCATCATTTTATACTGTTTTTCAAGAGGAACGAAAGTATCAATTTCATTCATTGCACTCTGTTGCAGAAATCCTAATCGTATTATTCTACATATCTCTAAAATTAACTTTTTACTATCTGATAATACATCTTGCCCTACAACTTTAGAAATCTCTTGTAATTCGTTTTCTTCCTGAAGTAATTTTACAATCTCTAATCTTTCTTCTGAAAATTTTTCATTTATATTTTTTTCATACCAAGATTTCAATCTATCTACATATTCACTATAACTAATTTTCCAATTAACAGCTGGATAGTGTCTTGAATATGCTAAATCCCTATCCAATCCCCAGAAAACATGAACATATCTTTTTGTATTTTGAGTTACTGGTTCAGAAAAATCTGCTCCCTGTGGTGATACAGCACCTATTATAGTAACAGAACCAATTCTACCATTAAAGCTTTCCGTCATTCCCGCTCTACCATATACCCCGTGATAATCTTGAAGGTAAATAAGAAGGATATCCTTCTTCTGCAGGCATCTCCTCTAAACGTCCCGAAATTTCTCTTAGTGCTTCTGCCCATCTTGAAGTAGAATCTGCCATAATAGCAACATTATAACCCATATCTCTATAATATTCAGCTATAGTGATTCCTGTATATATAGATGTCTCTCTAGCTGCAACAGGCATATTTGAAGTATTAGCAATTAAAATTGTTTTTTCCATTAACGGTCTTTTGGTTCTAGGATCTATAAGTTTTGGAAAATCCTCTAATACTTCTGTCATCTCATTTCCTCTTTCTCCACAACCTATATAAACAATTATATCTGCATCAGACCATTTTGCAATTTGATGCTGTAACATAGTTTTTCCAGTTCCAAAACCTCCAGGTATCATAGCAGTTCCACCTTTTGCAATAGGAAACATCGTATCTATTACTCTTTGCCCTGTAATTAAAGGTATATCAGTTGTTAATCTTTCTTTATATGGCCTAGCAACTCTAACTGGCCATTTATGCATCATAGTAAGTTCATATACTTTATCTTCTGTTTTCACTTTTGCAATAACATCTTCTACTGTATAATCTCCTTCTTGAGCTATAAATATTATTTTTCCCTCAATTTTATAGGGATTCATAATTCTATTACTTATACTTTCTGTTTCCTTTACCTCTCCAACTATTGTATTTAGGTTAATTTGCTCACCTAACCCAACTGCTGGAATAAAATGCCATTTTTTCTCTTTGCTTATTGACTGAATATTTAATCCTTTGCCCAAAAAATTACCAGATATTTCTTCCAGTTTAGCAAGTGGTCTTGCAATTCCATCAAAAACATTTCCAATAATTCCTGGTCCTAATGTAATTGATAATGGAGCTTCTGTTTCTACAACGTTTTCTCCTATTCTTAAACCACTTGTTTCTTCATAAACTTGAATAGTAGCAACATCTTTATTTAGTTTTATAACTTCACCTATTAAATTTTCTTTTCCTACATAAACCATGTCGTGCATTGCAAAATCGCCATCTCCTCGTGCCTCAACAACAGGTCCATTAATAGAACTTATTAATTTATTCTGCAAATTTTCCACCTCTATTTTTTAATTCAATATTTGTTTTTATCGTATTATCAATTGAAATTTTTTCTATTTCATTTACAATAATACAACCACCAATATTTTCATTATTTATTTTTTCTATCTTTGAATTAAATTTTTCTTCTATTTCTTTACCAAAATTATAATAATCATTTTCAGTTAAATAAATTACACACTTTTCTTTATTACTAAATTTATTTAATGTAAAACTTACATTTTTGAATAAATAATCTTTATATTCTGGTGAATTAACAAAACTTTTTATCTCACTGTCAATCTTTAAATATATATTATTTAATAATTTCTCTTTAAACATATTTATCTTTACTTTTTGATTCATTTCATAATCAAAAATACTTTTATTATACTCTCTATTTATTTTGTTTAATTCATCATAATATTTTTTAGTAAGTTCATCTTTATAATCATCAATCATTACACTTATTTTTTTATTAGCATAACTATCATTTTCCTCTTTTAGTTCTTCAAGTTCTTTTTCGGCAATCGCATAAGAACTTTTTTCCATTTTTTCCATTTTTTTATCAATATTATCAGCCATAATAATTCCTTTCAAATTTAAATAATAATTTAAGAATTAGGAATAGTTACAATTAGAGGTAATTCTTGATTATTTGATATTTTCTGTATTTGGAATTTAGCAATCTCATAAACTTCTTCTGTAACATTTATAATTCCAACATTGCTATCTTTAGAAAGTTCTATAATTTTATTTATTATTTCATCATTATCTTTAATAAAAAAGCTTTGAACTCCTGCTAAACGTAATCCAACAGCTATATCATTGCTTTTACTGATGCACACCATTCTCATAATATTCTCCAATATTAATACTATACTTTATTCAATATCATTATAGCTATAATTAATCCATAAATAGCAATACCTTCTGCCAAACCTGCAAAAATAATTGTTTTTCCAAGTAAACTTGGATTTTCACTAATTGCTCCAACTGCACTTGATGCAACTACTGCAACAGCAATACCAGCTCCAATACAACCTAGTCCTGTAGCTATAGCAGCAGCTATCATTCCTATGCCATTTTTAGATTGTTCTTGTTCTTTTTGTTCATCATTAGATTCTATATTTTCCTGTACTTGAGCCATTGCTCCATCAACTGCTGTCTTAATTTTTTCATCTACTATACTTTGAACAGTTTCTTCTGTCACAATATTAGTGTTTTTTGATGTAACTGCAAAACATTTAGTACATAAAATTCCTAATGCTATAATACTTACAATACCTAATACAAAAATTTTCTTTTTCATATTTTCTTCTCCTTAATTTAAATTTTTTCTCTTAATGGTCTATATTCTTTTCCATCTCCAGTATAAAATCTACTAAATAATTCATAATACTCTAGTCTCAAAACTTGAATTCCAACTATAAGCCCTTCTAGAGCAATTACTAATACATTTCCAATAATAGAAACAATAATGTTTCCCGCCTGCCCCATCATATTTGACAAAATATATATTGCCATACATAATCCTACATGATTTATTGCAAAAGCAGATATCCTTACAAATGAAATTGTATTACTTGCAAATGATAATAATATTTCAACTACTTCAAAAATTTTTTCTACTAACGAACTTTTTTCTTTTTCTTTTTCCTTAAAAAGTAATTTAGCAAAAGTATCTTTAAACATTATTGCAATTAATGGTATTAAAACAAAAATACTTAATAATCCTAAAGAAACAATCATTTTTTGTTTTAATAAGAAATATCCTCCTGCAACTAATACAACCACATAAAAAATCAATCCTGCCAATCCATTTGTTTCAAAAAATATTTTCTTTTTATCTTTATTCTTTATACCATTTCGAATATTCAAAATCATTGCCATTATTATTAAAATAACTCCAACAATAATTCCATAAATAAGCATTGTCTGTATATTTTCCATAGGACTAATAAAAATTGCAGGAATTATATCTTCTTTTCCAAAAATACTTCCATATAAAACTCCAAAAATCATAGAAGCTATTCCACCTACTTCAAATACAGGCCCCATTGATATTTTTTTCCTTGCTAGTAATATTCCTATTAAAAATATTATTAGCCCATGTCCTACATCTCCAAACATAAAACCAAATAATAAAAATGCAGTAATCGCAACAAAAGTTGTTGGATCTATTTCAGTATAATTAGGTAATCCATACATTTTTACTATAGTTTCAAAAGGTCTAACAAACTTATTATTTCTTAATTTTGTAGGAGGAATACTTGCAACTTCATCATGATTTTTAATTACATACTTTATATCTTTTTCTTTTAGAAGTTTAGGAACAACTTTAGCAAGTTCTTTTACTGGTATCCATCCAATTATATAAAATTGTCCATTTTCATCATATGCCATAAATTTTTTTACATTATTAATTTTTATATATAAATTAATATCATAATATAAATTAACTAATTCTTCGGAATCCCTATGGACTATTCTAAATAATTCATTTTCTTTATCTTCAATATCAACTTTTAATTCTTGTAATTTTCTTTGGCATTCGTTCCAAATTTCTTTTGGATTTTCGCCTAATTCTTTAGGCAACCATAACCTTTCAAATTTAAACACATTTAAATAACTATCTATTTTAGCGCTTATATCTTTAGTTATAAAACACATAATCCATACATTTTCTTCATCATCTTCGCTCATTTTTAAAATAATTGCATTTAAAGGCTTTAAAGTATTTTCTAATTTTAAAAAGTTCTCTTTTGAAATTTTTCCATATCTAAATTTTATAAACTCTAAATTATATAATGTATAAAGATTAATATCTAGATTTTTTATATACTTAAGTAAATTTTCTTTTGATTTATAATCATCTTCTATTTGCTTTTCATTTTGAATATCTATTTCTAAGTTATTAAAATTATCTTTTATTTGATTTAAATCTTTTTCTATATCCTCTAAAGATCTATTTAAATTTTGGCTTTCTAAATTTGGAGTATATTTTATTTTATATTTATCAAGAATTTCTTTACAACTCTTTAATAAGTCTTTAGCAGTTGAATTATACTCAAAATTAGTTAATTTCCACCCTTTTTCAAAAACCTTTACAGCATTTTCTGTCTGAATACCACTATCTAATAAATAATCAGCAATAAATCTATCTATATTTTCTTCTTTTCCAGTTATACTTAAAAGTTTCATTCGCTCAACTGCCACTTCTTTCACCTCCTAAATAATAATTTTCTTTTGAATTTCCACTTTATCTATTTTATATCTTATACCTTCTATTATATTTATAATATTTTTTATTTCAATATCAATTAAGTTAATATTACAAAATAATGTGCAAATATTAAATAGCTTCGTCCTAAAAAATTTCATATACATATTATATAAAAATTTATCTTTATCATGTTCAATATTTTCTTTATAGGTAAAAACATCTTTATATATAGTTTCACTTAAAACTGCTTTTATATCGTCAAAATCTGTTGTAAGTAATAATTCATCCATTTTGCTCTTAGTTAATTTATAGTTAATCGGAATAATAATTTGTTTAATTTCTTCTTCTGAATAATGAAAATATTCTTTTGATCTAAAAATCCATATTATATTTAGCAAATCTATTTCTGTTCCAATCATTTTTTCAAAAGTTTTATTTATTTTTTTTGATAAATCATATACTCTTTTAAAATAAAACTGATCTAATTTAACTTCTATATCTTCTAATGGTGCTTTTTCTATAACCTCTTCATATTCTTTAAAAATATCATAATATTTCTTACTTTTTATTAATTCCAAAAAATCCTTTTCTTTACTTATTTGATTTATTCCATCAATAGAAGTAAATATTTTATTAGTCCAATTATCAATATTTTTAAGATTTGTTGAAGTTTCTTTATTTGTGGTAAGATTTCTAAAAACATTTTTTATACAATTTAATTCATATTTAGAAATAAATTCCATAAAAACTTCTTTTTCATCTTTATTTAAATATTTATATAACTTTAATATATCTATAATAAATAAATTATTTAACTCCTGCTCTAATTTCTTTCTATGCATACTTTCATCTATATTTTCTAAACCAGGAAATTTAGACTTTAAAATAATAATTGCATCTTTTAAATTTGTTTGTCTTAATAATTCTTCTAACTCACTTTCACTAAATTTGTTAGCATACATTCCCTTCATTTTAGCATTAAGAGCAGGATATTTTAAAGCATTTACCATTTATTCCTCCATATTTTTTATGCTATTTAATATGTCTTCAATCATTTTATTCTCAATCTGCTTATAATTTTTCTCAATATTTAAAATTTCTTGTTTTACCGAATCATCAATTTGATTTTTTTTCTCTTCAAACATGCTATTGAATTTATCTTGTTGAATTTTTATTTGTTTTTTATATTCTAAATCTAATTCTGCTTTCTTATTTTTAAATTCACTATCTATAAAATCTTCAATATTATTTTTCTTTTCAATTTCACGTTCTATAACAGCTTTAGCCTTATTATCTATTTCAATTATTTTATTTATAATATCTTCCACAATATAACCTCCATAATATATAAATATATTTATCATATGTATTTTATATCTATTCTACTTTGGCTTTACACAATTTATTATAAATTTAGAAATTTTGTTGTTTTATAATTTTATCAGCTTCCTCTTGTGATAAATAATTATATTTTACCATCTTTTTTAAAACTTGATTTTGTCTTTCCTTTGCAAGTTCTGGATTTTTAGTTGGAGAATATACCGATGGTGCATTTGGTATTCCTGCAAGTAATGTGCATTCATACAAATCCATATCTCCTACATCCTTATCAAAATATCCATTAGCAGCATCATATATACAATAATATCCATCTCCAAAATACATTGTGTTTATATATAATTCAAAAATTTGTTCCTTGCTACATTCTTTTTCATATTCAAAAGCCATAAATATTTCTGCTATTTTTCTAGTTATTTCTTTTTTTTGAGTAAAATATGTATTTTTTGCAAGTTGCTGTGTTATTGTGCTTCCACCTTCTACTAGTTTCATAGATTCTATATCTTTAAAAATAGCTCTTAAAATAGAAATTAAATCTATTCCATCATGTTTAAAAAACCTTCTATCTTCTACAGCAATAACAGCGTTAATATAATCTTGTGGAAGTTCACTATACAAAGTATAATTCTCTTTACTATCTTTTATTTCATTTATCTTTTCACTAATACTAGTTTCATTTATTGCCTGCTTATATAAAGAATATCCTTTATATACAAATATTCCAATAATAATAAATATTATTAAAAAAATAAATATAAGTAATCTTTTTAAAAATTTCTTCATATAATTCTATTAAAACACTCCTTATAAAGTTTAAAATACTTCTATATTTGTATTAATATTTTATCACTAATAAGTATATTTTCAATAAAATTAATAAATTTTTAATTTAAATATTTTTGGGGTAACTCCATTATATTTTAAGGATTATAAAGATAATCACTATAATATAAAAAACCTTCTTATAACAATTATAAGAAGGTTTTTTAAGTTATAAATATTTTTTACTTTAAGCATATCTTATCTTTTTCATTTCTTCATATCTTTTAATTTTTGCTGTCGTAGTTTTAACAAATTCATCTTTAGTTGCAATTAAATTTTTTATATATTTATAAGTAGGTAATGTTTGATTTATTTCTTTAATTTTTTCCCAAATCATATTTGTTATTGTTCTTTCATCAGCATCTGGATAATTTTCTTTAAAATATTCTTCATTGTATTGAACTTTAACTGATACCACTAAATCATCTTCTTTTGGCATACCAAATACCATTGATTCTTTTACAAGTGGTAATTTATTAACTAACATTTCTAATTCTTCTGGATAAATATTTTTACCATTTTTTAATACTATTACATTCTTTTTTCTTCCTGTAATAAATACAAATCCATCTTTATCAATATAAGCTAAATCGCCTGTTAAAAGCCATCCATCTTCAGTAAATACTTCTTTAGTAGCTTCTTCATCTTCATAATATCCAAGCATTGCATTTGGTCCTTTAAAAGCAAGTTCTCCTATTCCTAATTCATTTTTATTAAATATCTTAATTTGTATCCCCTTTAGTGGAAATCCTATAGAACCCTTTTTTCCATATTTTGCATTTTCTGCAACAACAACTGGAGCACCCTCAGTTAGGCCATATCCTTGAATAATTTTTATTCCTAATTCGTTAAAATCTTTCCAAACATCCTTATCTAGTGGAGCTGCACCACTAATTATAAGTCTTAGTTTTCCTCCTAGTTGGTCTATAATAGATTTAAAAACTTTTCTTTTTACAAATGGTATTAAATTAGTAACCTTTTTTACTATGTTTACAATTTTAGTTTTTCCTTGCTTTTCTACTTCTTTTATAATTCTTTTGTGCATTGTTTCTATTAATGCTGGTACTCCAATAAAAACAGAAACTCCATATTCCTTTAAATTTTGGGCGATATATCTTAGTCCATCTGGAAAAGCAGTAGCTGCACCATAACTAAGAATAAATAGTATTCCTGTAGAACCAAATGTATGATGAAATGGTAAAAATGCTAAGTTAACATCTGTACTCTTAAAATCTTCTACAATATGCATTGCACAAATATTTGAAGCTATATTTCTTTGAGAAAGCATTACAATTTTTGATTTAGAACTTGTTCCTGAAGTAAAACATAGTACACTCATTTTATCATCATCTATTTTTGCATTATCAAATTCTAAGTATCCATTTTGACGCAAAGTTTTACCTTTTTCTTTTATTTCTGAAAAAGTTATATAATCTTTATTTTCTTCCATACAAATATAATTTTCTATATTTACGTTTTTCTTTTCTTTTATTTTTGATATAACATCTGCTAAGCCGTTATCAAAAATTATAGCATCTGGTTTACTCCTAATTATACTATTTTCTATTTCATTTTCTGTTAATCCTTTATCTAATGGGACTGCAACCATATTACCTAATAATATAGACAAATAGCTTGCTATCCATTCATATCTATTTTTAGAAATAATAGCAATTCTTTTATACTTTAATCCTAAATTGTATAATCCAGCTCCAAAATTATTAACATCTTCAAATAATTCTTTAAATGATATATTAGTATATTTTATTTCATTATTAATTTTATTCTTTAATATAAAAGCAGTATTATCAGGATATTTTTCTAAAGTATCATACATAATATCTTTAATATTGCTAAAATCTGGATATTCAAACAAGTAATCTTTACTTTTATCTTTCATATTCGTTACCTCTTTATCTAATCTTCAAAACTATTATATATTATATTAGTATTTAAGTCAATTATTTTTTATTATCATTTGACCGAGTAGTCGTAAATGTTTCTATTAACAAAAAAACACATTAAAAATTTAATGTGTTTTCTAAAATCATAACCTTTTTAATAGTATATGCAAATTATTTATTTCTATTTATTAGTTTTTTGATTTATTTAATGCAGAAATTTGTGAGGCAATATATTTACTTCCATTAGATCCAATCGCCATAAATAATGCTGTATCAGCAAATAATTCATCATCACTTGCGTTCCTTAAACTATATTTTTTTCCTATAGCAATAATAGTATTGAAAACAGAATCATATAAGTCACTAAAGAAATTTAAGGTTTCTTCTATTGATGTCCTTTTTACTCTCATTTCTATTAAATCTTTTATAACTGATATTGGTAATGCCTGTTTTAAAGTGCAAATTATAATTAAATATGCAATATGTTCTCTTGAATATTTCTTCTTTATTGGTGCAGGCATCATTCCTAGTTTAACATAATTATTAATCATCGAATTAGTAATTATTTTTGAATCTTCATCAGTTTTATTAAATGATAAATATTTTTCCATCAAAACTATTACTTGATCCATATATAAGTCTATTTCAGGTAATTCATCCCAGTAAGGTAATTTATGTTTTACTATTTTAAAATAATCTTCAAATTTTTTCTCGTTTTTTGACACTATACATCCCTCTTTATTTTCAATATATATTATAATAACATATTTCATATAAAATTTCAAATTTTAAATAATGCCTACAATTCTATATGTTTTTTTATTTCTTCTCTTGCACGTTTAAGTCTTGTCTTTACAGTTGCTTCACTAATGTTTAAAGCATTTGCTATATCTGAAATCTTCATGTCATTTATATAAAATAATTCAAAAACTTTTCTATATTTATCTTTTAATTTATTTATAGCATCATATAAATTATATTCAACATTTGTACAAATAAAAAAGCTTAAATACTCTTCCTCTTCATCTAAAGGTATAGTTCTATTTCTACTAGCTGAATTCATAAAATTGTAACAAATATTAATTGTTACTCTAATTATTCAACTTTTCTCATGAGCCTCATCATTAAAATTTTTTTCACTTTTTCTATAATCAATATATTTCATAAAGACATCTTGAACAATATCTTCCGCGTCTTCTATATTTTCTAAATATCTTAAAGAAATTCGATATATCATGTTTGCATATTTATTAATTAAATTATTAGAATCAAAATTACAATTCATTTGTACAACTCTTATTAAAATTTATCCTTTCATTTTATTATAACTAATAAAATTTTATTATATTAATTTTTTTAAAACAAATTTTGTATTTAATTCGGCACAAATCATGGCTTTTTAAATAAAAAAAGTACTCATAAATGGTTTTTTTATAAACCATTTTATTTTGAGTACAATTTTTTTATATTTCTATCGAATTATATTTGCCAATACTCCAAATGATATTAGCATCATAATAATACTTGCTAAAAATATTCCTACAAGAACGGCAAGAAATGTTTTCTTTCTATCCATTTCTAAAACAGATGCTATTAATGATCCTGTCCATGCTCCTGTACCAGGAACTGGAATTCCAACAAATAAGACTATTCCTAAATATCCAACTTTTTCAATTTGTCCTTTATGTTTTTCTACTTTTTCATCTAACCATTTTGCAATTTTATTAAAGAAATTTATATTGCTTTTTCTCATCCAATTTAAAATTTTATTTATTAATAATAATATAAATGGAACAGGAATTATGTTTCCTATTATACTTATAATATAACTTGGGATAGGATCTAAACCTATTAAAGCTGCTGCTAATAAACCTCCTCTTAATTCTAAAATTGGCATTAATGATATTACAAAAACCAACAATTCCTTTCCATAAGCAAAACTTGCTAATCCTCCAAATGCACTAACTATT
>CANROH010000044.1 GCA_947632185.1 uncultured Clostridia bacterium
CAATGATTTCTCACTGTTATTCCCCTCTGATAGGCAGGTTGCTTACGCATTACTCACCAGTCCGCCACTAACCGCTCTCAATCTAAAAGAATGAGTTAAGTCCGTTCGACTTGCATGTCTTATGTGCGCCGCCAGCGTTTATCCTGAGCCAGGATCAAACTCTCTTGTTAATGGTATCTATATTTTCAATATAAATCGTTTTGAGTTTGAGCTTAAAGCTCAATAAAATTTTTGGTAGTTTTTAAACTACCGCTTGGTTTCTCTTAAAGGATATTTATTGTTTACTTTTCAATGTACTTTTTAATTTTTTCACTTTCTGTGAACGAGATTTATTTTAACACAAAACCTAGCAAAATGTCAACAGTTTTTTAAATTTTTTTATTGTTATTTTTTGCTATTTATTTTTTAATGTTCATTTTGCTATTTCTTTGTGAAAACTAGAAAATATTTTAGCACTATATTTTATAATTGTCAACATATTTTTACATTTTTTTATATAAAATTTTCTTATATTTCTTTTTTACTAAATTTTTTTGCCTTTTTGTAAGTTTTCTCGAACAGCAATTTTCATTTTAGCACTTTAAATTGGACTCGTCAATAACAATTTTTTCCATCTTATCTATAATATTTCTTCACATAATAAAAGAAGTGGAATGTATAGTTTCCACTTCTTACAAGAAATTTTATTATCTTTTTAAAGATTTTCTTCCTTCATAAATTGCAACTTCTCCTAATTGATCTTCTATATTTAATAATCTATTATATTTTGCAACTCTATCTGTTCTGCAAGGAGCTCCTGTTTTTATTTGACCTGCATTTGTAGCAACTGCAACATCTGCTAAAGTTGTATCTTCTGTTTCACCACTTCTATGAGAAACAACTGCTGTCATTCCATTTTTCTTAGCAAGTTCAATTGCATCTAATGTTTCTGTTAATGTTCCAATTTGATTTAATTTTATTAATATAGAATTTGATACTCCTAAATCAATTCCTTTTTGTAATCTTTTAATATTTGTTACGAATAAATCGTCTCCAACTAATTGAATTTTACTTCCTAATCTTTCAGTTAATAATTTCCATCCATCCCAGTCTTCTTCTGATAATCCATCTTCTAATGAAATAATTGGATATCTATTTACTAAATCCTCATAGAAAGAAATCATTTCTTCTGTATTTTTTGTTACTCCTATTTTCCAGAAATGATACATTCCTTCTTTTCCGATTTTTTTAGCTTCATCATACATTTCTGTAGCTGCAACGTCTAATGCTAAACAAACTTCTTCACCTGGTTTATATCCTGCTTTTTTAATTGCTTCCACTATTAATGATAATGCTTCATCTTCATCTTTAACATTTGGTGCAAATCCACCTTCATCTCCAACACCTGTAGCTAATCCTTTTGATTTTAAAACTTTCTTTAAATTATGATATATTTCACAACACATTCTTAAGCATTCTGAAAATGTTTTTGCTCCAACTGGCATAATCATAAACTCTTGTACACTTAAAGTAGAATCTGCGTGTTTTCCACCATTCATTATATTCATCATAGGAGTTGGTAATGTTTTAGCATTTGTTCCTCCTATATATTGATATAATTCCATTCCTAAAGAAGCTGCTGCTGCTTTTGCTACTGCTAGAGATACTCCTAATGTAGCATTTGCTCCTAATTTAGCTTTATTATCTGTTCCATCTAATTCTATTAATGTTTTATCCAAATTAACTTGATCATAAACATTCATTCCAATTATTTTATCAGCTATTATTGTGTTAACATTTTGAACAGCTTTTAGAACGCCTTTTCCCATGTATCTTGAAGGGTCGTCATCTCTTAATTCTACTGCTTCAAAACTTCCTGTTGAAGCTCCTGATGGAACCATAGCTACACCGCTATATCCTCCTGCTACTACTTCAACTTGTACTGTTGGATTTCCTCTTGAATCTAAGATTTCCAATGCTTTTACTTCTTCAATTTCTAAATAATCTCTCATTATAAAGACCTCCTATAAAATTCATATGTTTATTAACACCTTTTATTAGTGCTATAATCATTTAATAGTTATTTAATGTAACCATTTGGCATTGTATCATAACTATAAATCAATTTCAAGTATTTCTTTTCCTTTACATATTAAAAGTTATTTTAATTTTTTATCTTATCTAAATTTTTTTCACGTATTTTTTTATAAATAATATAACAAATTAATATAAATAATGTTAAATATGTAATTACATATCCTATAATTTGAATAAATGTCATCTTATATTCTACTGTAATCTCTCCATTTATTATTTTGTCACTACTTACTATTATATTTTTTGTTTTTTCATCCTCTGATACTAATAATTCGGTTTTACTTCCATTTTCTTCATTGATATACGCTACATATCCTTTATAATATGCTAAAGGTATGTGTATAATCATTTCATTTTCAGAATCTTTATAATTAAATACCAGCTTAGAACTTTCTTTTTTAAATTCTATTTTTTCATTACTATTTATATTATGAACATTTTTATCAGTTTTAACTAACGCATAAGGCGTGTATTCTCCATTACCAACTGGAGCTAAATTTAAAATATCTTCTTCAACATAATTTCTTATATTTGGATTTACATCAGCAATCAAGCCAATACTTATAAGTACTATTCCTATATATATAATATAATTAAATTCTTCTTTATTATTAAATAAATTACATATAGAATATCCAGACACAAAACTAAATAAAAGTGTAGTAATAATATTTAATCTATATGGAAATTGTATTGTTGTTAAATCTCTATATTTAGTACATATCTCTTTCCATGGAAACAAACTAGAAGTTATTAATAAACTAATAAATCCTATTACAAATAATTGTTTAGAAAATTTAGTTTCATTATCCTTATTTTTACACTTAAATATAAACAATGGTAATATTAATAGTAATACTCCCATTCCTTTATATGAGTCCCCAACATATATCTGATTATTTATCATTTGTTTTAAGCTTAATGAATTTTCTTGTACAAATTCTGGTGCCCATATTTTCTCATCTACATTAAATTTATCATTATTTGATTGTTCTAAATATGGTAAAACAAAACTGCAAATTAATAATATAGAAACCACACCTGCTAACACTAAATTTATTAATCTTTTTTTATCTTTAAAAATTTTAACTACATTTATTAAACACAGAATTAAAATTATGATTACTATCATGGCTAAAGATAAAATATGTGAATTAGCAACTCCAAAAATTCCAAAGCATATTATCCACCATTTTTTATTTTCACCATATATTATTTCATATAATCCAGCAAGTACTAATGGTAAAAATACTATAGCTAAAACTTCTCCTATTGCTCCTCTTTGATATATATCTGTTATTCTATAAAATGCTGTAGAATAAAGAAGAGCTATTGTCCAAGCAATATTTTTCTTTTTAAAAATATGATTCGCTGAGAAATATGTAATTAATATTGTAAAAAAAGTAGTTATAATTGTTAGCATTTTATATGAAGTTAAAAAATTAAATCCTAAAAACATTAATATAGCAGGTATATATATAAACAATTCGGGGTAAAAAAGAGGTCCTGCATATCCAAATCCATCTAATAATTTAGGATGAATTAATACTGGAAAATGACCTGCTTTTAATTCCTCATAAGTAGAAATTATTCTATTTGTGTGATAAGATATGTCATCTGCAAATATTGGATTAAAATTCAAATATGGAATACTTATCATGAAAGTAACTACAATTACTACTGATAACATTTTTAATATATCTATTAACTTTTCTTTCATTCTTCCTCCACTAATTTAAATTTATTTTTTTCAAAAACATATTATTAAAAACTAATATTTTTGTCAATAAATTGTTCAACTTTTGATAAATATAAGATACATTTTTTATATTGCAAAAATAAACATTTTTATTTATAATACCTTTATGAGAAATTTAATTGTTAATGAAAAATATGATAATAAAAAATTAAGTGCCTTTATACTAAATTCTTTTCCAAATTTAAATAAAAATACTTTGTTTAAAGCCTTAAGGAAAAAGGATATTAGGATTAATGAAATTAAAATTTCAGAAGATACTTTAGTTCATAATGGTGACAAAATTACAATTTATATTATTGATGAATATTTATTTGGAGAAAATAATTTTAATATAAAGACAATATATGAAGATGAAAATATTTTAATTGTAAATAAACCAGATGGTTTATCTGTAACAGAAGAAACTTCAAAGTCTGTAACACTTACCTCTATTTTGAAAGCTAAATACGGAAATAATATAAATCCTTGTCACAGAATAGATAGAAATACAAAAGGGCTAGTTCTATTTTCTAAAAATGATGAAGCATTAAATATTTTATTAGATAAATTTAAAAACAAGGAAATTGAAAAACATTATATTGCAAAGGTATATGGTATTCCTAAAAACGAACATGATATTTTAGAAGCATATCTTTTTAAAGATAGTCAAAAAAGTTTTGTTTACATATCTGATATACCTAAAAAAAATTATCAAAAAATAATTACTGAATATACTGTTTTTTATAAAAATATAAAACAAAATATATCTTACTTAAATATTAATCTTCATACTGGAAAGACTCATCAAATTCGTGCTCATCTTTCACATATTGGTTTTCCAATTATTGGTGATGGAAAGTATGGTATTAATGAAATAAATAAAAAATTTAATTGTAAAACCCAAGAACTTTATAGTTATTCTTTAAAATTCAATTTTAAAACTAAAAGTGGCATTTTAGATTATTTAAATGGTAAAGAATTTAAATTAGATGTATAAGAGCAGGAAGAAACCTTCCTGCTCTTCTTTTAGTTTAATTTTTTATTTTTATAATTTACTATAATATATATAATTAGTGCTATAAAAGTAATAATTGATATCAAATAAGATATTAATTGTATTAATGTCATTTTATATTCTACTGTTATTTTTCCAGTTAATTTTTGATCGTTTTTTACAAGTACATGACCATTATCATCATTTTTTACCACCTGTAACTTTGTTACATTTCCGTTTTCATCCTTAATATTTGCAACATATCCTTTATAATAAATTAAAGGTATATTTATTTCCATATCAGCTTCTTTTTCATTATATTCAAATTCTATTTTTGATCCTGTTTGATTAAATTTATATGTTTTTTCTTTATTATGTATATTATATAAACTTAAATCTTCTAAATTAGAATTTACAGGTAAGTATTCTGATGAACCAGTTTCGTGATCAACTCCATCTATTAAATCTTCATATGTATGATATATGTAATAATTAAAATTTAATACTACATTACTTAAAACATAACCTGAAATAATTAATATTACTATACTAATAATAATGCAAGCATCAGTTTTATTTGTAACAATTTCATAAAAAGAATTAGCTCCAACCCAAACAAAAAAGATTGTTGTAAATAGATTTAATCTAAATGGAAATTGAATTATATTTAAAATGCTTATTTCTTTCCATGGAAATAATTTAGTTGTTATAAAAAATAAAATTGCTCCTAAAATAAACATTTGTATTTCAAATCTATTTTCTTTATACGAAATTCCTTTCCTTAAGAAAATTAGCATGGCAAATATTAATAATATTCCTCCAACTCCTTCAGACATTCCATCATTTCTTGTATTAGAATCAACAGCATATCCTGCTTCAATGTTGCTTCCTAATGCCATGCTTAAACTCATAGCTCGTTCTTCTAGAACTTCTGATTCTTCTATAGTTTGTCCATCAATATAAAAAGAATCATTAACCTTTTGTTCTAATAATGGGCCAAAAAATCCAATACAAAGCAACACCGCTAATACAGCACCTAAACTTAAGTTTAATAATTTCTTTTTATCTTTAAATATTTTATCAATATTTATTATGCAAAATAGTATTATTATTGGTAAAATCATTACAAATGAAAGCAAATGTGAATTTGCTATTCCAAACAATCCTATTGAAACAATCCACCATTTTTTATTTTCTCCAAATATTATTTCATATAATCCATAAAAAATAATTGGAATAAATATAAATGCTAAAAGCTCTCCTATTGCTCCTCTTACATATACATCTGTTAATCTATATAAAGAAAATGTATATAATAAGCTTGCAACCCATGCAATTTCTTTTTTCTTAAAAATGCCTTTTGTTGATATGTACATTGATGAAAAAGTAAAAAATGTTATAATAATTAAAAAAATCTTATATACAGTAAGAACATGTAAATCAAAAAGCGACATTAAAATTGCTGGTATGTATAAAAATATTTCAGGATAAAAAATTGAATTTGCATACCCTAAATTATTTAAAAGTCCAGAATGTATAAATGATGGAAATATTCCTAAATCTAAGTTTTTTGATATTTGAATTATTCTATTCAAGTGATATCCCAAATCGTGAGTATAAATTAACATATTGTTTAAATATGCTTGACAGGCAAAAACTGATAAGGCAAATGTTATTATAATAAACTTTATTATATCAATTATTTTTTTCTTTGTTTCTTCTTTTATTTTTAATTTTTCCAAAATGATTCCTCCAAAATAAAAGCTATATAATATTATTTATTTACGCAAAATAGCTTAAATAAATTTAAGCTATTTTGTTTTTAAAAAAATTTATTTAAAAAATTCCTCAAATTCTTCACTTGTTATCTTTTCTTTTTCTAATAATCTTGCAGCAACTTTATCCAAAATATCCATATTATCTGAAAGAATTTTTTGTGCTGTTATATAAGCATTATCTATTAATATTTGAATTTGATTTCCTACTTCATCTATAACCTTTTCTCCAAAAATTTGTAATTCATAAGGGTCATCAACCTTTAAAGAAATTGGTCCTAACTTATCATCCATTCCATATACTGTAAGCATATCTCTTGCTATTCCTGTAGCAACTTCTATGTCATTACTTGCACCTGTTGAAATTTCATTTAAAGCTATTTTTTCAGCAGCTCTACCACCCATTAATGACACCATTTTTTCAAGAAGTTCTGTCTTTGACACATAATATTTATCTTCGTTTGTTTTATACATTGTATATCCACCAGCTAATCCTCTTGGTATAATAGAAACCTCTTTTACATCAGTTTGAGTAGGTAAAAATTTACTAACTACAGCATGACCAGCTTCATGATAAGCTGTTAATTTTTTATCTTTATCAGATACTACTCTATTTGTTTTTTCTAGTCCAACTGTTATCTTTTTAACAGCATTTTCTATATCTACATTTTGAATTTCATTATGTTTACTTCTAGTAGCTATAATTGCAGCTTCATTTAATACATTTGCAAGTTCAGCTCCTGTAAATCCAGCTGTATCTCCTGCTATTGATTTAAAATCTACATCTTTTGCAAATTTTTTATTTTTACTATGAAGTTTTAATATTGCTTCTCTACCATTTAAATCTGGTGCAGGAATTGTAATTTGTCTATCAAATCTTCCTGGTCTTAGTAATGCTTTATCTAGCATTTCTGGTCTATTTGTAGCTGCAAGTACTATAACAGTTTCATTTGTTTCGAATCCATCCATTTCAACTAATAGTTGATTTAGTGTTTGATTATTTTCAGTTTCAGAACCGCTATTACTTGTTCTTCTTGAACCAATTGCATCTATTTCATCTATAAATATTATACATGGAGACATTTTCTTTGCTTTTTCAAATAATTTTCTTACTCTAGATGCTCCAAGTCCAGCAAACATTTCAATAAATTCTGAACCACTCATTGAAATAAAAGGTACTCCAGCCTCTCCTGCTATAGCTTTTGCTATTAAGGTTTTACCTGTACCTGGTTTACCATATAATAAGATTCCTCTTGGTATTTTGGCTCCCATATCTAAATATGCTTTTGGTTTTTTCAAGAAATCAACAATTTCTATTAATTCTCCTTTTTCTTCATCTAACCCAGCAATATCATCAAATTTTACATCTGTTTTTTTGCTACCATCTTCACCGCCATATACTTTTCCACTATCTCCACCTAATCCTTGCATCTTAAATAGCATTAACATTAAAGCTACTAATAATATTGTAGGTAATAATGAAAATAAAGTATCTGCTATTCTCAATAATGGATTTGTTGGTTCTTGTTTAAGATCTATTTTTATACCATCTTTATCAACTTTTTCCTGAATCAATTCTGTAAATGCTTGAACACTTGGTACAATTACAGTTTTCTCTCTATCTTTTTCTTCGCCCTCTCCTTTTAATACAACTTTAATTGTTGAACTGCCAGTAGTCATAGTTATTTTTTCAATTTTTCCTTCATTTATTGAAGTTATTAACTCAGTATAAGCAAGTTCTTTTTCATCAACTTTATTTTCTTTATTAATATTTTGATAATAAATAAATACTATACAAGCAATACATATAATAATTAAGATTAGTGTTAAAATTATTTTTAAAACATTAGATTTTTTTTGCTCTTTTGAATTATCATTATTAGATTTTTCATTATTCTCCATAATTTCTCTTCCTTTTTATTATTATATTTCTGAACCATCTGGTTCGTTGTTATTTTCTATACCAGGTTCATTTTCATCAGATTTTCCATCATCTTTTTTTTCATTATTATTTTTATCATCATTATTCTTATCTTTTTCTTTATCCTTTTCATCAGTATTGTCATTTTCTTCTGATTCTTCATGTACTTTTTTCTGAACTTCTATAATTTTCTGAAGTTCTTGTGTTTGTTTTATTAAATCATATTTTACCATAAATATAGCAGCAATCATATAAACATATGCAATTAGCAAATAAATTATATCAAAATACTGTACAACAAATCCTGTTAATGAAAGTACACAATAATATATTATCTTCAATACAATTGATAAAGATAAAGAATATATTGCTAAAGCAATCATTGGAGTCATTTTAAATGCAACACCACAAATTCTTGATGCAACCCATCCGAATACTGCTACTAAGCATATATCAGATAAGACTGTTAGTACATTAACTATATATAATAGAATTGAACTAGAAATAAAGTATATTACTCCAATTGTATTTGGCGATATTGAATTTATTTTTGAAACTAAATCTGCTTTATTTGAAATATTAAAATTATATTCTTTTGATAAATCTGAATATAATTCTTCTATTTCCATATCATCAGATATACATATTAATTTGTCTTTTAATGCTATTACACCATAACTTGAATCATAAATCTTATCTTTATATTCTCTTACAATACTTTCTTCAACATTTTCATCAGTATTTATAAAGAGTCTAAATTTATAATCTTCATCATAAGCTTCAACTTTAGTATTAAATTCTACTATACCATCTGAATATTTAAAATCTGGTAATTCATTTTCAACATAACTATAAGCTTTATTAACTTGTCTTAGAAAATTATATGTTTCAACAGCTGAAATAATTAGAGTCATAACAAGCATTAATAAAAAGAAATATTTAAAAGCTACTGTTAATCTTTCTCCTAAAAACATTCCATAATCTTCCAAATTAAATATCGCAGTTTTAAGCCTTTTTAAAAAAGTTATCTTTTCTTTTTTTATTTCTTTAATTTCCACTATACATACTCCCTTCTTATTTCATCATTTGTTTGTAATGGCGTTATATCTATTTGAACTTCATCACCAACATTAATATCATTACTTTTTGTTATATCAACTATTGCATGATACATTCCAATTTTTCCTATAATTTTATAATAGTTGTTATTAATTTTTACTTTTATTGTATTATCTTTAAATAGTTTTTTTATTTCCATCATTACAGAAATTAAATTATTTTTTAAAGAAAAATCATCTCTTTTTTTGTCTTTATTTAATCCATCTACATATCCAACTGGAATAATTGCAACAGTAGTTTCTTTTTTGGTTTTGTAAGTGTTACAATAGCTTACATTATATCCTTTAGGTAATGTTTTTATCTCAGAAATAACTGTTTTAAACACTCCAATCTTTTTAAATTCATTTTGATCTACTAGTGTTCTTCCTTGTAAAACTGATCCTAATCTTACGGCATTTAAATTCATATCTGGATATTTTAAAAAAGCAGTTGAAGCAGAACAATGTAAAATATTAGGTTCATACCCTTGTTCATTTATATAAGAAACAACATCCATAAATCTATTAAATTGAATTCTTGTCCACTTTTCATTAATAGGATTAGAAAAATGCGTATAAATTCCTTCTATGTTTACTCTTTCATTTTCTTTAAATATTTCTAAAATTTCTTCTTTATTAGTATATAAAAAACCATATCGACCAAACCCTGTATCTATTTTAATATGGACATTTACATTTTCTTTTTCTGTATCTTCAAGAATTTCTTCTATTAATTTTAGTTCTTCTAAACTTCCAATTGTTAATGTTATATCATTTTCAATCAATAATTGCAATTCTTTTTTTACAATAGTTGGTGACAACATTAAAATTTCTTCTTTTATATTTTCTTTTCTCAAACGTATAGCCTCTTCACAAGTTGCAACAGCTAGAATTGTTATTCCATTTTCTATTAAAAATTTAGAGTATTCAATTAATCCTAGCCCCATTCCATTTGCTTTAACAACTGCAATAATTTTTGTATCAGATTTCGTATTTAAAATTTTTTCTTTTACAGTATTTAAATTATTTAATAAATTTTCTTTATTTATTTCTAATAATTTCATATAAATCCTTTTATAATATATTATTTCATAATAATAAGCTTTATATTAAAAAATTTAATTTTTAGTTGTAAGTTTTTTCTTTAAAGTTCTTAATGTTCTAAATGTTTTTTCAGCCAATTTATATAATTTATATACAAGTGGTTTATATGGTATATAAATTTCCCCAATGAATTCAGTAAATTCTGCATTAAAACCTTTTTTAAATCTATATAAGCCATATTGAGGATGTGACTCGTCCACAACTCCTGATACACCTCTAAAATCATACATATCAGCTCCTTTAGAAATTGCTTCCTTAATCATTGTCCATTGTAATAAATAGTTCGGCATTAAATTTCTATAGTTATTTGATGATGCACCATATAAATACCAAACTTTATTTCCATACATAATTGGAATTATTCCTGCTATAGGTTTATCTTCATAATAAGCCATTAATAACTTCATATGATTTGGTGCCATTTCATCATACATTTTTTCGAAATAGCTCAAAGACCTTATTATAAAATTATCTCTTTCTCCTGTTTCTACCATTATTTTATAAAAATCTTTTAAATCCTCACGTGTTCCTTCTTTAATTAAAACGCCTTTTTTAATTGCAAGACGTATATTATATCTAGTTTTTTGATGAAAATTTTCAAAGATTTCATCTTCAGTTTTTCCTTTTATATCTAATCTAAAAACAAATCTTGGTTGTATTTCATCTTTAAAATCTTTGCTATCATCTTTTATTTTAAATCCTTTTTTTAAAATTATCTGCCTAAACTTTTCATCAGATTTTAAAATGTCTGGTTCTATTCTTAAAACAAAAGCATTATATTTTTTAGCAAGTTCTTTTGCACCATCAACTAAATCTTTAATAACATCTTCGTCATAAATATCACAAACTGGTCCTCTTGCAGAATACATTAAATTTCCAAAAATAGGAATCTTTCTTATCCATACACATAAGCTTCCTCTAATTGAACCGTCTTCATTTGTTGAAAGTATTACTTCTTTTTTCCAATTTGTTTTTACATTTCCCCATTCTAATGATTGTTGAAAATTACATCTGTCATGTGATTCTAAAAATTTTTTATAATCTTCTTTATCGCCTTCTTCTAATAACTTCACTTTTGTCCTCCGAATTTTAAATTTTCATTATTCTTAATATGTACAATTTATAAATGCATATTTTTAAAATATATATTATTTTTCTACAATAGTTCCATTTTTGCTATCTTTAACATTATACCCTTTTTCAATTAAAATATCTCTTATTCTATCAGATTCACTCCAATTTTTATTTTCTCTTGCTTCATTTCTTTGTTTAACTAATTCTTCAATCTCTTCTGGTAAAAGAGCTTCTTGTTTTTTATAATTTTTTAAATCCAGTCCTAGTACCTCATCAAATTTCAATAAAAGATTTTTTAGTTTTTGCGATTTTTTTGGATTTTTTATAACATCCCAAACAACACTCATTGCAACAGGCATATTTAAATCATCATTAATTGCTTCTAAAAATCTATCTTCATATTGTTTTATTTGTTCTTCTGATACATCTTCAGTTCCTTCACAATGCTTTAAATAACCTTCTCTAAAACGATTTAAAGCTATTTTTGCTGAATCCATAGCTTCATATGTGAAATTAACTTGAGCTCTATATGTTGATGTATAATTAAACATTTTATAAACTAATGGCTCATATCCTCTGTCTTGCAAATCTTTCAATGTATATAAATTATTTAGGCTCTTTGACATTTTTCCGCCATTAATTTGTAAAAATTCTACATGCATCCAATAATTTGCAGGTACTTTTCCGCAAAATCCTTTACTTTGAGCAATTTCATTTTCGTGATGAATTGGAATATGATCTACACCACCTGTATGAATGTCAAATTTCTCTCCTAAATATTTATAACTCATTGCAGAACATTCTAAGTGCCATCCTGGATAAGCTTTACCGAAAAAAGAATCCCATTTCATAATATGATTTTCAGGAGCTTTTACCCAAAGTGCAAAGTCAGAAATATTCTTTTTATTTTTATCAAATTCAACTCTTGCCCCTGCTTTTTGTTCATCAACTTTTCTGTTTGATAAAACACCATATTTATCTAATTTAGATGTATCAAAATAAACTGTATTTTCCGTTTCATATGCATATCCATTTTCAATTATCTTTTTTACATATTGTTCCATAATATCTATATGCTCTGTAGCTCTGGCAATAATTTCAGGCTTATCAATATTTAATAAATCAAGATCTTTTAAAAATACATTCATATAAAAATCAGCAATTTCAAATGGATTTTTATTTTCTCTTCTTGCTGCTTTGATCATCTTATCTTCGCCTTCATCTGCATCTGAAACTAGATGACCTACATCAGTAATGTTCATAACATGCTTAATTTTATAACCATTATATTTTAATGTTCTTCTTAAATTGTCCATAAATAAATAAGCTCTTAAATTTCCTATATGAGCATAATCATAAACTGTAGGTCCACATGT
>CANROH010000045.1 GCA_947632185.1 uncultured Clostridia bacterium
TTTTAAACATTACGCATTTTATAAGAGAATTTTCATCTTTTAAGGTAAAATACATATGCCCTGTATAATGATGCTTAAAATTAGAAATTTCCCCTTTAACAAATACGCTATTTAAAAACTCATCATCTGCTACCTTTTCTTTTACATATCTATTTAATTCAGTTACAGAAATAGGATTAATTTTCATTAGTCGCTCCATCTAATTTTTTTTCTTTAACAACACTTGCTAATATTCCATTAATAAAAATAGGAGCAGATTCATCTGCATATTTTTTTGCAAGTTCCACAACTTCATTTATAGCTACTTTATATGGTAATGATTTATATACCATTTCATAAATTGCTAATTTAATCAAACTTAAGTTAATTTTTGATATTCTATTTAAGCTCCAATTATCTCTTAAATTATTTATAATTAAATTATCTATTTCGTTTGAATTATCTTTTATACCTTGTTTTATATCTTTTAAATATTTTATAACTTTTTCATCAGTTATTTCATTATTTTCTATAAATATTTCAAATTGATCTTCTTGGCTTTCTTTTTGAATCTCAATTTCATAAACTAACTTAAATGCTAGTTCTCTCATTGCAGACCTTTGCATCATATCCTCCTAAAATCTATCTATCAATTGTTTTAATTTTTCTTTAACACTATTTTTATTTTTTTGAACATAATTTCCTATAAATATACCAGCAAGAACTATAACTATTCCTATTAATAATTTATATAGTTGTGTGAAACATAAAATCAAAGCTACTAATCCGCCAATTACAGCTCCACCGTAATTTTTAATAAAATTTTCTAATGCATTTCCATTATTATCATTCATAAAAAATTACTCCTCCTTATTTTCCTCAACAACATTTTCTTGTTTGTTTACTTCTTCATTACTTTCTTCTGGCATAGTATTTTCTGTCTTATTTTCTTCCTCTGGAGCAACATTTGATATACCTTTTACTTTTTTAGATGTAATATTTTTAATTTTAATATTTACTTCTTTTACATCTAAATCTGCAGTTTTTTTCATAGCAGTTTTTATTCTTTCTTGTAATTGATTAGATATATCTTTTATCATTACATCTTTACTTACAACAGCTGTTATATATATTATTAAATTTTTATTTCTATCTAAAACTGTCTTGCTTGAAATAGAATCTGCGCCAGGGATATCTTTTGCAGCACTTGCTATTAAATTTTCCAAGCTTTCTTTTGTTATAATTAATTTTCCACTAGTATTTTCAAGAATAATACCATCTTTTGCATTATCAGTATTTTTACTAGTAAAGAAAAATCCTTTTATTGAAAGTAACATTAATACTGCTAAAATTCCTAATATTACTGCTAATCCTGTGTCTCCTTCTAGATATATTTCAATCTGTGATAAGATTTCGTTCACATCTAGTATTCCAGTCATTACTAAAATAATTACTATTGATAATACAAATATAAGTAATGAAAATAGTTTTAAAATTAATTTATCTATAAATCTCATATATTTCTCCTCTTTATTTAATCTTCAACAGATTCTTTAGTATCATCTTTTGGCTCTTCTTTTGCAGATATAGCATGAACACCTTGAACATGCACATTAACTTCTAAAACTTTTAATCCTGTCATATTTTCAACAGATTTTTTTACTCTAGTTTGTATTTCAAAAGCAACTTCTGGAATTCTAGCTCCATATTCAACTATTATACTTACATCTATTTTTGCATCTTTTTCTCCAACATCAACTTTTATTCCTTTAGTTAAATTCTTTTTTCCACTTAATGCTTCTGTAATTCCTGCAAATCCTCCAGACATACCATAAACCCCAGGTACCTCAGAAACAGCTATACCAGCATAAGTAGCAACTGCTTCATTTGCAATTTTAATTGTATCATTTCCTTCTACAGCAATCTCCTCTATAGCTTTTACCTCTTCGTTATTTTCTTCCATTATAAAACCTCCTTTAATAAATTTATATATTTCATATAAAGTATATCAATATAATTGTTATTTTACAAGCACTTTTAAAAATATTAAGATATACAATTATTATTAAATTTTAATCTGATTTTAAAATTTTATAATAAATATCTATTCAAATTTTTCTCCAATTTTTATTCTATTTCCTCTTAAAAAGTCAAATATATTCATCCTTTTAGAATTTTCTCCTTGAATTTCTAAAACCGATATTACTCCATCTATTGTTTTTATGAATAATCCTACTTTTTCATTTGATAAAATTACAGTTCCAACATCTACATCTTTATAATTTAATGACTCATAATTTTCAAACAATTTGTAATATTCTTCTTCCGAAATTTTTTGTACTTTCCAAAATTTTATTTTTTTCCCATTATTATAAGAATATGCTCCCATTATAGGATTTAAACCTCTTACAAGGTTTTTTATATCAATAGTGTTTTTGGTTTTCCAATCAATTTTGGCAATTTCTTTATTTAATAAAGGTGCTATAGTGTAATTTTCATCTTGAGGAGTTCTTTTAATATTGCCATTTTGAATATTTTGGACTGTTTCAAGCAATAGTTTTGCACCTACACTAGAAAGTCTATTCCATAATTCTCCTGTTGTTTCATCTTCTCCAATTAAAACCTCTTCCTGAGTAATTATATCACCTGCATCCATCTTTTCATTTAAATACATTATAGTTACACCAGTTTTCTTATCTCCATTTAGTATTGCCCATTGTATTGGAGCTGAACCTCTATATTTAGGAAGCATTGATGGATGTACATTTATACATCCAAGTCTTGGTATATTTAAAAATGATTTTGGAAGAATTACTCCATAAGATACAACACATACTAAGTCTGGTTGTAACGCTTTTATTTCATCTTTAAATTCTGCATTATTTGTTATTTTTTCTGGTTGAAATATTTTAAGATTTTTTTCCATTGCATATTCTTTTACTGAAGAAGGAATAAGTTTCATTCCTCTTCCAGATGGTCTATCTGGTTGTGTAACAACACCGCAAATTTCAAATCCAGCATTATATAATGAGTCTAATGACTCTCTTGCAAAATCTGGAGTCCCCATAAAAAGAATTTTCATTTTTTATTTTTTACCTTTCACATCATTATTATTATTTGGATTTACAATTTCTAAAGTTCCTTCTTTTACTTTATCTGTAAAAAGAACGCCATTTAAGTGATCTATTTCATGACATAAAGCCTGTGCAAGCAAATCTTTTGCCTTTATTTTTACTTTTTTTCCATCAAGATCTAATGCCTCAACAGTAACTTCTTTTGGTCTTTCAACTTTTCCAAATTTATTTGGGAAACTTAAACATCCTTCTTCAACTTCTTGTGTTCCCTTTGTTTTCACAACAACAGGATTAATTAAAGTGAATTGCATTCCTTCTTCATATAAATCAATAACAATTATTCTTTTTAAAACGCCAACTTGTGGCCCAGCTAATCCAAGCCCATCCCACTTATGCATTGTTTCCATCATGTCATTTGCAAGTTCTTTTATTTTATCATCTATAACTTCAATCTCTCTAGATTTTTTTCTTAATATCTCATCATCTTCATATCTTAAATTTCTAATAGCCATTTTTACCCCTTCTTATATAATTTAAAATTATAAATTAGTAATATCTAATTCATAGTATTTGGATTAATATCTACAATTATAGAAGTATCTTTCTTCTTTTTAATATTTTCATCTTCTATCCCATAATTTATTATATCCAATACCTTGCTTGTAAGTTTACATTTTATAATAATTCTCCATCTATAATTATTTTTTATCTTATCAATTGGTGATGGAACTGGTTTGTAAATTATCATATCATCTTTTTTTACTTTACTTATTTTTCTATAAACATAATCAGATAAATTTTGAATTTCTGATATATTTTTCCCAGAAAATCTAATCAATATTATATCGCAAAATGGCGGATAATTCAACATTTTTCTCAAATCTATTTCTTGATTATAAAATAAATCGTAATCTTGCTTTTGAGCTTCCACTATTGCATAATGATCTGGATTATATGTTTGAATTACAACTTCACCATTTTTTTCTCTTCCAGATCTTCCAGAAACCTGTACTAATGTCTGAAATGTTTTTTCAACAGCTCTATAATCTTCTAAATTCAAACTACTATCTGCTGCAATTACTCCAACTAAAGTAACATTTGGAAAATGATGTCCTTTTACAATCATTTGTGTTCCTATTAAAATATCAATATTATCGTTTTTAAATTTATTTAATATTTCTTCATGAGAATTTTTCTTACTAACAGTGTCAATATCCATTCTTATTGTGCTAGCACTAGAATACAATTTATGAATTTCTTCTTCTAATTTTTGGGTTCCCGTTCCAAAATATTTTACTTTTTTACTATTGCATTTTGGACACTCTTTTATAACTTCAGTTTCAAATCCACAATAATGACATTTTAATTTATTTTCACTAATATGATATGTCAAACTTATATTACAATTTTTACATTTAGCCACATATCCACATTCTCTACACATAATAAAAGTAGAATATCCTCTTCTGTTTAAAAAAAGTATAGTTTGCTTTTTATTTTTTAAATTTTTTTCTATCTTATCTTGTAATTTAAAACTTATCATTGACCTATTTCCAATTGCAAGTTCGTTTCTCATATCAACAATTTCTACTTTTGGCAAATTACTGTTATTTGCCCTTTTAGTTAAAGTATATAAATTTATATCACCATTTTTAGCTTGATACATAGTAACTATATCTGGAGTAGCACTTCCTAAAACTAATGGGCAATTATTTTTTTCCGCAATATATTTTGCTAAATCTTTTGCATTATATCTAGGAGTTGAATCTGATTTATAAGATATATCATGTTCTTCATCTATTATGATAATTCCTAAATTTTTCACTGGTGCGAATATTGCAGATCTTGCTCCAATTACAATTTTTGTTTCACCTTTGGAAATTTTTTGCCATTCATCAAATCTTTCACCTATTGATAATTTGCTATGTAAAACAGCAACATTTGCACCAAATCTAGCTAAAAATCTATCAATCATTTGTGGAGTTAAAGAAATTTCTGGAACAAGCACTATTGCTTCTTTTCCTTTTTCTAATACTTTTTCAATAAGTTGAAGATATATTTCTGTTTTACCAGAACCAGTAATTCCATATATCAAATTTTTCGAAAATCTGCTATTATCAATTGATTTGCAAATTTCATCATAACATTTCTTTTGCTCATCATTTAATACTTTAGGTTTATCTTTTTCAATGTTTTTATGTAAAAAAGGATTCCTTTCAATTTGTTTTTCAACAATTTCTACATGTCCATTTTTTTCTAATGTCTTAAAAACACTTTTGTTTACATCTATTAATATCTCTAAATCAGGTACATATACTCCATCATTTTGCTCTAAAAACCTTAAAACTCTAATATGCTTTTCACTTTTAATTTTTCCTTCTTGAATTAATAGTTCTATCTCGTCTATATCTCTTTTTAAAAACACAAAATTTCCTACTTTTTCTTTCGTCCTGCTTGAAATATCCTTTCCTCCAGTACCTGGTGGAAGCATTAATCTTATGCAATCAGATATATTGCAAAAATACTTTCTAGACATCAATTTAGCTAAAATTATATTATCTTCAGTTATACTTTTTTCTGTTTCGATTTTAACAATTTCTTTGGTTGCAAATTCTGAAGTCTCTTTTAAATTAATAACAAAACCATCTTCTAATTTTTTACATTTTCCAAAAGGCACAAAAACTCTAGCCCCAATCTTTATGATATTTTCCATATCATTTGGAACTATATAATCAAATATTTTATTTAAAGCTTTGCTATTACTATTAACTATTATTTCTGCAATCATTTTTTTCTTTCTATTTAATTTTTTGTCATTATATCATAATAAATTGTTTTTTGCCATACTTTTAAATATTACAAAACAAAATACATCTTTTCAATAAAAAAGACTAGGATTTAATTCCTAGTCCCAATAACTTATTTTCTTTTTAACTTAAAATGTTTTGTTAATATATATATAGCAGTAATTGTAAAAACTATACCAGAGGCAATAAATACTGTATTGCTCATTTTTCCTATTTGAACAGTTTTTAAATCTTTTCCAGTATTACCTTTAACTACATCTATTTCTACGTTTTCTGTATTATTCTTTTTATATTCTTCAAATCTTTCTAAAAATTTATCATAATTTTTTGGGAATAAAGAAAGATATACTATTTCAATTTCTCCATCTACTAATTTATATTCTGTATAACATAAATTTGAAGTATTTGTCTTCCAAATTGAATTTTCTTTTAAATATGGTTCTACTAGAAAACTAACAGATATACTATAATTGCCTTCTTCTGCAGAATCACTAACTCCATATCCTGTTAATTTGTAGCTATTTATTCTTTCATTTTCTGGCACATCTTCAGATTTATATGGCTCTAGTAATTGTTCCACTGCCATTTTAGAAGCTTGTTTGTTTATTTCGTTGAAACGTCGCCCATTATTTAAAATATCATTTGAAGATTCTGCTTTTACATATACATTTATTGAAATTATTATAAAAGTAATTAAAAACATTATAGAAATTCTTTTCATTTTATTCTCCCACCTTTTCTAATACTATCTCTGCTTTTTCACCATTATATTCAACATATAAAGTTATTGTATCAGTCATATCATATTTAGTTAAATCAAATGTGCCAAATGCTGTATATACATTATTTTCGTCTATATTACCCCCTCCATTTTCTCTATTGCTAGATGTCATTCCAAATCGTTGTCCATTTTCATTTACTAAATACCTTTCTATTTGCCATCTTTGCAAAGAATTATTCATATATTCTTTATATTCTTCTGTTTCATACAAATTTTGTGATAAATAATTTAAAATATCAGAATTTTTCAATTCATCATCTTCTGGTAAAGAATTGAAGAAATCAATTTCTGGAGTTGTTGGTCTTTCTTTTTCATCTATTGCTTTAAGTTGTATTTCAATATCTGTTCCAGTATCGTATACGGTAGCACTTTTTACATTAATTTCATTGTTTGTAGTACTTTTTTGAACATAACTTACAGAAGTTCTATTATACATTTTCTCTGGTACATCTACAGAAAATTTCCAATTGCCAGTTAAAATAATACTTTCCCCTTCATCATTTTCTGGTTCATATGAAATTTTTATTTTACCAATATCCATGTTTAACTTTTTACTTTTTGGATATACACTATTTCCTCCTGTATATATGTTATATATAATTTTAATATTATTTTCATTTTTTTCAAGGATACGATAGCTATATCCACTTCCTATTAACATATTAGAAGGAACTGAGTGGAAATCATACCCTAAATTATTTTCCTCACAAAATTTATTAAATTTTATACTATCCTCAGCCAATAATACTACATTATTTTCATCATAAATAAGTAAATCTGGAAATTCCATATTCCAGTATTCATTTAATGTAACTTCATCACTAATTTCATCTATTAAGCTCACATCAAAAGTAATATCAAGAGTATAATCACCCATAACAAACTCATCAACCTTTATGCTAGCCTCAAAATCTTCTATCACTTTTCCTGATTCTTCATAAACTGCATTAGTTAATGATTCTTCTGGATCCATTTTTGTTTTTTCTACATATCCATTACTAACAGCTCTACCTATTCCATTTCCAGATTGAAAAAAGTTATCATAAATTATATTAGAAATATTTTTAGCAAAAACCATTCCTGTAATTGATAAACAACAAATAGATAAACTTAAAGTTTTTTGAACTAAGTTTTTTATAAGATTATTTCTTCTATCTATTTTCCTAAATTTTTCTACGCCAATATTGTTTGCCAAATTTTCAAAAATCTTATCTTTGCTCATTTTAACAAAATCCTCCTATTCTTAACATTTCTTTTACTTTTTTTCTTGTTCTATGTAATATTGTCTTAACATTGCTAACAGATAATCCCAGTTCTTTGGCAATATCTTTTACTTTTTTATCTTCATAATAAAATTTAATAAAAATCAAATATTCTGTCTGACCAATTGATTTTAAATTTTTAATTATGCAATCATTAAATTCTTTTTCTTCTAATACATTCTCTGTATTAAAATTACTTATAATATTTTCATCAAACTCTTCAAAATTTTTATTTAAAATATCTTTCTTATATTTTTTGTAAATAACTTTTTTAGTTACTCCTGCTATATACGGACTAAAATTTAATGATTTCTCTAAATTATCTTTGTTTTTCCAAACTATAAAAAACACATCAGATATAATTTCTTCTTCATCTTCTAAACTAATTATAGGAAAATTTTTTACAATTGTTCCCACATAATTATAATAATCATCTATTACTTTTTGAATATCAAGTTCATTTTTATTTAAAAAATAAGTTTCTATTGTTTTTTCCTTTATCATCTCTCCCACCTTAAAAATAGATTAATTACATCTATATATTCTACTAAAAATAAAAAAAGGTTACAAAAAAACCAAAAACAAAAATGTTTTTGGTTTTTGATAGTCTATTAATTTTATTCAATTTTGCTTTCTTGTCTTATTATTTCTTCAATAATATTTACTGTTTTTTCTAAATTATCATTTTTCAAAACATAGTCATACAAGCCTATTTTTGATTCCTCATAATCAAATCTATTTAAGCGTAAAATTATTTCGCCTTCTGAAGGTTTATCTATTCTATTTTGTAATCTATGCCTTAATTCTTCCTTTGGTACTCTTAAAAATATAGTTATTATTTTTATATCTTTTAAATTATTTTTTAATAATTCAGTTCCATTTACATCAATATCTTTTATTATTATCCCACTTTTAGATTCTTCATTTAAAATCTTTTTTGATGTTCCATAATAATTATCATGATGTATGTCATATTCGTAAACCTCATTATTTTTAATTTTTTCTTCAAATTGCTCTTTTGTTAAAAAAATATATGTTTCTCCGTGGAATGTCTCCTTCTCTTGGTGGTCTTGAAGTAAAAGAAGGAATTGTTTTTACATTATTCATTCTTTTTATTATTTCTCTTTTTATTGTATCTTTTCCTGCACCTGCTACACCAGACAATATAACTAACATATTATATACCTCTTTTAATATTATTCTTCTGATTTTTTTGATTCATCTGATTCTTCTAATTTTGTTACTTTTCCTTCAGCAATTTCTTTAGCAGCTAAAGTTACTGCTGATCTATCCTTTGCTTTTACTCTTACTAGATCTCCACTTGATATTTGTCTTGCTCTTTTTGATGTCATTATAACTAATGAATATCTATTATCATCTACTTTTTTTAATAAATCTGATACTGTTGGTTCTACTATCATTTTTATCCTCCTTAAAATATTTATTATTCATCATCATTATCTAAACCGTTATCAACTCTTCCAGCTATAGTTTCTGGTTGAACGGCAGATAAAATTACATGTCCGGAATCCATTATTATTACTGATCTTGTTCTTCTTCCATATGTTGCATCAATAGCTGTTTTAGCATCTTTAGCTTCTTGAACAAGCCTCTTTATAGGTGCTGAATCAGGACTCACAATTGATATAATTCTTTCTGTTGAAACAATGTTTCCAAAACCAATATTAATTAATTGCATAATTTACCTCTTTCTTATAATATTTAGATTTTAACAAAATCTATAAAATTTATTCAATATTTTGAATTTGCTCTCTTATGTTTTCCACCTCTGTTTTAATTTCTATTACTCTATTTGTTATATCTAAACAATTTGCTTTAGATCCAATAGTGTTCACTTCTCTGTTTATTTCTTGAATTAGAAAATCAATCTTTTTACCTATTGGAGAGTTCAGTTTTATTAACTCTAAAAACTGTGATATATGACTTTTTAATCTTGTAAGTTCTTCTTCTATTGAGGATTTATCTGAAAATATAACAATTTCTTGCATTAATCTATTTTCATCTACAGTTCCTGGTGCTAAAAGTTCATTTACTCTTGATTGTAATTTTGTAATATAATCTTGAGTAAGAGTACTTGAAAATTTTGTTATTTCATCTACTTTATTTTTTATAAGAATAATTCGTTTTTCAATATCTTCTATTAATTTCTTTCCTTCAACTTCTCTCATCTCTACAAATTTATTTATAGCATCATCTACAGCAATCATTAATTCATTAGAAATCAATTCTTCATCTTCATCATCTTCTATTTTTAAAATTTCTGGAAATTTTGAAACATCAATAACACTTATATCAAATTTCAAATTTGTTTCATCTGCTAGATTTTTTAATTGCTTTAAATATTCTTTTGCTAGTTCTTTATTTATTCTTATATTAGTTCCTTTATTACTATAATTTTCAAAAGTAACAAATATATCAATTTTTCCTCTTGAAATATACTCTGAAACTTTTTTTCTTATTTTATCTTCTACACTGTTTAAAAGTTTAGGTAATCTAACACTAATATCACTATATTTATGATTTACAGACTTTATATCTACAGTATAATTTCTTCCATCTATTTCATATTTTCCACGGCCAAAGCCAGTCATACTTCTTATCAAACTACTATACCTCTTTTCCTTGTTTTCTTTTTAGTCTGTTTTTCTTTCTCAAATCTTGATTTTTTATTATCTCTTTTCGAATTACTTCCTCTTGTACAGTTTTTTCTTTATATATTTTTCTACTATCTTCATCAATATAACTTGTATTTTCACTGTCTTTTACAATTTCTTTAACATCACTTAAATTATTTCTATATTGAAACTGTTCCTGCTTAAAAATAATTAAAGACTTAATAGCATAATATACAATTAATATAGCAGGTAATATCATAATTGAATATCTTAAATAATCTGTTGTATGTATATAAATATATGGAATATATAAAGACAAAATCGCACATAACAATAATTCAATAGATATAAATGCAAACTTTACACTATTTTTTCTATAAGATATTTCAAAACTAATTACAGTTACAACAATAATACCTAAAGCAAAATATTTCATACATTCTTCAAAAGTACTATCATTCACATTATAATATGTAATATTGATTGCACATAAATAAGCCATTATAATTACTGCAGCTAACAAGTTTTCAAATATATTCGTATTTATACTGTCTTTTACTCTTTTAGGTAATCTTCTTTTTTTCTCTATTTCAAGTTGCATTAACTTAGCTTTTTCCAATTACTTAATTCCTCCATCTTCCAATTCGTACATTATTATTGAAGAAACTTGAAGTGCTACTGTTTCAGTTCTTAAAATTCTTTTTCCAAGACTTACAACTTTAGCTCCAGCTTCCTTTAAAGCTTTTATTTCCTCTTCGTCTATGCCACCTTCTGGACCAATTACAATAGCAATTTTATATTTATTTTTTATGTTTTTTAATTTTAATAACTCATTTTTAATATAATTTTCTTTTTCATTTTCATAAGCAACTAATACTATATCATATTCTTTAATTTCATTGCATAATGATTTTAAATTTTCTACACTTCTTACAAAAGGTATTATGTCTCTTCCACATTGTTTTGCAGCGACTTCTGAAATTTTATTCCATCTTTCTATTTTTTTTATTTCATCTTTTCCATTAAGTTTTACTATACTTCTTTTAAAACTAACTGGTATAAACTCATTTACTCCAAGTTCTGTTCCCTTTTGAATAATTAGCTCCATTTTGTCAGCTTTAGGTAACCCTTGAAATACATGTAATTCCACATTGCTTTCTACTTCGCCTTTTGTGATTTCTATTATCGTACATTCAATTTTTTGTGAAGATATATCACTAATTTCACATATATAATTTGTAGAAGTACTGCTATCACATATATTTATACGTTCTCCACAATTTAATCTTAAAACATTTTTTATGTGATTTACATCTTCTCCTAATATATTTATTTTATTTCCCTTTACTTGATCTGATTTTACGAAAAATTTACCCAAAATTCTTGATTCTCCTAGTCAATGATTTCATATTATATCATAGAATTTTAAAGAAATAAAGAGATTTTTAAAGATTTAATAAGTTTTTTAAAGATAGTCCATTTAAAAATAATAGCAACTAAAAATCAATATATAATTTATACCATAAAAAACATAAAATTTCTACAATAAAAAAAATATTATATAAAATAAAAATTTTTTGAATAAAAGTATTGAAATTAAATTATAATAATGTATAATAATTTTGTCTAACTTAAAATTCAATTTAATATTCCTCTTTAGCTCAGTTGGTAGAGCGCTCGGCTGTTAACCGATAGGTCGTTGGTTCGAGTCCAACAAGAGG
>CANROH010000046.1 GCA_947632185.1 uncultured Clostridia bacterium
ATAGCGGTATAAAAACTAAAAAATTTTTTATGTAATGTTTTACTCTTAAAAGATTTAAATATTTTTTCATTTAATTCTCCCTAATATTATTTATAAAATAGTTAAAAACTTTGTTATATCAAAAATAGTAGCAAAATTAACTATTATGATAAAAGGAAAAATTATTCCATATACAATTTTTTTATTAATTTTTAATTTATCTATAATATAGTCTAACCCCATTACAAAAAGCGGAATTACAGCCCATGAAAAATACAAACTAAATAATGGTGATGACTTCGTGCTCCACTTTAAAATTACAAATAGAATAAAAGAAAATCCTATCCATATAGTACATCCTTTTACAAAAAGTGATTTCCAGTTTTTAATACTTCCAATTGCCATTATAGCTAATACAATTAATGAAATTGCTGATATTTCTGTTGTTAATGAATCATCCCATGTATAAATAAGTTTATCAGAAATAATTGAAGAAAGTGCTATAATAGATCCTTGTATCATTTTTAATGTTGAAACAATTCTTTCTGTTATATCTAAAGTTTTACTTGAAAATTGATTTTTCATTCTTAAAGTATCTGAAAAGCCGTATAATAATGTACTTGCTCTGCCTAAGCAAATAAAAATTAAGATTGTAGCAATTACTATTTTCAAAATTTTTATAACTTTTTCCTTAAACTTATTTGATGTAAGCAATTCCAAAATTCCTATAAAAACACTTGTAGGCATACAACCTATTGCAGATACAAAACTAAATATTGATTTTTTATTTTTTCCATTACACATGAAAAATACATATAATACAAGTAAAAATACACATAAAGAATATTTTTCAAAAAAAAGTGAAAATATTATTGTAGGAAATGAAATCATATACAAAATAAATATTGCTTTATTTTTAGTTAAAAATTTAATTAAAAATCCTGTAGAAATAATCATTTGAACATTTATAAATTGTAATATCATTGTTATTACAATTTCAGATAAACTTCCATTAAATATTATTTTTACAAGAGTATCAACAATAGCATACATCGGAAATGTAAATATACTTAAAATAGGATGGCGAATATCATAATATGTTGGATTTGGAAATGCATTTTTTAAATACCATCCAGAATCTAAAGAATATACTTTATCATATTGTTGATACCAATTAGAATTAAAACTATATGTAACTATAATAGCTATTAGCCAAATTCCACTTAAAATTATATAAGCTTTTTTATCCCAAGAATCAAATAAAGAATAAAAATATAAAATACACTCTTTTAATTTATTACCCAAAAATATTCCAATATAAATTGCTGATATACCTGAGATTATAAAACTTCTTAATCTAAATGGATTTATAATCCAATTATTAAAACCATCTTTAAATTGCATTCCTTTAACTAAATATAATTTATAAATTACTATACTTGTCAAAAAGGCACAAATTACACTAAAAGCTTTATTTTTCTTTATTTTATCATAAGTATCATCTACTGTTATTTTCCAAAAATAAAGAGCACAAAAGAACGAAACACCTCCTGTAATCCAATTAATTATTGTATTATATACAATAATTAATTGAAATGATATCATTTCAAACGAAATTGCAAATATTAATCCCAATATTATTTTTAAAATAGTACTTTTTTTATTCATATTTTTATTCCTTTATTATATTCACATCTAATTCATTTTATTTTTTTCATAATTCCAAGCATCTCTACAAATATCTTCTATAGTTTTTTCTGTTTTCCATCCAAGTTCTTTATAAGCTTTTGTTGGATCAGCATAATATTCTGCTAAATCTCCTGGTCTTCTTTCAACAATTTTATAATTTATTTTTAAATTATTTACTCTTTCAAAAGTATTTACAAGTTCTAATACACTTGTTCCTTTTCCAGAAGCTAAATTATATACATTTAATCCTTTAGGAGCTTTTTGTAATGCCTTAACATGTCCTTTTGCTAAATCTACTACATGTATATAATCTCTTATTCCAGTTCCATCAGGTGTTGGATAATCATCTCCAAATATATTTAATGTTTCTAATTCTCCAGATGCAACTTTCATTATATAAGGCATCAAATTATTTGGTATTCCATTTGGTTCTTCTCCTATTAATCCACTGCTATGAGCACCAACTGGATTAAAATATCTTAAAATAATTATATTCCATGAATTATCAGAAGCATATAAATCTTCTAAAATTTTCTCTATCATTGCCTTAGTTGTACCATATGGGCTTGTTGTATCTCCTCTTTTCATTTTTTCTGTATATTTTGGAGTTTCCTGCATTCCATAAACTGTAGCAGAAGAGCTAAAAACCAAGTTTTTCACATTATGGTTTTTCATTACTTCTAATAATTTAATTGTAGATATTAGATTATTAGAATAATACATTAGTGGATTTTTAACAGATTCTCCCACTGCCTTATATCCAGCAAAATGTATAACTGCATCAATTTCATTTTCATTAAATATTCTTTCTATATTTTCTTTTTCAGTTAAATCATACTTATATAGATTAAATTTTTTACCAGTTATTTTTTCTAATTTCTCTAAAACCTCTTCTTTACTATTATAAAGATTATCTACAATAATAGGTTCTATTCCTTCATTTGCAAGTTCAACAACTGTATGCGAGCCAATGAAACCTAATCCACCTGTTACTAAAATTTTCATTTTACCTGCCTTTCATAAATTAAAATTTATTATTTTTCATTTACAGACGTATAATCAAATTCCATATCTTTATAAATAATATAATTATCAGTTTCTGTCAATATTTTAAATCCATAATCTTCTATATTTTCATTAAAAACCATTGCTTTTTCGAAAATAACATAATTACATTTTTTTTCTTCTGCAACTCTAACTATACATTTTATATCTCTATTAAGCATTGCCATTATTTCTTCAACTTTACTATAAGTTTCTGCTTCTCTTTTATTTGATAAATGAACACTTGCATCTATTTGAGAAATATAAGGCAATAATGGAATAGGAGCGATTGCTTTTTTGTATTCTTCATCATCAGCGCCTAATAGTTGTGCAACATGCACACATTCATCAGGTAATTTATACAAGTTTCCTACTTTTGAAAAATTTACTTTCGTGTATATAAGCTGTCCAGCAAGCATAATTGTAATTATACTTCCAATTGCAACCACACATTTTCTAAATTTATCATTTTGTTCATTTATAAATGATACAGCGCAATATGCTATTTCTATTCCAAGTGGCAATAACCACAAAAGTCTCCAATATATTGTATTAAAAATTGGAAATACAACTTTATTAAATAATGGATTTATCCATATAAATAACATCAAAAGTGGATAAATCATAAATAATGCTTTTCTCTTTCTATCTTTTTCTTTCAAAAAAATATATAATATTCCTATTGCAAACAAAGCTAAATATCCACCAGAACCTTTAAATTCTTTTAATCCATGTACAATTGAATTTATATTTTCTTTAAACATATTTTTTCTCCTACATTATAATTTAATACAAAATATATATTAACCCATTTATTATACTAGGTATACAACAACATAGTCCTTTTAACAAATTAATAAACATTTTCTTAAAATTAAAGCTAGAAATTTTTTGCTTAAAATCAAATTCAGAAATTTCAAAAGAAAATATTAACAACATAAGCTCTATTGGTGGTATACCAATTCCCATTGTAGTTGTTAAATTTCCTGCTAATATAGCTATAAATAATAATAAACAATCTATAAACTTATATTCATTTTCATATGCATTTAAGCCAAGTAGCCATATTACTGGTATAATCAAGTTGCAAAGCATCGCCTTTCCCTGCCATATTCTAAACAACAAATATGAAAAATTACTTTTTCCAGAATATGCTCCCCACATATTTATAATATTTATCAAAATCAAAAACATAAATATAGATTTTCTATCTTCTTTAAAAAGTTTCTTTGCAATAAGATAATATAGAAAATAGATTACTGGTATAATAGCAATTGGATATATTAGATGAGATACTATTGTAGGATGCGTATTTAATATTCCTGAAATTATACTGATAAATAATGAAAAAGGTCCTAATATAAATCTAATTTTTGCATTCTCTCCATCCAAAGCTCCTGTTGCTGGATCATATTTAAATAAAGAATTTGTTTGAACAGTAGTAACAGAAGTACCAACATAAAATGCATCATCTTCATCTACATGCATAAATCCCGCAAATACATAAATCTGTATTCCTATTAAAAAAATACATAGTAAGCATAATATTTTTGGAGTTTTCTTTATTTCATCTATATTGATTGTAATTATTTCTTTAATATTTTTAAAATTTATTATTATCGAAATAATAGCTAATACTCCAACAATTATACTATATGTATATAAAAGTGTTGTAAATTTACATTTTAAAAAAATCATTGGAACAGAAATTAATTCACAAATTGCAAACTCTACTAAATATCCTATAACAAATGCAAATAAAATACTGTTTTTTTCTTTATTTATAAATCTAGTAAATAAAAACCCTAAAGATATAGGCACTACTATAAAACTTAATATTGCTAAAATTCCCTTTTCTATCATCTGTTTTTAATTCTCCCTCACTTTAAACAATTTTAATAACTTATTTTTCTAATAATTCTTTTATTGCTAAATAAGTTTTCTTTCTATCAAATTTTTCTTCAGCTAATTTTCTATTATTTTGTCCCATTTTCTTTCTTAAGTTTTCATCATTATATAAAATTTCTATTTTATCAGCTAATCCATTTGCATTTCCGTTTTCTACATTAAAACCAATTTCATAATCATCTACAAGTTTTCTATATTCTAAGCTTTCCTGTGTATTAATTACTGGAAGTCCACTAGCAGCATAATCGCCAACTTTATTTATAATACTTTGTGCAGCACCTTTAGTAATCGGATTTACAGCAATATCGCATGAACATAACTTTCCAACCATTTCTTCATAATCTAATCTTCCTGTAAATTCACAATCAATATTTTTTTCTTTTGCATATTCTTCAAATTCTTTTTGCAAAGGTCCACTTCCCATTACAACAAATAAAAGATTAGTTATTCCTTTTTTCTTTAAAATCTCTAAAGCATCAATTGTACATTTTAAATCATAACTATATCCCAATGTACCTATATAAGCAATTCTAAATAGTCCATCAGATTCTAATATATGATAATCTTTTTTAGCTTTATCAAATTCATCTAAATCTGTTCCTAAAAAAACAGATACTGCTTTTGACACTTTTTTATTAACTTTTAATGCTCTATTAGCATATGTATCAGAAACTGCAATTATTTCATCTGCATTTTTATATACAAAATCAGCTTGTCTTTTTAATGGATAAAATATTAAATCACTTAAGACTGGTATATTACATACCATTTTAAATGCTTCTGGCCATAAATCTTGAATGTCTATAATAAATTTTACATTATTTTTCTTAGCATATTTTGATACTACTTTTGCCATCTCAAATGAAGGCACTGCAACATATATAATATCTGGCTTATCAATATTTTCCAAATGTTTTTTTAAATTTTTAGCAAACACATGATGTGAATAAAATCTTTTTAAAGATATATTATTTTTATATCCTGGTTCATCAAGTAATGTTACTTTATATCCTTCATTTGGTATTTCATCATTACTTATCGTTCTATGTTTTTTAGTTTTATGATAAAATTTTGTTGTTATTAATTCAACTTGATTTTTTTCTTTATCTATTAGTTTTTCTATAATATATTTAAATCTGCTATTTCCGTTTTCTCCTGGTATTGAAGTATATTGTGCAATAATAACTATTTTCTTCATAAGATTCCTCTTTTCTTCTTGCATTAAAAACATTTTTAATATTTAATTTTAGTTGTCTTTATTAAATAGATTTTCTACAAATTTTCTTTTTCCAGAACTCATTACAGGTATCTCATCTGTATATTCAAAAGTAATTATAGCATCTTTACCTATTAATTCTTTATAATCTTTTTCTATTTCTTTCTCAAAATCAAATCCTTCTTCTACATTTAAAGAAACTTTATATTCTTTTTCTTCAATTTGAGTAAACTTATATTGCTTTATTTTTTTTACTTTTCTCATTATAATTGATATTGTATGTGGGTTTATGTAATTTCCATTTGTATCATAAATTAAATCAAGTCTTCTTCCATAAACTTCTTTCATAACTAGTTCTTTATGTGAACAACTTGATTGTCCAAATATAGCTAAATCACCTGTATCATACCTAATCATTGGAAAAGCATAATTGTATAAATCTGTAATAACTATTCTTGCAATTTCTCCTTCTTCTGCAGGTTTATCTTCATCTAACTTTAAAAATTCAAAATGATAATTTGCATAATTCAAATGAAAATCATTATCGCTTTCTAAACAATTTTGGGCTAATATTCCATTTTCTTGATTTGAATATCTAGAAACAACATTACAATCAAATAATTTTTTTATATTATGTCTTGTTTTATTTTCTAGAGTCTCTGAACCCGCTATAATAGATGTAACAGAAAAATCTTTAGACGTATAACCTTTATTTAATAAATAAGTGGATATATCATCTAACGTATGAGCATAAGCTAATATATTTCTTATTTTTTTATCTTTTGTTAAAACTTTTTCTAAATGTTGTAATTCTTTATCATCCATTTTAGAAATATCTTCTGTTACCATATTTTGTAAAAACTTTTTCAAATTACTTTTCTTTACATCATTCACCCAAGCTCTAAAAAACATTTGTCTTTCACCAAAAGTATATCCACAAAGTTGTCCAAAAAACAATATTGATGCTATAACTCTACATCTTTTTCTCCTATCCTGTACAACTCTAAATGGTGTGCCTGTTGAACCACTAGTAGACATTGAATGTAATATTTTTCCTTTATATTTATTTGAAAGTATTTTATCATAATTATCTAAAAAATCTCTTTTTGTCATTATAGGAAAATCTGATAATTCTAATCCTTTTCCTTTATAAAATTCAGTTGTTTCGTTTGCATGTTTTAATAATTCTTTTATTTTTTCATCATTATTCTTATTTTCAGAATAATATGTTTTCTTTATATCTTTATAAGCTTTCCAAGTCATTCCTCTATTTATTATAAAATCTTGTAACCAAAATAAATACCATCTAAAATTCATTTTTTTCTCCTTCATTTTCCATTTTACTTTTAGAATTAATTAACATTACTATAAAACATAATAACAAAACTGTTTTTGAAATAATATTTGCTATAGTAAAACCTATTAAATCAATTTTTCGACTTAAAAAATATGATGCTATAATCAAAACTATAAAATATATAAAATAAGCTATTACTAATTTATTTGCACTACAGAATTTAAGTAATACTGATTTAACAAGTGAAACAGCTACACCAATTGCTGTAACCATAGAAGTTGTAATTATCAATATTGTTATATTATCTGCACTTAAATATTGGTTATATAATATTGCTAATGCTATGTATGTAACTGGAATTGCTACTATTGTTACAAATAAAACTATCGGTACATTTGCTAATATCGTTAATTTTAATATTTTATTTTTGGTATTTTCTCCTTTTACATTTGAAACCCAAGATAAAATTACTGTTGATATTGGAGTTGTTACCAAATTAAACAAATTAGACATTGAATTTACTGCAAAATATACTGCAAGAGATGTTGCTCCAAACATTGGATAAATAACAAATCTATCAAAATAACTTGTTAAATTTGCAAAAAATGAAACTACACCTATTTTTATAAAATCCTTAACAGTAGATATCATTTCTACGGTTTTAGTTAATTTCATTTTTAATAAATCACACGATTTTAAACTATATATAAAACATAACAATTCTGGTATAAATAAAAGTAAATATGTTTTTTTAAGAAAATAGAAAATTGATAATGTTAATATTACTCCACCAAAATAAATTGAATTTTGAATAATAACTTTATTATATTTATTTTCTAATCTATAATAGCAAGTTGAATATAATCTTACATTAGAAATTAGTATTGTAAGAATTAAAAAAATACTTTCTATAAAAGATTTCGTAATATATACAGTAATAGGAAAACCTATCACAGCAATAATTATTGAGGATACTAATAGAATTCTTGTAAAATCACCTAGTGTATGTTTTTCTTCATAATCACTATTTTTTATTAATCTCACGTTACCAAGAGTTCCACCTGTAGTTGAACAAATTAAATTTAAAATAGATATGTAAAGTACAACACTCGAATATATAGTTTCATCTGCAATTTTATCTAAAATAGGTAATAATATAAGATGTTGAGATGCTATATAAATTGCAAATCCTATTGTATTTAAGAATAAATCTAAAATATACGGTTTATATTTTTTTATTAATTCCATGTCAATCCTTTCAAAAAATTTATTTTAATATTTCATATATATCATTTATTGAATCTACAACATATGTAGGTTTATAAATACTTTTTTCTATATCTTCTTTACTTGATTCCCCAGATAAAACACATATACTAGTAATCCCAGCATTAATTCCACAAGCAATATCTGTATATAATCTATCTCCTACTATCGCTATTTTATCTAGTGGTATGTTTTCCATTTTTGATATAATATCAATCATTTCTCTTCTTGGTTTTCCTATAAATTTAGGTTCCCTATTAGTTGCAGTTTTTAGCATATTACAAATAGAACCGCAATCAGGTATAAATCTCCCATTTTCTATAGGACAAACTAAATCAGGATTAGTAGCAATATATTCCACACCTTTATCTAACAAATAACATGCATCTTCTATTTTTTTATAATTTAGTTCAATATCAAAACCAATAATTAAAAAATCAATATCTTCTTTTGCATTTTCGCAAATTATAAAACCTTGATTTCTTAATTCGTCTTTTAATGATTCCGTGCCAACAACATATATTTTGGCTTTTTCCTTTATATTTTTCAAATATATACTAGTAGCCTGAGCAGATGTAAAAATATTTTCTTTTTTTGCATCAATTCCTAAATTATTTATTTTTTCTAAATGTTTATTACTACTTTTAGAAGAATTATTAGTAAGTAATATAAATTTTTTATTTTGTTTTTTTAATAATTCAATAAATTCCGTACTACCTTTTATTAAATGATTTTCTATATATAATGTACCATCTAAATCCAGTAAAAATAACTCTTTTCTTTTAATATCTTCTGTTATCATAAAAACTCCTTAAAATATTTCTTCAGCATGTTTTAAATCATTTAAATTATCTATTTCTACCCATCTATATTTCATGTCTAAAGAGTAAAAATCTTGTTTTTCAAATAACATATCTATGGCAACTTCTGTCCAAGAATTAATGTTTTTTTCTATATATATTATATTATGTATTATATTAAATAAATCTATATTTGCTTTCTTTGAAAATTTATATACATCTATTGAAACTCCATAAGCATCTTGTTTAGATATAGCTTTACTTATCTTATTTATTTTACCTTCTTGTTTAGTTATTTTCATTGATTCTTCTATATAAATTCCATCATCACAAACAATCAAATTACCATGCTTTGAATTAATTAATTCTTTTATTATTTCTTCTTCAAAATATACATCTGCATTCATTAAAAGGAATTCTTCATCCTTAACAAAATCCTTAGCTAAATTCAAAGAATACATATTATTAGTTGTTTCATAATCTTTATTAAAAATTATCTTAACACCTTTATAAACTTCATTTATATATCTTTCTATTTTTTCTTTCTTATATCCAACAACTACTACAATATCTTCTAATCTAATATTATTTCTAACTAAATTAGATATTTGTTTTTCAATTATTTTTACATTATTTACTTCTATCATACATTTAGGTATTACTTCTGTAAAAGGCCTTAATCTACTTCCAAAGCCTGCGGCTAAAATTACTGCTTTCATTTTTTCCTCCTATAAAATAATTTTATCTATATATTTTCTTGCATTACCATCATTTTGAACATATTTTTTTTGAAATTTAGTTGTTTTTTCTTTTTGCACTTCAAAATCGCAATCTAAGATTTGTTGTAATAATTCATCTTCTGTTTTGCAAATTCCATTTGGTAATTCTTTTGTTATATCTATGTACATTCCTCTTTTTTCTAAATATTCTTCATAATCATAACAATAACTATAAATAGGTCTTTTTAAAATAGAATAATCAAACATGATGCTTGAATAATCGGAAACTAATATGTCAGACACCTTCATTAATTCATTTAAATTAGGATAATCTGTCATATTATGTATAAACTCATCATCTTTAATACCTAATATATTATTAATCTCATAATGGGCTCTAAAAAATATAATATATTTATCTGATAATTTCTCTTTCCACTTATTTATATCAATAGGTGGTGCAATTATACAACCATTGCTATCTCTTGTCCAATCTCTGAATGTTGGTGCATATAAAATAACCTTTTTATCAGTTGGAACACCTAATTTTTTTCTTAATTCATTGATTTCTGATTGCTCTACTGAAAAAAGTTCATCATTTCTTGGCAACCCAACTAAAACATATTTTTCTTTTGGTAAGGTTCCAGACTTTGCAGAAACTTCAATTTCATATTCGCTTTGAGCATATCTAATATCGCAATTACTTCCTTGGAATAGAATTTTTTGTCCACTATTTGCTGCTAAACCTATCTTTTTTATAGGACTTCCATGCCATGTGTTGATATAAATTGTATTTTTATTCTTAAATTTTAATCCTCTTTCAATAGCAGAATTTGTTATCCAATACTTTGCCTTTAAGGCAATTATGAAATATTTTAAAGTATCTGATTTAACTTTCTCTGCACCTTCTACCTCAAAATTTTCAGGATGTTCAAATGCCCAATATATTTTATATTTTTTATATTTTTCTTGAGTTTTCATATATTCAAAAATAACTCTAGGGCTATCATCATATTTTTTTCCGCCAAAGGAATTTATAAGAATTATATGATTATCAATTCTTATAAATATTTTTAGTACACTAAAAATAGCACTAAAGCTATATGCAAAAACATTATATACTAATTGGTTTGTTTTTAATAAGTTTTTTATCTTATTTTTAATTTGCATTTTTATCTCCTTATTTTCTATATGCTGGGAAAAAATCTTCATTTTTATCAACATTTTTTATAATACATAATTTATCATAAATTTCTTCATTCCATATTTTTTTTCCTATATAAAAATCTGTATCATAAATTTTAGCAAAATTTCTTTTAAATAAATATAAGCTATTTTCTTCACTATTTGAAGTTCCACCACCATGATGAATTAATTTATAACCATTTTCTATTCCCCATAAAGTAACTGCATAGCGAAGTATATAAGCTGGTGACAAATATAAATATTCAGTCAACGTTCCAGATAAGTGTATATGAATTGTATTATTGTATACAAAATATAATCCACATGCAATTGTTTTATTTTCATAAATTGCTTCAACTAAAAGAACATTCTCTTTAAAATTTTTCAAAATATCATTAAAATAATCATCATCAAAATAATAATAATCTGTTGCATTATTTCGATCCATTGTAGAATAATATATTTCTTTAAAATTAGACAAATTATCTGGTGATTTTGTAACTTTATAAGTTATCCCTTTATTTAAAGCTTGTCTTATATTTTTTCTACAACTTTTAGAAAATTGATTTTTTATAGGATCTTCTTCATCGAGTTTTGTAATTAAAGTTTTTCTCATATAAACGGCATTATACATTTTTCCGAAGTCTTCATAGTTTTTTACTATTGGATGAAATCTAACAAACTCACTCACAATTTTATTTTCTAAACAGTATTTTGAAAATTCTTTTTCAAATTTTTCTAATAGTTTTTCTTTTTCTCCGTTTAATCTTTCTATAATTGGTCCACCATATCCATATGGTGTTACTAAATCATAATAAATTTCTTCATTAACTTTTTCGGGAATTTGTCTTACTAAAAATTGATTACTAATTTTTCCATTTTCATCTTCATATTCAAATATTTTAGCTTGTCCATTTTCAATTTTTTGATATAGTTTTCCATAGTTAGGTTCAAAATATATATCTAATTTCATTTTTATGCCTTTCTAAATATTATCTAACCTCTATATTTAGGAAAGAAATCACTATTTTCTTTTCCAGTTTTTTTCACCAATTCATCATATACTTTTTGATTTCTTATTCTTGTTCCAACATAATAATCAAAACCTTCACTTTTTGTAAAAGATAACTTAAATTTTTT
>CANROH010000047.1 GCA_947632185.1 uncultured Clostridia bacterium
CACGAACAACTCTTTCAAGTCTTGTTAAACCAATTCTAAATTGATTTTGTAAAAGTTCTCCAACACATCTAATACGTCTATTTCCTAAATGATCTATATCATCTATATAAGCTAATTTTGGTTTAGCTGGATCTGTAATATAAGTATTGTATTCTAAGTTTAATAAGTAATTTATTGATGCTAATATATCTTCTGTAACAATATGTTTTGGTACTAATTCATCTAAATTATCTTCTAAAGCCTTTTTTAACTCTTTATCGTTTTTAGTTGTTTCTAATATGTTTTTTAAAACTCCATAATTAACATCAACTTTAATTTTTAATTCTTCTGCAATTTTAGGATCAATATATGCTTTTATATCTACTGTTCCATTTCCTATAACTTTAGCTTTTTTACCTTCTATATTTATATAAACTACATTTATTCCTGCGTCTTGAATAGCTTTTGCAACTTCTCTTGAAATTTTTTCATCTTTTTCTACTAATACTTCTCCTGTTTCAGGATTTACTATTGTTTCATATGAAATATGATTTGCTATTCTTGAAGCTAAATTTAACTTCTTATTATATTTATATCTACCAACTTTTGATAAATCATAACGTCTATTATCGAAGAACAATCCATCAAACAAATTTCTAGCAGCATCTACTGTAGGAAGTTCTCCTGGTCTTAATTTTTTATAAATTTCTATTAAAGATTCATCAGCTGTCTTAATTGGGTCTTTAGCTATTGTTGCTAAAATTTTATCTTCTTCTCCGAAAAAATCAATTATTTTTTCGTCAGTATCTAAACCTATAGCTCTTAACAAACAAGTAACTGGTAATTTTCTAGTTCTATCTAGTCTTACCCAAAAAACATCATTACTGTCTGTTTCATATTCAATCCAAGCTCCTCTTATTGGCATTACTGAACCTGTATAAAGTTTCTTACCAATTTTATCATAACTTGAATCATAATAACATCCTGGTGAACGAACTAACTGGCTTACTACAACTCTTTCTGCACCGTTTATAACAAAGGTTCCACTATCTGTCATAAGTGGAAAATCACCTAAGTAGATTTCTTGTTCTTTGATTTCTCCTGTCTCACGGTTAATTAATCTTACCTTAACATGCAACCTTGTAGAATAAGTTGCATCTCTTTCTTTTGCTTCTTCTAAAGAATATTTTGTTTTGTCTTCCATGTAATAGTCGAAAAACTCTAATACTAGATTACCAGAGTAATCTTCTATTGGTGAAACATCTCTTAATACTTCACCTAAGCCCTCTTTAACAAACCAATCGTAAGAGTCTTTTTGAACTTTTAATAGATTTGGAATTTCTACGAAATCTCCAATCTTAGAAAAAGTTTTACGTACACTTTTTTCATGTACAATGTCTTTAACATTTACTTTTCCCAAAATAAAATACCACCTTCTCTTTATATTTAGCAGGTAATATATTATTGTCTAATAGGTCCCTCTTGCAACAGAAGGTTGTTATTTTTTGAAAACGTCCCTGCCAAAAAACATTTTCTAAAAATAGTTCCTCTTCTATTCAATTCCTCCTATTAAACTTTAATTATATTGATTTTTAGTGGCAAAAAGACGCACTATGCCCCTAAAAAGACTAGATTATTATATAACATTTATGTAACAGTAGTCAAGCATTTTTTTAATTTTTCTTAGGGATTTAGGTAAAAGAAAACTATACAGAATTTTTTATACATTATTCTGTATTTATTGATATTAAATCATTTGTATTGATTTTTAGTAAAAAATGTATTAGTATACTATTATTGAGAGGAGTATTATGAACGAAATTTATAGTTTTCATAAAGAATTAAATATTAAAAAAATTATTTTTGTCATAGTTCTTGCGTTATGTATAATTATAATATCTAGCATTATAATTATAAAAATTTTATTTGCAAAGCCAGAGGAAAAAATTCCAGACTCATATAACACATTTACTGATAAAAATAATTCTATTATTTTAACTCTACCAGAAAAATATGGACTTTATCAAGTAACTCCTGAAAATAATCGTTCTTTACAACTTAAATCTAATAAAAATTTAGGAATTTTTGTTTCATGTGAAAATTTACTATCAAACCGTAAATTATTTGATATAGTAAGTGCTGATATAGATACTTACACAAAAGAATTTAATGATGTTTCAAATATATCAGATTTAGGCCAATTTACTATAAATGATAGTTTAGGTTATACATATAGTTTCAATTATTTAGATTCTCAAACTAATGTAACATATTATTTACAAGTAATTTGGATTGAAATTAATGATAGATATTATATTATTGATTTTGAATTTCCTTCAGAAGACTTAAATGATTACACAGATATTATTAATGAAACTTTAGATAATTTAAAAATAAATATTGATAACTAATTATTTAATAAAATAAATAGGACTTTTGGAACTATCCTGCTAAAAGTATAGTTTCAAAAGTCCATTTTTTTAATTAATTATTAAAGCGAATATTTAAAATGATTTTAAGCTTTTTTTGCTAAGTTTTTCTTGTTCTGTTGATAATTTATAAAATCATTAAGAATAACTTTTAAAAATGCTATTATTGGTACTCCTAAAAACATTCCTAATACACCAAAATATGTTCCTCCAAAGGTTACAGCAAATATAACTAGTATAGGACTTAGATTTAGAGAATTTCCTAATATTCTAGGATTTATTATATTAGCATCTATTTGTTGTAAAATTATCGTAACTATTGCAACCCACATTGCTTGAGTAAATCCTCCAGTAAAAATAGTTATTATAACTGCAATTATTACTGCTACTATCGCTCCAAAATAAGGAATAATGTTGAATAATCCTATTATAAAACCTAGTAAAACAGCATATTTTACCTTCATTAAGGACATTGCTATTGATGTTATTATTCCAACAATAAATGCATCTAAAAGTTGACTTGTTATAAAACTAAAAAATATACTGTTTGTTTTTTTATAATATCCTGCAATTGCATCATTAGTTTTCTTATCAAACATGGCTTTAGATAAATTTTGTAAAAAGCTTTTTATATCATTTCGTTCTAATAACATATATACTGAAACAACTATTGTTACAAAAGCATCAAATATTATATTAGTTGCTCCAACAATTCCTTTTATATAAGAGCTTATGTTATCAAAATTAATCCATTTAACAATTTCTTTTTCAATCTTTATATCTTTCAGTTTACTAACATATTCTTCTATATTTAATTTATATAATATTGAATCTTCGTCAAGGTTAGAAAAATATTCTATAGCACTATTATAATAACTTGGTATGTTATTTGCTAAATCAGTTACACTTGATGATAGATTAGGCCAAATAAAGTTAATTATTATAAAAATTATTAATATAACAGTTAAATATATTAATAATACACTTATACCTCTTGCATGTTTTCTTATAAATTTTAACTTTGCCTTTTTTAATACATTTTCTGTACTTTTGCAAGGTATATATAGTATATAAGCTGTAAGTATTGCCATTAAAAATGGCATTAACATTTTAAAAAAACCACCTATTACTGTAAATACTTGACTTACACTATCAATAGTTTTATATACGATTATAGATGCAACAGCAAAAGAAAACCAAAATAACCATTTTTTCCATTCTTTACTATTCATTAATTAATATTCTCCTATTCATAAACTCGTCCAAAGGTATTATATATGTAATTTATTTATTAGACAAGTATTTTATATAGTTTTAATTAAAAAAATACATTTTTTATATGATTTACAAATTTATTTTTGCCATTTATATATACTTCTATAATATCAAATCTGATGTATTTATTTTCTAACCCATATTTATATATGTAATATTGGCTTGTTGATAATATATGTTTTTTCTTTGTATCGTTTACTGCTTCAACAGGAGTGCCATATTTTTTTGAAACTCTAGTTTTTACTTCAACAAATATGTATTCATCTTTATCTTTTGCTACAATATCTATTTCTCCTTCTCGTGCAAAAAAATTTTGTGATAAAATTACATATCCAATATTTCTTAAAAACTTGGCTGCTTCTTTTTCTCCAATTATTCCAATATCTCTATTATGAAAATTATAATTTATTTTTATAAAAATCACTTCTCCTTTGCTATTTTATATTTTCCATCATTTTCTTGAATTATAAGTTCTTCAAGCTCCATATTAGTTAATAAAATTAATGTATCTTTTAAATCTAGTTTAGTTTTTTCTACAATTTCGTCTATATAATAATTTCCTTCATCTAGCAATTCATAAATTTTTTTATATTCATCTTTTATTTCTGCACAAATACTTTTATTTCTCTTTATAGTTTTCCTCAATCTATTCTTAAATTGTGGATAATTCTCAAGTATATCTTTTATTGATGTAGTTAAAAATGCTCCCTTTTTAATCATATTATTTACACCTACACCTAAATAACTATCTAACTTACCAGGTAATGCAAATACTATTTTTCCTTGTTCTTTTGCATTTCTTACGGTTATGCTTGTTCCACTTCTAAACGCTGCTTCTATAACTAAAATACCTTCAGAAAGTGCCGTAATAATTCTATTTCTTTTAGGAAAATTTTCTTTTAATGGCTTTTCTTCAGGCTCAAACTCTGTAACAATCAATCCACCTGTTTTAATAATATCATTAAAAAGTCTTATATTTTCCTTAGGATAAATATTATTAAAACCACTGCCTAAAACAGCAATTGTTTTTCCTCCATATTCTATTGTAGTTTTATGAGCTACAGTATCTGTTCCTATTGCCATTCCACTTACTATTGGTATATCTCTTAAAACAAGTTCCTTTGTAAAATTTTCACAATTTTTTATTCCATATTCACTTACTTTTCTACTTCCTACAATACCAAAAGAATTTTCATATAACAAATCTTGATTTCCTATTAAATATAATTTTTGCGGTGCTTTTTTTATTTTTTTTAATTTATTTGGAAAATCATTATATTCAATTATCTTATACTCCATCTTCCTCCTTTATCTTATTTAGAAACAATATATTTTATTTATAATTTATCTAAACATCTATATTGCAATGCTTCCAAAATATGATTTACTTCTATATTTCTACTACCTTCTAAATCAGCAATGGTTCTTGATACTTTTAATATTTTTGAATATGCCCTTGTACTAATTTTCATTTTTTCCAAAGAATTAGTAAAAATAATTTTAGCCCCTTCATCAAGCTTGCAATATTTTTTAATTAAACTAGGTGTTAATTCAGAATTAGAATAAATTGAAAGTTTTTCATATCTTATACTTTGAATCTTTCTAGCCTTATTTACTCTTTCTTTTATTGATATAGAATTTTCAGAATATTCATTTTCCATTTCTTTATAATTTATGTCTGGTACTTGTATATGAATATCAAATCTATCCATCATTGGTCCACTTAATCTTGATCTATATGCAATTCTTTGTTTTTCTGTACATAAACATTCTTTTATTTTACTTCCATAATAACCACATGGACATGGATTCATGCTAGCAATAGCCATAAAATTACATGGATATGATACATTTATTCCAACTCTACTTATATTTATCATTCTATCTTCAATAGGCCCTCTTAAAACTTCTAAAGTATTTTTATTAAATTCAAGTAATTCATCTAAAAATAAAACACCTAAATGTGCTAAACTTACTTCCCCTGGTTTTGGTATTTTTCCGCCACCTATCAAACCTTTTTCTGTGATTGTATGATGTGGACTTCTAAAAGGTCTTTCTGAAACTAAATGTCCTTCATTTAAAATTCCAGCCACACTATGTATTTTTGTAATTTCTAATGCTTCTTTAAAAGTTAAATCTGGCAATATAGTTGGTACTCTTTTGGCAAGCATTGTTTTTCCTGTTCCAGGTGGACCTATTAACAAGCAATTATGACCTCCAGCAGCTGCAACCTCTAAAGCTCTTTTTACAAGTTTTTGACCTTTCACTTCAGAAAAATCAAGCTCAAAATTTTGTTTTTTATAATTCAAATCTTTTGAAGGATTTTTTTCTGCTTGTATTACAATTTTATTATTAAAAAAATCAATTACTTGAGATAAATTTTTTACTCCAATTACTTCTATATTATCTACTATAGCTGCTTCTTTAGCATTTTCTACTGGAAGTATAATTCTTTTTATTCCATTCTTAACAGCTTCTATACATATAGGCAATATTCCATTTACTTTATTTAATTTTCCATCTAAAGAAAGCTCTCCTATAAATATTGTTTCTTCTAAATTATTTTTTCTTATAATTCCCATAGAACATAAAACACCAATTGCTATTGCTAAATCTAAAATTGCCCCATCTTTTCTTATCGATGCTGGAGATAAATTAATAATATATTTTCTGCTTAGAACTTCTATCCCACAATTTTTTATAGCCGTTCTTACTCTTTCTTTTGATTCTCTAATATTAGTATCTGGCAGGCCAACTATATCCCAACAAGGCATTCCTGCCGAAATATCTACTTCAACATTTATTATAATTCCTTCAAGTCCCTGTAAAGACATACTCTTTACAATAGATATCAAGTACGCATCAGTCCTTTCTTAATTTAATTTTCAAATTTTAATTTTATTGGAAATTCAGGCGAACGCCCAAGAATTATTGAATAACTAAAAATTTCTAGTTCATAAATTTTGATTATAATACAATATTTTTATCATAGTGTCAATTAATTTTTAAAAATTTAATAAAAAATCTCTTAATTTATATTTAATACATAAACTAAGAGACATATCTATTTTATTTGTTTATTGTTTCTGTCAATATATCATTAACACAAATATCTTGATTTTCTGCATTCATAACTAATATTTCTTTTTCTGTTTCTACAATTACCAAATTTTCAAGTCCTAAAGCAACAATTTGTTTTTCTTTAGAAAGAATAATATTATTTTTAGAATTCTGTACAATTACATTTCCTTCTATAGTATTATTATATTTATCTTTCTTTTTTAATTTTTTCAAAGTTTTATAAGTTCCTATATCAGTCCATTTAAAGTTTACTTGTACCACATAAATATCAGATGTCTTTTCTAATATTTCATAATCAATTGATTTTGTTTTAATACTAACAAATTTTTTGTCATCTTTATTTTTATTAGTATTATCTTGTAGTAATTCATTCATTTTTAAATAAATATCTGGTAAATATTTAGCAAATTCTTGATAAATAAATGTATTTTTCCAAATATATATACCAGAATTCCATAAATGTTTCTTATCCTCAAAATATTTTTTTGCTACTTTATACTCTGGTTTTTCTTTAAATTGTTTTACTTTATATATATTCTTTTTTTCTTGTATATCGCTTTTTTCGATATAACCATAATTTACTTCTGGATATTCTGGAATAATTCCCAAAGTAACAATATGATTATTATTAGCCAACTGCTCTGCTTCTTCAATAGCAGAAATTAGCTTATTTTCTTCCTTTATAGCATGATCTGATGGAAAAACAATAGTAATAGCATCTCCATACTTTTTTTGAATAATTGCTGTAGCATAAGCAATAGCTTCTGTTGTACTTTTTAAATTAAACTCTGCTAATATATTATGTGATGGCACATTTTTTATTTGACTTTTTGTAATTTCTATATACTCTGGTTGTGTTACAATATAAATATCTTTTGCATCTACTATTTTCATGGCTCGTTTTACTGTAAGTTCCAACATAGTATCTTTTTTTACTAATGGCAAAAATTGTTTTGGTAATTCTTCTTTACTAATTGGCCACAGTCTTTTTCCTTTTCCTCCTGCCATAATAACTACTACTTTTTTCATTCATTTTCACCCTTCATGCTAGATTTTATTTTAATCAATGTTACAATAGATTTTAAATATGCCTTTATAAAAGGAATCATATCCCTTTTTGACTCTCCATATAATCTTTTACTAAAGTATATTGGAATTTCTGCTATTTTTATATCTTTATTATTTTGTATCATTTTAAAAATAATCTCTTCTTGTATTTCAAAATGCTCTGATTCTATATATATTTGTTTTAATTGTTTAGTATCATACATTCTAAAACTTGTAGAAATATCTTTTGGTTTTATATGTAATAAAATTCTATAAATTAAATTCAATGTTCTAGACATAATTTTAGATAAAAAGTAATCGTCCGTTTTTCCACCTTTAGTATATCTAGAACCTATAACAATATCATAACCTTCATTAAACTTATCATTTATGTCTGGAATCACATTTGGATCATGTGAAAAATCACAATCTAATATTAAGAATTTATCATATTGAGCATACTTTATTCCAGTTCTAAAAGCACCTGCATAACTTAATTTCTCATCTTCATTTACTATATATTTAACATTATTTTCGTTACATACTTTTTGTGTATTATCTTTACTCTTTGAGTCTATTATAATAATTTCATTTTCTTCACCTATTTTTTCCAATATTGATTTTAAAATAGGTAACATCTTTTTTAAGTTTTCTTCCTCTTCTTTTACTAATAACACTGTGCTTATTGACATAAATCAATTTTCCTCACTTCTTATCGTTCTTTTCGAAATTGAGTATATCACTCTATTATATTTACTGTCAACGAATTTAATCATTCTTATCTTAGTTAAAACGATCTATCATAGTTTGTATAATACTATTAGCATATACATACAAATAAAACACTATAACTAAACCTATGTACAAATAATAAGCAATATTATGTAATATTGTATTTTCCATTAAGTTTTTAAAATATTTTTTAAATACTATATATAATAAAACAATAACAAGAGTGGCGAAACTAATTGCAATACCTAATTTCAAATTTTTAGGAGTAAAGTTTAATTCAATTGTATTTTCACCGCTTTCTAAATCTATTGCCATATAAGTATCAAATACTCTATGTATAGCTACATCTTTTCCATTTAACGTAGCTTTCCAGCCTTCGTCATAAGTAATTGGTAAAAAGATTGTTTTATTTTCACTATCTGTTTTTGCAAATACCGTAATTTTAGAATTATTTACTTCTACTTTACTTTCTTGATTTTCAAATAAAGAGAACATCTGCTCATACTGTTTTATATCTAATGTTGCAAACTCTATATCATTAATATCAGCCCATTCTGGCATAAAAATTTTGACATCTACAGTTTCATTTTCATATAATCCTAATTTTATTATTCCGTTATTTGCTTTATTAGGATATTGTGTGTTTATATATGAATTTAATGTTGGTATATTTATAAGGTTTCCATTAACATATATCTCAAAAATATCATACATTTTATCCTTTGTTAAAAAATAAAGATATGATTTTCCTTCAATATCTATTTGGAAGTTTACATCTTTACTATCCAAATAATTCTCTATTTGTATTTTTGCTTTTGTTACTTTTTTTAATATATCATCTTCTTGATTAGTTAATTTTTGATATAAATAATTTTGTACATCAAAAGGATATAATCCCTCTGGAATATCCTCTTCTCTTTGCTCCACATCATAAATCAAACCAATTGGCAATACATTTTTATATTCATACAATCCGTATATCATCTATTGATTTACCAATGTAATTATATGTTTCTTCTTCTAATTCAGATTTAGAAAACAAATATTTAATATTCAAAATTGCATCAGAAAATATAGTACCTCCAGTATCTTCTAGTTTTGTTATGTGAGTGCTATATCCCAATTTGTCATAAACATGTTTTTGATTTCCGGCTAATTAAATGTAACCATGAAGATATTGATGGTGTTTTTGTAATAAGTGGATAATTTACATTTAATGTTCTTTCAGAATCTCTATATCTGTATAAACTATTATCGTTTTCTAAATTAAAATCTCTTACTAAACTATTAGCAATTTCTAATCCTTCATCTGACCATTCTTTACCACCTCTATATTCTGGCGATACCCCTATATAGCAAAAACAAAAAGTAATAAGTGATGCTATAAATATTAGAATAATTAGTATTCTCTCAAGGATTTTTGATTTCATATTTAAAGCAATCATAAATGCAAATATAATAAGCATATTAATTTCTATTAACATAAGAAATCCATCTTCATAAAGTTCTGTATTAGGTATATTGTAATTTATAATAGGTATTAAATGAAACATTTCAAGTACAGTTATTATAAAAACTGCAATATATAATATTAAATTAATAATTAATCTCTTATTAATTACAATTTTTGAGCTACTATCTTCTTTATTATATTTTGAAAAATAATATATTCCACCATTCAATAGTACAAAAATTGGAATAAACCCAAATCTAAATCCAAAACTTAAGTAACTACCTCCATGCCATATCATATTTGCTCTTTCAAATATAATTTGAATAATTCCTGTTACCAATAACATTAAATCTAAGCATATTATGTTTTTACTATCCTTTTTAATATAGTTATGCAAACTAATATAACCAAATAATGCAATTGGAGACAAAAGTAAAAATGATATTTTATACATTAAGTTACCACTATCTAATGAATCGCCAATATTTCCTTCTGTCAATCTATCAGAATTTAATGCTTGTGTTAAACTAGGAACCAATAAAAAGCTAGATAGTAATAACGCTAAAAGTGTACCTATTCCTAATAAAAAAGCTATCTGCTTTCTTTCAGCTTTTTCTACTTTCAATAATAAATATATAATCATGCATGATATTATACTAAATAAAACCATATAGGCAATTTGATAACATATAATTAAATTTAAAAACAAAGTTAAAACATATAACCAAATTTTTTTATCATCTATTATTTTTTTAATTCCTAATATTAAAAGAGGAAATAGCATAACATTATCTAACCAAATAAAATTTGGATGCATAATTAATACATATCCACATAAAGCATACATAACACTGAATATTGTTTTCCAAAAGTTACTTGCATTTTTATAAACTTTATTAAAAAATAAATAAGACGTAAAGGCAATAAGTGCTAATCTTATCACTAGCATCCATGATAAAAAATTAACGATATTTTCTCTAGCAGTTAGTGTCACTAACCATGTAATTGGACTAAATCCTCCAAAAAGTATGTACCAGCCAAAAATATTACTTCCGGTTCCCAAATTATATTCATATATAAAACTAGCTCCATCATGCGCAACATCCCACAAATGCATATAAAATGGTGAAAACATTTGGAATAAATCAGCCTGTACAATCGTCATGTTTCCAAATGGGTAAATATTTTTCATTAAATATATTAATAACAATATACAAGTTACTATTATTGATGGTGTTACATATTTTACTACTTTTAATATCTTATCTTTATTCACTTTTTTCTCCTTTGTTTCTTATTTATTTTAATTTTATATTTTATACTTATAGTATTTATATTTTGTCTAAATTATTTTATATATTAGCTCAAAATTTGTCAATTTATTTTTATTGTTTATACTTACTTATAATTGATAATTTATAAGTAAAAGGAGCAGTATTTCTACTACTCCTTTTACTTTGAATTTATTATTAGGAAAATGTTATCTATTTATATAGCTTTTTTGTAAATATTACTTTCTTTACCACTAATGATACAACTATTAAACATACTGATATTATCAATATTGTTAATATTGTTTTTCCATTTGCTGCCATAAATAATCTATACCTTGTTAAACCTGTAGGTGGTATTAAACTTACATTTTCTGTTCCTGCTGAGTCTTCTTCTTCATATGCTTCTTTAAATGGTGTTGAATCATCTTCTGTTATATTTAAGTTTCCTATTGTTGCTGCAAAATTTGTTCTTCTTCCTACTATTGTATTAAATTGTGCTACTTCCGCTACATTCTCATACACCATATTATTTCCATCTGTTCCTGCTCCTAATACTGAGTTTATCTCTATTACTATATATGACTCTGTTGGATATGCTTCTTTATCTTCTTTTCCAGCTGATTCAGGATAAATTGGTATTACCAATTCTGGATTTGCTTCTGTTGTTCCTACATTTATTGCTATATTTTTTCTTTGGTCAGCTGTATATTGTCTTCCTTTTTCATCTCTATAGTAATAGTATTCTCCGTCTTCATTTTCAACTTTATATAAATTGTCTTTTCCTATTAATTTACCTTCTATTAATTCTTCCTCTGTTGTTGCTAACCAATATTTTCCTTTTTCACTATTATTTGCTGTTTCAAATGTTGCATCATTATCTACCCAGTCTATTATTCTTTCTACTGTTAATGGCACTATTGCTAATTCTTTTGCTTCATC
>CANROH010000048.1 GCA_947632185.1 uncultured Clostridia bacterium
CTAATAATATAAAATATGAACATAGAGAATTTTTAAGTGGGATAATGAAATTAGGAATTAAAAGAGAAAAATTTGGTGATATTGTAGTAACAGATGATGGAGCTGATATTATTGTTTTATCGGAAATTTCAAAAATACTAGCTCAAGATTTAAAAAATTTAATTAGATTTAAAAAATCAGAAATTACTGTAGAAGATATAAACAGGATAACAAATAAAAGTGCTGAATTTGAGAATATCAAAATAATAGTTCCTTCAAATAGATTAGATGCTTTTGTTTCAGAACTTGCACAATGTTCAAGGGCTAAAGCTACTGAAATTATTAAAGAGGGAAAAGTATTTGTGAATTCTGAAATAGAGTTTAAAGATTCAAAAAAAATTAATGTTGGAGATAAGATAACTATACGAGGCAAAGGAAAGTTTATTTTTGATGGGGTTGAAAAAGAAACTAAAAGTGGTAAAAAATTAATGAATATAAGAAAATATAAATAACAAGTAGGAGGGTAAAATGGTTGATTTAAGAGATGATATTATTTTAGCAACAAATGCAAGAAAAAATGCATATGCAAAATATACACCTTATACAGTTGGAGCTGTAGTTATGTGCAAAAACGGTAAGAGATATACTGGATGTAATGTACAAAATTATGGTATTCAAAGCATTTGTGCTGAGAGAGTTGCATTTTGTAAAGCAATATCAGAAGGTGAAAAGGAATTTGAAAGATTAGTTATTGTAGGAGGACCAAAAGATAAACCTTCAGAAAAGTGTTTACCATGTGGATATTGCAGACAATTTATTAACGAATTTGTAGATAAAGATTTCAAAATATATACCGTATTTGATAGTAAGATACAAGAATATACTATTGGAGAACTACTTCCAAATAATTTTAATTTATAAAATGATTTTAAAATAAATAAACTTCAACTATTTACAAATAGTTGAAGTTTGTTATTTTTTAATTTCTTTCTTCATTTGTATCTTCTATGTCAGTTGCATAATATGTATTATAATCTTTTTCTTCTAATTTTTCTGGAGTAGCAACCATAACCATGTTATTAGAAAATAAATGAAATCTTGTACCAGCTAAATGGTTTAATTCATCATACATTGTACTATATAAATCTAATATTTTATTAGCTGTATCTGTTTTTGCATTATAATTTTCTAATGATGATTTAAGACGATTTAAATCATTCATGAAAAGTACTCCTGGTGAATTCTTACCATCTTCACGGGTTGTAACACCATCTAATTCTGCTTCTCGGTCAAAGGCATTTCCTAATGTGTTATTTTTATCTAAAATGCTAGTATCCCAAAAGTGACTAAATGTCATAGTAACATTTTTATCTTTAGCATTTTTAGCAGTAACTTTTATATATTCTTCTGGATCAGGTGTTGAAGAATAAGGATTTTTTGAATTAGCATTAAAATCATAACAACTTTTTATTTCTATATCATAATAATCCTTGTATTTTTCTGCAAATGCTTCATACATTAAATCTTCAATAACATCGGAAAATGCCTTATCAAACATATCTCTTATTTCGTATAATTGCTCATGAGTTGGAATTGTAGGAGAATTTTTCAATGAATCAATCGCATTTTTAATATCTGATAATTCTTCTTGTGTGCTATCAACAATATATACTTGATATCCATTTTTGTTATTTTCAGTTGCAGAAAGATTATTGAATTCATCTGCACTTTTAGAATATATTCTACTACCAGAAATTACAAGAGCAACAGAAGTAGCAATTAGTAATGTACCTTTTCGAGCAAATAATCTTTTAAATTTATCACTTTTAGAAATTGGTTCTGAATATTTTTGTTGTTCTTCTTTAGACCATTTTTTCTTAAGATATTTATCAAAAGAACCAACATAGCCTGATATAGTTGCTGCAAAGGATGCCGGATTTATTTCATAATTTGCTAAGTTTGTAATATGACTAGGATCTATTTCTTTAATTTCTTTTATTGCCTTAATAGACTTACCATAGAAATATTTTCCAATATAAACTTTTGGATTACGCTTAATAAAATCATCGAAATTTTTAGTAATTGTATTCATTTTCATGAATTTATGATATTCTTTCATGTCATCTTTATCTAGAGAAAAAAATTTATTTCCATTTTTATCATAAGAAAATGTAGCTGAATCTAATTTTTCATATGCTTCAGTGAATTTATTAATTTTAGATGAAATGCAAGCATAGTCTTTAAATAACTGTATCTCTTTTTCGTCAAATCCAAGGCTATCGTCTTTTAAGAAACTTAATTCTTGAAGAACTGCTCTTGAAAGGTATTTACCATATATACTTTGTACTTGTTCAGAAATGGATTTATCAGGCTCTTCTTGTAGATTATATTTATCTATTGCAATTTTTGCAAGGCTTTCATATTTCCTACATAATACAGAATAATATTCTAGTTGTTTAGCAATTAGCGATTTTAGACAAAGCTTTACATTTTCTTTACTATTTAATTTCATTATAATATCCTCCAATAATATAATTTATTATAATATATTAAAATTAAAAAAAGAATACATGTAACACAAAAGTAATAAAAGAATAATTTTAATGTAATATTTTGTCAAAAATAATACTTTTAAAGCAGTGAAATTTTATTAAATTTAATATGTAAAACAATTGACAAAAATTGTATTTTAATAGATAATAAATTGTATGGATGACGAATGAAAATAAATTTTAAAATACGAAGGAGGATATATAATGTATATATTCAATAGAGTTACTGTTGTACCACAATTACCACAAAGAATAAATAAATTAACAGAAATATCTAATAATTTATGGTGGTCTTGGAATACAGAATTTTTAAGATTATTTGAAGTAATGGACCCAGATTTATGGGAAAATAGCGATAGAAACCCAGTTAAATTTTTAAAGTTGATTAGTCAAGAAAAAATCGAACAATCAGTAAATAATGTAGATTTCTTGAAAAAATATGATAAAGTGGTAGAAAACTATGAGAATTATATGAATAGTAAAAATACATGGTTTACCAAGAATTATCCAAACAATAAAAATGATTTAATAGCATATTTTTCAGCTGAATATGGTTTAGATGAGATAATTCCATTTTATTCTGGAGGACTTGGAATTTTATCAGGTGATCATTTGAAATCAGCTAGTGATTTGGGCATACCTTTAGTTGCTGTTGGTTTATTATATAAAAATGGATATTTTCATCAAAAAATTAATTCACGCGGGGAACAATGCTGTGATTATTATAATGTAGATTTATATAATTTACCAATTTCACCTGTAAAAGATAAAATGAATGATGATATAATAATTGATATACCAATGGATGGAAGAACATTATATTTAAAACTATGGCAAATAAATGTAGGTAGAATTAAATTATATTTGATGGATTCAGATATAGAGCAAAATGATGAAGATCTTAGAGGAATAACATTTAAACTATATGGCGGAGATAAAGAAATGAGAATCCGTCAAGAAATAGTTTTGGGAATGGCAGGTGTAAAACTTTTAAAAACACTAAATTATCAACCTTCTGTTTATCACATGAATGAAGGACATTCATCATTCTTAATATTAGAACTAATAAAAAATATTATGGAAGAAAAAAAGATATCATTTGAAATGGCTAAAGAAATAGCTACTGTACAAACTGTATTTACTACACACACACCAGTACCTGCAGGAAATGATGTTTTTGATATTAATTTAGTAGAAAAATATTTTAATGGTTTTTGGGATAAATTTGGAATTTCTAGAGAAGATTTCTTGAGATTAGGTATGCCTGGAGATGAAATAGAATCTGGATTTAATATGGGAATACTAGCTCTTAAAATTGCAGGAAAGAAAAATGGTGTAAGTAAATTACACGGAGAGGTTTCAAGAGAATTATTTAGTGATGTATGGCCAAATATTGCAGAAGATGAGTCACCTATAACTTATGTAACAAATGGAATTCATACATGTTCATGGCTTGCACCCAATATTAAAGATTTATTTAATGAATATTTACCACCATATTGGCAAGATAATATCTATTTAGATTCTACTTGGGAAAAAATTGATAATATACCGGATGATAAACTTTGGGAAGCACATGTTGAAAGAAAAGAAAAATTAATAAGATTAATAAAACAAAATGTTGCTGAAAGATTTGTAAGTAGTGGAATTGGATATGATCAAATTGCAGAAATTGTTAATAAATTAAACCCAAAAGCTTTAACAATAGGATTTGCAAGAAGATTTGCAACATATAAAAGAGCTACTTTAATATTTAAAGATATTGCTAGACTAACACAAATATTGAATGATGAACAAAGACCAGTTCAATTAATATTTGCTGGAAAGGCTCATCCTCAAGATAAAGAAGGTCAAGACTTAATAAAATATATTCACGAAGTTTCAATGATGCCACAATTTAAAGGAAAAATATTTGTGCTTGAAAATTATAATATTGGAATTTCTAGATATTTAATTAGTGGTGTAGATGTTTGGCTAAATAATCCTAGAAGACCGATGGAGGCTTCTGGTACATCAGGTGAAAAAGCTTCTGTAAATGGAGTTGTAAACTTTAGTGTTCTTGATGGATGGTGGTGCGAGGGATACACAGGAACAAATGGCTGGACAATCGGAACAAATGCTAATTATGATTCATATGAAGAACAAGATAAAGCAGATAGTAACAGTTTATACCATACTTTAGAAAATAAAATAATACCAGCATATTATAATCAAGATAAAGATGGAATATCAAAAGAATGGTTAACATATATGAAAAATTCTATTAAATCAACTGGTGGAAGATATAGCACATCAAGAATGGTTATAGACTATGTAAATAAATTATATATGCCATTATGTAATTTAAAAAATCAATACTTTAATGATTTAGGAAATGTTGCAGAATTTTCAGAATGGAAAAAGGTAGCAAAAGAAAATTGGTCAAAAATTGAATTATCACAAGATAGAAATGTTGATAATGCTAGACTTGTTGCTGGTACAGAAATAACAGTAACATGCGAAGTACATTTGCCAAATATAAGTGAGGAAAATGTTGATGTACAAGTATATTTTGGACAATTTTTAAATAATGGAACTGTAAGAAATGTGTATACAATAACAATGGATAAAATTGCTGAAGATAAAGAAAATAACACATACACTTATGAAGCAACTTTAGATTTAAAATCAGGAGGAAATTTTGGATATACTTTTAGAGTTATGCCAAAGCATAAAATGTTAATAGATTGTGAAAATATGAATCTAATTAAATGGATTACTAAATAATTATATGTATAATGTATGCATCTCAAATATTAAATTTTTTATTTAATATTTGAGATGCTTTTTTAAAAAAATTAAAAAAATACTTTACAAATAAAAAATATGGTGCTATAATCTCAACCAAGTTAAATATTTTTTAACTGTTAATTTTATATCAAAGATCAAAAATGAATATCATTCGATATTTATAAAATCCAAATTTGAAAATTAAATAGTAAATTAAAAGAAGTTTTTTGTTGCCCCCAAGCAAACATGGAAGTTTTGTATAGAAGTTCTATTTTATTCTATACTTTGAAATTGGTTTATTTTTTATAATCAAATTCAAGTTCAAAAATAGATCGTAGTTTAATTTAATTCTAATTTTTTAGATAGTTTATTTTGTGCCCCTAAAATAATTATATATACGATATTAAATCAGTTTAAAAAATATTTAACTTTAATAAATATATAAAGGAGGTTTTAAATGAAAAACAAAAGAAAAATGATTTGTATTTTAGTTTTAATACTACTTATTTCTATAATATTTGTATCTGGATATACATTTGCAAGATATTATAAATCAATAGATGCGGGAGGTGGTATAGCAAGTATTGCTAGATGGTCTTTTGGTTCTAAAAATACTAAAGCTATGATTAACTTATCAGAAGAAAAAATTGCTCCTGGTTCAAGTGGAAAATTTGAAATAGAAATAGATGCTACAAATTCAGAAGTCGATGTTGAATATGAGATTTTAGTATCAGATGAAAAAAATATACCAACAAATATGAAATTCTATGCAGAAACAAAAGATCAAAATGAAACAATTATTAGCAAAACAGAAGAAAGTAATTCTTTTACAGAGTTAGCAGTAAATAATTTAAAAGGACTTATACCAGTTGAAATAAATAATCAAAAAAGAACAATAACAGTATATTGGAATTGGGATTTTAATGAAACTGATACAAGTTCGATTGATAGTGACGATGCTACTTTAGTTTATGATGAAGAAGGTAATTCTTCTTTAGATTGTAGCTTTAGTATAGAAATTATAGGAAAACAAGCCAAATCAAGCTAATCATAGCTTGAAGATATAAAACATTTTAATTACCTTTTTACATATGAATTTTATAAAAAATAAAATTCATAAACTTTATATATTAAAATTAAAGAAAGTGGCATGTTTTAGCCACATGCCACTTTTACTATTATTTATAACAATTCTAATAAGAATATAAAAAATGTTTTTATTAGAGTTGTTATAAAAATATTATATAGAAAATGGAGGTGTACAGTTGAAAAAGGATATATTAAAAAATATTATAATTATCTGTTTAATTATTATTTTGCTTGATATATGTTATTCAATGTTCATAAAAAAAGATTGCCCAGTGAAGATCTTTGGAAAATCCTTTTTAATAGTTGCAACAGATAGTATGAGTCCTACAATTAAATCAGGAGAACTAATTATTATATCAGAAAGAAAACAATATGGAATTAATGACATTGTAACATATGTTGATGAAGATAATTTTTATGTAACACATAGAATAATTAATCTTAATAAAGGAGATATGATTACAAAAGGTGATGGAAATAATATAAATGATAAAAAAATAAGTATAGAAAATGTAAAAGGCAAAGTAATATTTCATTCTAAAATACTAGGATTTTTTGTGTTATATTTATTAAAACCATTGGTGTGTGCGTATTTTATTGTAATGATTATAGTAAATGTAATTAATTTTTTAACAAGAGACAAAGGAGGAAAAAAAGAGATTGTTGAAAAAAGTAAAGAAACTATTATTAATTAGTTTAATTATAATTAATATCCAAATAGTAAGTTTTGCAAGGTATTATGAAACTTTAGATAAAATCCAAGGTTATGCAGTTATTGCAGAGCCAATTGTAAAATTGGAAAGCCTTCAAGATACAATACAATTAGAAATAAATAAAGAAACTGAAAGAAAAGAATATTATTTTATTATAAAAAATTATGAAATTGATTCAAAAAATAATAAAAGAATTTCTGAAGTGGATTTTTCTTATGATATAGAAATTGAAATTACAGATAACAATTTTCCTATAAAATATGAATTATATGATATTAGTACAAATGAAAAAATACAAAATAAAAGTAAATTTGATATGCCTAAAAATATAGAATTTGAAAAAAAATATAAATTAGTTATTTATTGGAACGATTTACAAGAAGAAATGAGCAATAAAGCAGATATCAATATAAAAGTAAATGTGTCACAGAAAGAAAATTTAAATAATTTATAAACAATTATTGGAGGAAATGTGGAAAAGAATAGTAAAAAAAATTTAAAAAAAGAATTATTCATTAAGATTTTAATTTTAATAATTTTAATTTTTTTAGTTGTGATAACTACTTTTAAAACAGGAAGAAAATTTTATCTTCTTACAAATACATATTTTGAAAATACAAAAGGTTTTGTAAATTCAAAACTTGCAAGATGGAATTTTAATGTAAAGATTACGGTTGGAAATGAGGTAATTGATAATGAAGAAGATTAAGAAAATATTTTTTATAGAATTATTAATTATATTAATTCTTACAATTAATACATATGCAAAATATAATTACAGTTTTAATATTAATGCATTCTCTTTAAAAAGAGATAGCTCTGAGATTGTTTATAATATTAGTAGAACTGAAAATAAGTATATAAATAAAGATGTTCTTCTTACTATAGACTTTAATAAGAAAGTACAAAAAATTGATGGATTTGAAATTTCTAAAGATGGTAAAACATTAACTAGACTAATAACAAAAAATGAAAATAAAACAATAGTAGTAGAGGATATATCAGGAAATAAAAAAGATATCTCATATAGTGTTGATAATATTGATAAAATACCACCAGAAATTATAGGAATTGATGATGAGATGACATATTTTGAAAATAGATCTATTAATTATACAGATAATATAGGAATAAAAGAAATTTCTGTTGATTTGTATTCAAATTTATGTGTGCAATGCTATCAAGATTATTATGATACAAATGATTATAAAGGAATTGATGTAATAGGAGATAGTATCAAAATTAATGTAATTGCTCATCCTAAAAATACTAAATATTATAAATATTATTTAAATGGTAATGCTGTGGCAAAAACAAGTGAAACTATGTATAAATTTACAGGATTACAATTAGGAACAACATATAATATAGGTGTAGAAGCATTAGATAAAAATGAAGTAGTTTTAGAAAGAAAAAATCAAAATATTGTAACTAAATTTTTTACAAATATTAAAGTAGAAAAAATAGGAAATAGTGATTGTAATGTAAAATTATATGGATTAGATAATAGAATTGGTGGAGTGGTAGGAGTTGGCTATACTTCTAAAAGTGAAAAAAAGGTTTTTTATACAAATATTAATGAGGATAGAAGTATAAATATTAATTTCCCAATATCAGAGATTACAGGAAATATTCAAGAAGGATATTATTATTTTCATCTGCAATTATATGATAATAAATTAGAAAATATTTATAATACTGTTTGTTGCAATGTAATATTTAATCAAAATTATTTACCTGTAATTAAAAAAATAAATCCATATAATTTGGAATATAGTGGCAATTATCAAATAATTGTTACTGATTTAGCTGGAAACATCACTGAGAAAAATATAAAAATAATTAGATAATTAAAAAATCATTACACTTGAAGATAAAATTATAAAATGTTATAATATATGGCAATAATTATTGATTGGAGAAAAATATGATATTTGGCCATAAAATGAAAACATATGCTTTTGTTGGACCATCTGGTACAGGAAAAAGTTATAGAGCACAGATGGTTGCTAATGAAAGAGGAATAAATTATATAATTGATGATGGAATTTTAGTATCTGGTAATGAAGTATTAGCAGGAATATCTGCTAAAAAAGCCCCAACTAAAATAGAAACTGTTAAAAATGCTTTATTTCAAAATGAGGAAAGAAAAAAAGAAATACAAGATGTCTTAAAAAGAATTAAACCTGATAAAATATTAATTTTAGGAACATCTGATGAAATGGTAAAAAAGATTGCGGAGAATTTAGAGCTTGAGCCAATTTCAGAAACTATATATATAACAGATGTCGCAACAGATGAAGAAATGAAAATGGCAAGAAATATAAGAGTTACACAAGGCAAACATGTAATACCAGTTCCAACTTTTGCATTAAAAAAAGATTTTTCAGGATATCTTTTAGATCCTTTACAAATATTTAAGTCAAAAGGAAAAGGAAAAGCACCATATATTTCTGAAAAATCTATTATAAGACCTACATTTAGTTATATGGGAAATTTTGAAATTTCAGATACTGTTTTTAGACAAATTATAGATTATGTTACAGAAAAAACAGAAGGTGTAAATAGGATTCATAGAACTATAATAAAAAAACATGAAGGCGTTGATGATGGTATTTATATTTATATCGAAGTAATTATGGAGTTTGGATATAATGTAAATGAAACAATGAAAAATTTAAGAAAACAAATAATAAAAGAAATAGAAAAAATGACATCAATGAATGTATTAAACATGGAGATAATAGTTAAAGGAGTTAATGTAGAAAGGAAATAAAATAATGGCTTTTATAGTAGCAATAGATGGCCCAGCTGGAAGTGGCAAAGGAACAGTAGCTAAATTAGTTGGAAAAGAAATGAATTTATTAAATATTGATACAGGTGCAATGTATAGATGTGCTAGTTTATATATGATAAAAAATAAAATTAGTTTAGATAATTTAAACAAAATTGCAGATATGTTAAAATATATAAAAATAGAGCAGAAAAATGTTGAAGGAACTGAAAGATTTTATTTAGATGATGAAGATGTTACAAATGAAATAAGGCAAAAGTCTGTAAATGAAATTGTTTCACAAGTATCTCATATTCCTATTGTGAGAGAACGTATGGTAGAGATACAAAGGCAGATGGGAAAAAGTACAGATGTAATAATGGAAGGAAGAGATATTGGAACTAACGTATTTCCAAATGCAGATATAAAAATATATTTAGATGCAACGCCAGAAGAAAGAGCAAATAGAAGAGTAAAACAAAATTTAGAAAATGGCATATGCATTGATTATGATGAAATTTTGGCTAATATAAAATATAGAGATAATAATGATAAAACAAGTAGTGTTGCACCATTAAAACAAGCAGAAGATGCAATATATATTGATACTACTAGTTTATCAATTGAAGAAGTTTGCAAAAAAATTATTAATATTATTAAAGATAAAAAACAAAACTAATAAATTTTCTATTTATAAATAATGAAGTAGAGGGTTAATTATGAAAGAAATGTTAAAAAAATTTATAAGAGTAATCGTAAGAACTGTAATTTTTGTATATTGTAAAATTGTTTACAGAATAAAGATAATTGGAAAAGAAAATATACCATGTGATGGACCATTAATATTTTGTGGAAATCATAGAACATATTTAGATCCACCACTAATAGTAGCTACTGCAGGAAGGCATATGAGATTTATGGCAAAAGAAGAATTGAGAAAAAATCCATTATTTGCTTTTTTAGGTGTAGTATTTGAAGGAATATATGTGAAAAGAGATGAAAAAGATATATCAGCATTAAAAGAAGCACTTAAGACTTTGAAAAGTGGAGGATGTATAGGTTTATTTCCAGAGGGAACTAGAAATGGTTTAGAGAAAAATAATGGCAAGATAAAAAATGGAGCAGCATATATGGCATTAAAAACAAATAGTAAAGTAGTACCTATAGGAATTGTAGGTCCATCAAAGCCTTTTACTAAAAATTACATAATATATGGAGAAGTACTAGATTTTTCAGAATATGCTGAATCTAAGAAAATAGAAAAAGATACGGAAGACAAAGTAAGTGACATAATAAAAGAAAAAATAATAGAATTAAGTAATATTAATAATGAATAAATTAAATAATATTCCTGATAAAACAGTTGACATTTTATGTTACTATGATATATAATATTTAAGTTAAAAAATTGCGCAAATATGTAGCATATAAACATAAGTGATTAAAGGAGTAATAAAATGATTAACTCAAAAATTAGAAATATAGCAATAATAGCACACGTAGATCATGGAAAAACGACACTTGTTGATGCGATGCTTAAACAAAGTGGTATATTTAGAGCAAATGAACAAGTAGCAGAAAGAGTAATGGATTCAAACGAATTAGAAAAAGAAAGAGGAATAACAATACTTTCTAAAAATACAGCTGTTCATTATAAAGATATAAAAATTAATATTGTAGATACACCTGGACATGCAGATTTCGGAGGAGAAGTAGAGCGTGTCTTAAAAATGGTTGATGGTGTACTTTTATTAGTTGATGCTTTTGAAGGTGCAATGCCACAAACAAGAGAAGTATTAAAGAAATCTTTAGCTTTAAAATTAAAACCAATTGTTGTTATAAATAAAATAGATAGACCAGGAGCTCAACCTTTAAAAGTAGTTGATAGTGTTTTGGATTTATTTATTGAACTTGGTGCTGATGATTCTCAACTTGATTTTCCAATTGT
>CANROH010000049.1 GCA_947632185.1 uncultured Clostridia bacterium
TCTTTATTAGCGGAATGCGAAAATAAATAAGCGAATCAATTCTTGCCTTAATAGCAACTTCCCGTCTACTAAGTCTTAACTATTTATTTTCTACTCTAATAAAATTATTATAACTAAAGAATATGGCTTTTTCAAGAAATTTTCAAAATATATTTATTATACTTTAGTTTTTATAAAAGTCAAATAGATTTTAATTATTACCTATTTATTCCTTCTATTTCTTTTTCAAATAAACTATTTAATTCTGTCATTGATTGATACAATTTTTTTGGATCTCTTGCACTATAATCTTTGTCTTGACTTAGTGTTCTAGCATCGAAATGTCCTAGTCTAGCATTTTCTGCAAAATCAATATTACCCATATATCCTAACATTTTATATAAATTTTCTAATCCATTTTTTCTTGAGCTATATACTTTTATAATATTATCTACTATGTTCTTGTCAATGGCTTCTATACAAAACCTTTTTAAATCTGTTCTTCCATATAATGCTTCAACAAATTTTTTTGTGAAAGGTGTATATATAGAATAGTCAGCCAAATTCGACATATATGCTATTGCTGGATCACATGCTCTATAGCTTTCTCCTTTTAATGGATAAATATCTTCTCTCTTATATTTTGCTACTACCATACTTTGTGCAATATATTGAGCTACAAAATCATCCAACAATCCCCATCCATAACCTGCTTGTCTATACTCTGGTCTTTCTGAATAATGCGAAAAACGTTCTTTTTCGTTATCATTCATAAATGTTTGTATTTTTCTTTTCATATTATAAGAATCTAATGATTGAAACCAACTTTCATATAAACCATTTATAACATGAGTAAATTCGTGAAAAAGTACTTCATCTGCAAAATATGGTTTTTTATTTTCTGCATACATTCTTTTTTCATTTTGTTTAATAATAGTTTTTCCACTACCATCTCTGATAGGATCAGCCTTTGCATCCCCTGGAATTGTATTATCAATCTCAAATGTAACCTTTTCTAATCTTTCTAAAACTCTTTCTATATTTTTATCATTAAAAAAACCTAAAGCAACACCATACTTTATATATTCTTGTATTTTAGAATGTAATTTACTAATTCTTATTTCAACTTCATTTTTATCCAATATAATCTTCCTCCATTCAATTTTAGAACGTAATTTTTTACTTATTGCTATTTCTCGTTTAACTATAGATATTATATCACAAAGATCTCCTTTTTCCAATATTTTGAGACTATTTTCTGCACTTAGTATTGTAAAATAAAAAAATAAGCCGACTAAATCGACTTATATATGTTAAAAATGATATTTACTTTTTTGTTTTTCTCAAACTTACTTGTATCAATAATTATAAGTAGTTCGACGGAAACACATTATGGAGCTTATAGCCAGAATCGAACTGGCGACCTACAGGTTACGAATCTGTTGCTCTACCAACTGAGCTATATAAGCATGTATTATTGTGAAAATAATTATACATTTAAAATATAAAAAAATCAATAAAAATACAATAAAACCACTTAAAAATTAAATTTAAGTGGTTTTATTTGTTTTAATTAATATCAGTTTTGTTTGCTTCATCAATATCTTCACTGGAAGCATCACTAGATAAAGATGTCTCTGAATTTTCATCATAGTTTAAATAATATAATTGTATCGTTTCTCCACTTCCATCAACTTTAACTAAATCCATAAAACCTGATGAATCATCACTATCCATGTAAATTATCCATTTTCCAATTATATCTATAAATGATGAATAAGATGACATTTTCTTTACTACTTCTGGTGTTTCAGATTTTCCATTTAATTTTACTCTATAAATACAAACTGTATAATCTTCTTTTTCAGGATCTACATAGTTTAAATAGTAAGCATATTTTCCACTAGTATTTAAATTATATGCTACTGTATCAAAAACTAGTTCTTCAGTATTGGAATCAATTTTTGTTCTATATATTTTTTTATATTCATTAGTGTAATAAATGTAATTTCCTTCTACATTTACACTATATAATCTTTTTCCAGCAATTATTGGCCTTGATTCTGTTCCATCTATATTCATAATATAGGTAACATAATCTTCTGCATCTTCACTTTCCAAAACATTATAAATAATATAATTTTCAGTTATACCTAAATAACCTGTATTATTAGGTAATTCATTTTGATTATTTTCATCTATAAGCTTATCTTGATTATTACTATCTACAAGTGATTTACTTTTAATTTTATCATTTTCAGATGCTTCATCATTATTCTTTTTAATTGATAATTTTGTTTTTCCTGTACCATCTAAATTCATGGTACAAATACCTCCATCTATTCCTATATAGTATATTTTATTTCTTACTGCATATATCTCATAACAATCATCACTAAACTCATTATCATTAATAACTTTCAAATTTGAGCCATCTAAATTCATTTTATAAATCTTATTATCCAATTCATCACTTTCATTATCATTTGTTAATTCACTATTGTCTACTATACTAACGCCTATAAAATATAGATTATCTTTATAAATATTTAAAGAAACTATATCAAGTGCACTCATATATAATTGTTGCTTATCTTGTCCATTATTTCTTATTTTAAATATTCCTACTTGTGTACTTTCTTCATTAGGAGCTAAATAATAAATCCATCCATCTTGTTCAGTTGCATATCCATAATTTCGAATATTTCCAATTGTATTTCCAGGAATATCCCTCATAGCATATGCTCCATATAATAATGCTATAGATATACATATAAATATACAACATACGATAATTATTACTTTATCCATTTTAGTTAAACATTGTTTTAAGTTTATTTGTTTTGTAAAATGCATATTTCCTCCAAAAATATAAGTTTAAGAAGGGGCTTTTGGCCCCTCTTTTTTATTTTATATCAAATTTTGTTACTCCCTTTATACAATTCAAAATTGATACAGCATCTGTTACAGTAAATTCAGTTCCATTTTTTACACATGCAGCTTCTTTAAATTCATTTTCTAGAACTCTATCTCCTTTTATTCCATTTAACAATACTACTACATCTGTTACGGTAACTAATCCATCTCCATTAGTATCACCTTTTTTTACAATTTTATATGTGTTTTCTTCTATTGTTACTGAATATCCTGTTCCTAAATTTCCAGATTCAACTTCTTTTCCTTCACTATCTTTAATAACAGCATCTGGATATTTTTCTTTTATATGTTCATACTGTACATTAGGTGCAGTATTTAAATACTCTTCATCAATTATAATATCATTCTCCAAATCTACTTCATCAGATTGTGTACTATCTCCTGGTTCTGGATCTACAACTGGTGGAGTTTCAGGTTGTGGTGTATCAGAAGCTCCTCCTGATGAAGTTCCTGTATTTCCAGTTGAAACAATACGATCAATATTATCTATTGTTCTTGCGGCATAACCATATGTACCATCTACATTTGAAACAATTAAATCCCAATAGTAACCATCAACTTGAGTTGTTGCTCTTTTTAATATTTTTACAGACTCTCCATTATTCAATGCACCAATTTTTGTACCATTAGCAGAAGCTCTTACCAATAATGATGCACTCATATTTTGAATAATTCCATCTTCGTATGTTATAGAATTTTTTACAGATGGATTTGGTCTTTGTGAAGCTGTTTGTGGCATATTTTCAAATAGTGGAATTATAAATGTATAATTAGGAACAGTATTTGAACTTGTATAATAATTTTTTAAACTTGTTCCTTGACTTTGTGCTGCTAATATATTTTGCTGATACTGGTGTGAACCTACTTCTGATTTTCCAGCCACATTAAACTTTTGATAATATAAAGTATTTTGACTATATTGCATTATATATTTTTCCTTAACTATTGTTGCACCACCCATTATAGATGCTCTTATTGAGTTCCATCCATTGTCTTTAGCATATTGTAAACCGTTTTTTATTATTTCACTATTTGAATTTCCATAAGAACCTATATTAAAATAATTACGATATCCTGCATATCCACTATATTGGCCATTACTTAATGCAGATCCACTTGATCCATGTTCATTTATTATCTTAGCTACTAAGTAATATCCATTTACATTATATTGATTACTTGCATCAACTATTGCTTGTATCGCTTCTTGATTATTTATGTAAGAGCCATAGCCTGATACTACTCTTGCTATATCATCATATGATACGTCTGAACCTTCCAAATCTTTAAACTGGAAAATATCAGATTCATTAATAGAATTTCTTGGATCCATCATATAAGATATTGCCTCTAAAGATGCACAGCACCAACTTCCATTATCAAATGGTTTATTTCCACATAATGGGCAAAGCCACATACCGTTATAATTTGAATTTATTTGAAATAAGTTTCTAGGACTTGTATTCTTTTGAGCAGCATGTCCCTGATATTCAGTAGTCAAAACTTCATTCCAATCCATTCCTGTATAATAAAGCAAAAAAGTATAATTAGAATGCTTAGATCCTAAATCTTTAATTAACGCTTTATATCCTGGGTAACGGCTATCATCTAGTCCATCTATATCTCTAGTTAAAGTTCCAGGTACTTCAGCATATGTAGTATTATAAGTAATTGGATTAAAAGCTAATATCAAATATGATAGTATAGATATTATTAAAATACAAGCTAGTACTTTTTTCATTTGCATATTTATATCACCTCTTAAGTATAATTTTCCATTATTTTCAAGTAAATTATATAAATAATGCCAAAAAAAGTCAACATTTTGCGTATTACAATTATGTTAAACATTTATTTCAAATTTTAAACTAATTTTATAATTTTTTCCCAAGGTAAATTTTCTTTACCAAAATGTCCATAATTTGTAGTTTGTTTATAAATAGGTTTTCTTAAATCTAAAGTTTCTATAATTCCTCTAGGAGTTAAATCAAATTTATTTCTTATTAATTTAACTATTTCATTTTCAGGTATTGTATTTGTTCCAAATGTATCAACATAAATTGATACTGGTTGTGCAACTCCAATTGCATATGATAATTGTATTTCACATTTTTTTGCAAATCCATTAACGACAACATTTTTAGCAATATATCTTGCCATGTATGCTGCAGATCTATCAACTTTAGTTGGATCTTTTCCTGAAAATGCTCCTCCTCCATGACGACTATATCCACCATATGTATCAACTATAATTTTTCGACCTGTTAATCCACTATCTCCTAAAGGTCCTCCTATTACAAATCTTCCTGTTGGATTAATATAATACTTTGTTTCGTCATCTAATAATTCCTTTGGTACTATTGGATTTACCACATATTCTTTTATATCACTTTTCAATTTTTCTAAATTAGCATTTTCTTTATGTTGTGTTGACACAACTATTGTATCAACTCTTTTAGGTTTATCTTTATCATATTCAACTGTTACTTGAACTTTTCCATCAGGTCTAATATAATCTATTATTTTTTCTTTTCTAACATCAGCTAATCTTTTAGCAAGCTTATGGGCTAAATATATCGGCATTGGCATAAATGAATCCGTCTCATCTGTAGCAAATCCAAACATCATTCCTTGATCTCCTGCTCCCTCAGACTCATCTTTTCCTCCATTTTTTTGTTCCAAACTTTTATCTACACCCAAAGCTATATCTGGTGATTGCTTTGAAATGTTTAGTAATACTTTACATGTTTTATAATCAATGTCAGTTTTACTATTATCAAATCCAATTTCTTTTATAGTATCTCTTACTATTTTTTCAATATCAATATCAGCTTTTGAAGTAATTTCTCCTGTTACCAATACTTGTCCTTTTCCTGCAACAGTTTCGCAAGCAACTCTTGAATAAGGATCTTTTTCAAAATATGCATCTAAAACGCTATCAGATATATAATCACATAATTTATCTGGATGCCCCTCTGTTACACTTTCTGATGTAAATAATCTTTTCATATATTACTTCCTCCTTTTATTATATATTTTTGTACATGAATTTTTCCATAAATGAATAAGATTGGCAATTTTATCCATATAAAAAAGCTCTACATGAGAGCTTTTAATGAACTATATTATTTATCCAATAATCATCATTCAAAGCAACTTCATGTGCTCTGTCGGTATTAGCACCTAATTTAAATAGGTTGCTGTGGAGTCTTTGAGCCGATTCTCTCATCCACTCTTGATAATATTATTTACTTTGGACATTTTACATCATAATATATGTTTTGTCAACATCATATTATATTTCATAATCCTTATTTTAAAAATTTTATTTTGCTTGATACCAGCTTTTTCCCTCTTCAACTTCAACAGTAAGTGGAACAGAAAGATTTGCTGCACTTTCCATACACTCTTTAAGCAATTCTTTTACTTCTTCTTTTTCTTGAATTACTGTTTCTATCAATAATTCATCATGTATTTGTAATACTATTTTTGATTTCAAATTTCTTTTTTTAAGCTCATTATATACTTTTATCATTGCAATTTTCATTATGTCTGCTGCAGTTCCTTGAATTGGTGTATTCATTGCAGCTCTATCACCAAATTTTCTAACCATATAGTTTTTAGAATTTAACTCTGGAATATATCTTCTTCTACCAAATAATGTAGAAACATATCCTTTTCTTTTTGCTTGTTCTACAATATCTGTCATATAGTCTCTTATTCCATGATATGTTTCCAAATATTGATCTATATATTGTTTTGCTTCATTTCTTTTTATATCAATTTGTTCTGCTAGACCAAACTCACTTATTCCATAAACAATACCAAAATTAACAGCTTTTGCTTTGCTTCTTAACTGCTTTGAAACTTCTTCAATTGGAACTTTAAAAACTTGGGATGCACTAATTGTATGAATATCAGCATTTGAATTAAATGCTTCTATCATAGTTTTATCATTAGACATATGAGCTAAAATTCTTAGTTCCACTTGTGAATAATCTGCATCTACAAAAATTTTTCCAGGCCCTGGTTTAAATACTTTTCTTAATTTTTTACCAAGTTCAGTTCTAGTAGGAATATTTTGCAAATTTGGATCTGTACTACTTAATCTTCCTGTTGCTGTAACTGTTTGATGGAAAAATGTATGAATTCTTCCTGTTTTTAAATTTATAAAAGGTATCAAACCTTCAACATAAGTTGAATTCAACTTTACAAGCTGTCTATAATCTAATATTTTTTCAATAATTGGATGTGAGCCTTTTAATTTTTCCAAAGCATCAACATCTGTTGAATATCCGTTTTTAGTTTTCTTTGAAGGTGTAAGTTTAAGTTTTTCAAACAAAATAGAACCTAATTGTTTTGTTGAATTTATATTAAATTCTTCATCTGCCAATTTATAAATGTCAATTCGTAATTCTTCTATGTGTTTTTTTAAATTATCTCCATACTTTATCAATTCTTTTTCATCTACATACATTCCCTCCCATTGCATCTCTGCTAAGATTTGACAAATAGGCATTTCTATATTATTAAACAATTCCAAAGATTCTATCGTTTCTAACTTTTCTATTAATACATTTCTTACTTTTCCTAATACATATGCATATATAGCATATGTATAATTTGAAGTTTTACTTTCTTTTGATTTTTCATCATCAAATAAGCTTGTTTGAACATCTTTTTTAGATTCTTCTGAATATTGTGTAATATCCAAATTTAAATATTGCATTGCAAGCTCTTCAATTGAATAAGAATTTGAAGTTGAATTTAAAATATATGCAGCAATTTCTGCATCAAACATCATATTTTCTGGATTAATTTCTTGTTGTTTTAATATTATATAATCATCTTTAATTTTATAACTACATTTAAGAATTTCTTTGCTTTCAAAAATATCCTTAAATAAATTATTTTCAAATTTTATATTATAAACCTTATTTTTATTTTCATCATATATATTAATAAAATTAATTTTTTTCTTAATTATTAAATTAGAATTTGATTCGTTTATTGTTCCTAAATAATAATTTATAATTTTTTCATTTTTTATATTTGACAATATATCTTGAATTTTTTTGCTATCTGAAACTTCTTCGTAACTAAATAAATCTTCTAATTTTTTTTCTTCATTAGAATTAGATTTTTGCTCATTTTCTAAATCAAATCTTTCAATATATCTATTAAATCTTAATTTTTTAAATATTTCTAAAACTTGTTTTCTGTCCCATTCTTTAATTTTAAAGTTTGAAAGTTCTTTGTCTATAGGAGCCTCTACATCAATTCTGCCAAGTTCTCTAGAAAGATATGCTAGTTCTTTATTGTTTTGTAAGTTTTCTTTTAACTTTCCTTTTGCTATATCCTCTCCTTCTTCTAACTTTTGATATATTGTATCTATTGAATGATATTTTTGAATAAGATCTAGAGCTGTTTTTTCTCCCACTCCAGGTACACCTGGAATATTATCAGAAGTATCGCCCATCAACCCTTTTACTTCAATTAATTCTTTTGGTTCTATGCCATAAACTTCCTTTATTTTATTTCTATCAAAATCTTCAGTTTCTGTTTTTCCACCTTTAGTTCTAGGAATTCTAATAGTTATTTTATCAGATGCAAGTTGAAAAGAATCTCTGTCTCCAGTAAGTAATGTTACCTCTACTCCTTTTTTTTCAGAATATTTTGCTAAACTTCCTAAAATATCATCTGCTTCATAACCAGCTTTTTCTATAACAGTTATATTCATTGCCTTTAAAACATCTTTTATAATAGGCATTTGACTAGCTAATTCATCAGGCATTCCTTTTCTTGTTCCTTTATAATCTTTATACATTTCATGCCTTTTAGTAGGATGTTTTACATCAAATGCAATTACCATATAATCAGGTTGTACATCTTCTAATAATTTAAACATAATTGCTAAAAAACCGTAAACAGCATTTGTATAAGTTCCATCTGCTGTTTGAAGCATTTTACTACCCATAATTCCATAAAAAGCTCTATTTAATATACTATTTCCATCAATAACTACTAACTTCTCCAAAATTACCTCCTAAAACACTGATTTTTTATTTTTTATACATTTGTTATAAAATTTTTATATTCTGGATAATTCTTTCTTAAACTATTCTCCTTAAAAGGTTCTTCTAAATTATTTTTTTCTAGATATTCAACCCAACCATCATATAATTTATATATAATTCCTATATAATTGCTCTGTGGAATAGTAGCAATTTGTTGTACTTGTGGATTATTTATAATAGCAAAAAATCTAAATGATAAAAATCCATTAATTATTTTATAAGATAAAATTCCTCTTGATACTAAATTTGCAATTGTACTAAAAAAACTTATATATTCCATTAAGTTGTTCTTATCTTCGATTGTAAATTGATTTTCTTTTGTATCTCTATATTTTACTAATTTATTATATATATCTTTTATATTCTGGTTTTCCGCAAATGCTGAATTTAAATTTAAAATATATTCTGCTTCTGCAAAGTCTTTTTCTCTTTTAAATTGAAACCATAATGCAACAACACCTATTATTGCTGTAATCATGGCAACTTTAGTTTCTAATCCTTCTATATCAACAATGCTATCTCCAAACATTATTAAAGTTGAAGGTAAAATTATTAAAATTATACTTATCAATAGTACATTTTTATTTTTCATAATTTTTATCCTTTCAAAATATTTACATTTTAATATTTATATATATTTTTTGATAAAATTGCAGTCAACTCTTTTCTTTGAATAACTTTATCTATTTTTATTACATTATTTTCATTAAAATTATATTCAAATATTTTTGTTATAAATTTATTTGTTTCCTCATCCACACCGAATATAATAGTATATCCGTTTAAAATATCAATACAATTTATAAATATAAAATCAATTTGTTTTTCGTTTTTTACGTCTTTCATAATGGATATTATTTTATTTTTCTTTTCCAATAAAAATTTTTCCAAATTTGCTACTTCTAATTGTGCAATTATTGTTTTACATTTTGGAAAAACATTTGGAATTTCACATTCCATTTCGAATCGTAAATTTTTATCTTCTATGTATGACTTGCGTATAAATATATCTTTTATTTTTTCTTCTGAAATATCTGTACATATGCTTTTAAGCCATTTACAAGCATCAATATCTCTTTTGGTTGTGTTATTTGATTTTAAATTTATGCTATTAGAAATTATTCCATAAAATAATAAAATTGCTACTTCTCTTGATGGAATAAATCCAGAATTTTTATATCTTTCAGTAACTATTGTAGCAGCTGCTCCAATTTTATCTATTTGTATACGTTGTATATTCTTATAATTATAAAGATCTTTACTAATAGAATGATGGTCTATAATTTCTATTATTTTTTCTGGTTTAACTGAGCTATGCGTTTGATTTAGTGCATTAAAATCAACTAAAACTATTTCATTATCACCTGGTATTTCCTCATTTATATTATTTAATGTTATTCCAAACATATCACAAATAATATTTACTTCTTGTTTAGGCATATCCCATATAAAATAGTCTGCTTTTTCTGACTGTTTGTTTAAAAGTTGTGAATAAGCATACATACAAGAAACGCCATCAATATCTGGTTGATTATACGAGTGTACAATTTTCATTTCGTTTCCTCCATTTCTATTTTATAAGTAAAATCATTTTTTATTTATATTTTACTTTTATATTTTCAGGTTTTTAATCTACTTTAATTACTGCTATTGGATTTCATACTTTCTTGAAGTACTTATATTTGTATCATCCTCACTGCTTTTATTGTATAATAGGTTTTCTTGTTTTCAAAAATTTTTCTATACTCTCCAAAGGTTCTCTATCTACGTGAAATAAGTTATCTGGTAGTTCATTTATTGGAAACCATTTAGATTCCAAAACTTCTTTATCATTAAAATTTATTGTCCCCTTATAATCTTCACAAATAAATACATGATTTATAACAAATACTTTATCACCATTTGGATATTCATGATACAAATTTTCTCCACCAGAAAAAATTCCAAATAATTCTGGATTAATTGGCTCTATATTAAGTTCTTCATTTATTTCTCTTTTTAAAGTTTCTAAAAGCATTTCACCAGGCTCCATTCCTCCGCCATGCATTGCCCATTCTTCACAATCAGCTCTTTTTTGTAACAAAACCTTATTATCTTTACAAATAATTAACCCAGCTGTTGGCATGAACATTGGATTATGACCTATTTTTTCTCTCATTGTTTTAACATATTTACTAATCATATTTTTCTCCTAACACCCTCAAACTATATAACTTTATATTTTAATTGAATATATGAATTTTCCAGCTTATTACATTCAATAAGTTCTAATGCTTTTAATTTATTTAATTGTTCTGGAGAACTAATGGCTTCCCCATCAATTAATGTTGATACGTCTTTTCCTCCAACTAATAATGGTGCTATTACTATATTAATATAATCAAATAAATTATTTCTTAAAAATAAACCATTTAAATTTCCACCAGATTGAATTGTTACTCTTTGAGCTCCATACTTTTCATATATATCTTCTAGCAT
>CANROH010000050.1 GCA_947632185.1 uncultured Clostridia bacterium
TTGGTGCCGATGGTGGGACTCGAACCCACACACCATTTCTGATACCAGATTTTGAGTCTGGCCCGTCTACCAGTTTCAGCACATCGGCATATCTTCTAATTCCGCCACTTAAGCATGACACTTAAATTATATTAACATATTATTTTTGTATTGTCTACATCTTTTTATAATTTTTTATTTAAAAAGTTTTAAGTCACTATAATAGTGACTTAAAACATATAACTACATTATTAAATTTTTAAAACTTGTTCCCTCAAGTTTTTCCATATCGAATATATCTAATATAGTTGCTGATATATCTGCATATGTATCCCTTATTCCTATATCAACATTTTGATTTAATTTCTTTCCATAAACTAAAATTGGTATATATTCTCTTGAATGATCTGTACTCGGAGTACTTGGATCATTTCCATGATCTGCTGTTAATATTAATATATCATCATCTCTTAGATTTTGAATTATTTCAGGTAATTTATTATCAAATTCTTCTAAAGCTCTTGCATATCCATCTATATTATTTCTATGTCCATATAGCATATCAAAATCAACTAAATTTACAAATATCAAATCCTCATCAGAATTTTTTATAGCATCAATAGTTTTCTCTATTCCATCTGTGTTGCCACTTGTATGTATCGCTCTATTTATTCCTCTTCCAACAAATAAATCTTCAATTTTTCCTATTGATAATACTTTTTTATTATTTTCCTGAAATACATCTAACATTGTCTTTCCAAAATTTTCTGCTTCAAAATCTTTCCTATTATATGTTCTAGTAAAATTATCACTATTTGTTCCAACAAAAGGTCTTGCTATAACAGTTCCAATACCATATCCTTTTTCATCTATTACTTCTCTTGCTATTTTACATAATCTATATAATTCTGGTACAGGCATAACATCTTCATGCATAGCTATTTGTAAAACACTATCAGCTGAAGTATATACTATTGGAATATTCTTTTTTATACTCTCTTCTCCATACATTTTTAAAAAATCTGTGCCAGACCCCTTTTTATTACATATAAATCCTTTAATTCCTGCTCTTTCTGCAATTTCATCTAATAATTTTTGAGGAAATCCTTCATAATATGTTTTAAATGGTTCATCTTTTATAAAGCCAGCAATTTCCCAATGTCCTACAGGACTATTTTTTCCTTTTGTTTTCTCTGCTGCCTTTCCATAAATACCAATTGGGCTTTCCTCTTTTTCCTTAATATTAAGTCCTTGTATATTATACAATCCTAATTTTTTCATATTTGGAATACTTAATTTCGTATTATTATATATCCCCTCTAATGTATTACTTCCTTGATCTCCATATTCTTTGTCATCTGGTGCTTCTCCAACTCCAAAACTATCTAAAACAATAATAATTGCTCGATCAATCATTAATATCCTCCAAATTAATTTTATTTTTTTAGCTCAACATCATATTCATATACAAAAACATCTTTTGTTTTTGGTAATACTAAATTATTACTTTCTGTAAAATAATTATTGGTTCTAAACTTTGTTTTAGCTACTAATTTAAAATCTAATTTTTTACAATCTATAAATACACTGGATGATAAATCCATTCCTATTGGTAAAGTTTGATTATTATTATCGAAAAAAATTATATTTGAATAATAAAGTATTGGTAATCCCTCTTTGTAATTTAATTTTATTAAGTTTAATGCTCCTTCACCATCATCTTCATATTCTTCTAAAGCTTTTTCTGGATTTATATTATATATATCAAAAGATTTTTCTTTAACCTTCTCTGTAATTTGTGAAACTTTATATAGTGAAAAATCATACTCTGCTGTAGATTTATGAATTGCTCCTTCTAGATAATTTAGAATGCTTTGTAGTTTTTCAGTAAAATCAAATACATCTATCTTTTTGTTTATATTTAAAATTTTAAATTTACTTTTCTCATTTTCTCTATGAGTTCTACTTCCGATATATTTTAATCTTCTAGTATCATCTTCCACATTTCCAAATATATCGAATGTTTCACTATCTATATAAAGCCTATTTTTGTTAAATTCCTCTTTTAATTCTTTAAGAGTATTCTCTAAAGCAATTTTATTTAAGTCATTTTCTCTCAACATATTAAGTAAATACAATATTTCTGTTTTTGCAATAAAAAGGCTGTCTGTTTCTTCTTTAGACAATTTCTTTCTTTGCATTGTATCTACTTTTACTCCAAATTCTTCAAAATCACTTTTGTAATCAAAGAATTTTTTTAAATTATTTTTGTTTTCGTACTTATCTTCCTCATCTCCCATTTCTAAAGATAATTTTTCATCTTTATTTGAGAACTTCCAAAAATCAAAAATACTTTTTTTGTGCTTATCAATTTCTTCTATATATAAACTGGCATTTTTTACTTTTGAAGTAATGTTTTCCAATTTTAATTTTTGCTCTTTTAAATCCTGATTTAAATTTTTATAACTTCTCTCACCTTTTTCAAGTAATGAATATACAGTAACTAAATCTTCTATTGTATAAAATTTTTTATCTGAAAATAGCATTTCCATAGAGTCTACATTTATAATTTTATTATTTTCATTAATGCTTTCTTCCTGCACTTCTTTTTTATTTTCATCTCTTATTTTTTTGTTTATTTTTGATGATTTAAAAAAGTATTTTACTTTACCTATAAAAGTCTTTTTGTACTCTAAATATGTAGAAATTTCTCTTTGTTTTATTAAATATTCATCCTCTTTCTCTTGAACAGCAATTTTTACATCATCTAATTCTTTCATTATTTCTGAAATTTTCTCATTTTGAGTTTTAATTTCTTCTGTTGCAATTTTAAATTCATTCTTTATAAATTCTGTTAACATATCATATGTTAATCTTTTTTCGCCAATATATAACTCTAAACTATTATTACTATCTATTTTTGTAGTAAATGAGAAATGACTTTTAATTTCTGTTTGCAATATAAATAAAGCTTTTAATAATTTATAAAACTTGATAGCATCATTTTTATTTGTTAATTTTACCTTATAACTACTTTTTATATCATCATATACAAGGGTATCTCCAACTATTTGCAAAGATAACGCATTTGTCTTACTATAAACTTCAAATGTTAGAGCCCAATTTTTTGTAAACAACCATAAATAATTTTCTAAATCTGCAATTTCATTTTGATTTAAGTATTGTTCTGAATAATTCATTGAATTAATTGGCACATAAATTTTAGGTGCTGTTCTTACACCACTATTTATGAATTCAATTTTCTTTTTCAATAAATAAAAGAATTCTGCAAATGTTTTTTCTTTGGAACATACAAGCATAAAATATCTATCAGTTGCCTCAGAATAGTAAATTTGCCATAAATGGTCTTTATTATATTTTACTTTAAATGGTTCTTTTTTTTCTAATTCTTTTTGAATAGTTGCAACATTTTCTATTTCACTTATTGATACTCTATCTAAAAGTTTTAAAAATATAGTATAATTTTCTATATCTTCATCTTTTTCTGCAGGAAGAATATATCTATGTAGTGGAAGTGCTTTAGAGTATTTATCTTTTAATGAATCTGTTCTTAAAGTTGGAGTAATTAATATATCTATTTTATCTATTGGAACAAATCGAAAAACTCTATGATCTTTATCGTTATTTAATCTAGATACATTAAAATTAAGTGGTTTAAAATCTATTAATCTATCTGGAATATCATCTAAATCTAATTCTAAATATTTTAACTTCTTTTGTAAATCACCTTTTGTATCATTATCCACTTCTATTTTCTCCCCTCTTTTTAATTTATGCACAGTATATCATACAAATCAATTATTATCAAGCAATATATTAGCTATTTTTCCAGTATAAAAAATATCTAATTTACTCATTGCTCTTGTTATTGCAACATATAATAATTTAATGTCTAATGTATTTTCTTTATAATTTTCCTGATTTGCATTAAATATTATAACACTATCAAACTCAAGTCCTTTTGCCAAATATGATGGAACTATTGAAATTCCAGCATGATATTCAGAATCTTTACTTTGAATTAATCTTATATATATATCCAATTTATCTAATCTATTTTTAATTTTTTTACATTCTTCTATGTTTTTACCAATTATTGCAATAGATTTAAAGCCATAAGACAAATATTCTTTTATTTTTTCTACACACATTTTTATAATATCATCTTCATTACTTTCTTCAATAATATGTAATGAATTTTTTCTATCAATTACTGGTTCACCCTTAACAATAAATTGTTTTTCATATTCAGGCAATTTATCAATTACTTCATTTGCTTTATACATTATTTCTCTTGTTGTTCTATATGTTTTTTCCAAAGTTGTATAAACACAATCTCCCTCAGGAAATTCCACATCTATAAATTCTTTCCAGTTTTCTATTCCTCTATATGAATGTACTCCTTGAGCAATATCACCTAAAATGGTCATTGAATTACTTTTTAAAATCGTTTTTAAAACACTAAATTGAAATTCTCCATAATCTTGTGCTTCATCAACTATTACATGTCTCAAGTTTGATTTTACTTTTGTTCCATATAACTTATAATGTATATATATTATTGGAGCTAAATCTTCAAAAGCGACTTCGTTTCTATTTAAATTTCTCATAGTATTTTTTACTAAATAATTTGCTACTTTTTTATTTTCTATACTATCAATTATATAATTTTGAATAAAATCTTTGTAATATTCTAAACAATCCTTCTTTTTAATTTCATTAAAATAAAAATCCACTATTTTTATGTCATCTTTATCAAGCTTATTTAGTATATCTTCTGTTTCTTCAAAAATTTCTATTCTTTTTTCTCTTTTTTCATCATTTGTTAAACTTGTATCAGCTAACATTTTATTTATTTTAAAGTTTCGTTTTGCTGTGATTATTTCTATAATTGTATCTTTATTACTTTTTATTTTTGAAAATATATGTTTTTTAACTTCATTAATTCTTTTTTCAAAATTTAATTCTTTGTATGTCTCAGAAAATAGCTTCTGTATATTTTCATACCTCATAACTCTTACATTTTCAATAATAAAATCTTTTTTAGGTAAATAATTTTCTTCTAATTGCTTTAAGAATCCATCTACTATATTTTTAAATTTTATTGAGGATTTTATTTTTGATTCTTGTATTATAGTCTCAATATCGCCATTATTTATCTCGTCGAACTCTTTATTTACTATCGTTACAAGTTTTTCATTACTATCAGAAATTTTTAATTTTTTTCCAATTACTTCATAAGCTAAATCCTCAAATGTATATTGCTTAACATTTTCAACTCCCAAATCAGGAAGAACATTAGAAATATAATTTAAAAAGAATCTATTTGGTGCTATTATCATAAAATCCTCTGGGTTAAATTCTTTATCGCAATTATAAATTAAATATGCAATTCTATGTAAAGCAATAGTTGTTTTTCCGCTCCCAGCAACTCCTTGAACAACTAATGCTTTATTCATATCAGCTCTAATAATATTATTTTGTTCTCCCTGAATTGTTGCAACTATATTTTTTAATCTATCATCTGCCTTCTCTTCTAATGCTACCTGTAGCAACTCATCATTTGCTTTTAAATCTATATCTGAATATTTTTCAAGAATTTGATTTTCTATGAAATATTGTCTTTTTAAAGATATTTCTCCTTCAATTATGCCTTCAGGCGATTTGTAACTTGATTTTCCAATTCTACCGATCGTAGTAAAGATTTGAAATTGGTGCTCTCCAATCAATTATAATTGGTTTTTGTGACTGGCTATCTAAAATTGATAACTTTCCTATATAAATTTTTTCTTTTTCTTCGTTATTAGCTTTAAAATCAATTCTAGCAAAATACGGCTTTTCTTTTATATTTTTTAAATCTAATATTTTTTTATGTCCAAGATACTCTAAATGTGCCCTTACATATGAATCTTTTTCATAATTTACGTTAATTCTACCTAGATTATCTTTTAAATTCTTCTCCTCTTCTTCTAATTTTTTGCACACATCTTTTAGCTTTTCTTTTTCTCTTAAAAATTCATTTCCGTCCATTTTTAAATCCCCCTTTAAAATAGATTTCTAGTATCAAAAAAATTTAATACTAATAAAACTTTCAGTTAGAAAAATTTGCACGCAAAAAGTTGCGGACTTTTATAAGAATATCATATTTAAAAGTCCACTTAAGATTAAAAAGATATTAATTATTTAACATACTTTTCACAATATGTAAAGATTATAGCATATATTTTTTTATTTTCAAGTTTTTTTAAATAATTAACAACCTAAAAGATCTTCTATACAATAGGTCTCTTAGGTTGTTTTTTAATTAAATATAGTTCGCTATTAATTTTTAAGACAACTTGATTTTTATTTTATCTTACAAAATCCTTTATTTCTTTTTTTATTTTACTAATAAATTCATCAACTTGCATTGCACCAATATCACCTTGTTTTCTATCTCTTACTCCAACTAAATTAGATTCAACTTCTTTTGCTCCTATTATTAACATATATGGCACTTTTTGAAGTTGTGCTTCACGAATCTTATAACCAATTTTTTCTTGTCTTGCATCAATTTCAACTCTTATTCCCTCTTCTTCTAGTTTTTCTACTATTTTATTTGCATAATCTTTTTGGCTATCTGATATAGGTAAAATTTTTACTTGTACTGGTGAAAGCCATACTGGAAATGCACCTGAAAAATGTTCTGTAATAATTCCTATAAATCTTTCAATGCTTCCAAATATAACTCTATGCAACATAACTGGTCTATGCTTTTCTCCATCTTCTCCAATATAATTTAAATCAAATCTTTCTGGCATTTGAAAATCCAATTGTATAGTACCACATTGCCAATCTCTTCCCAAACAATCCTTAATATGAAAATCTATTTTTGGTCCATAAAAAGCTCCATCACCTTCATTTAGCTGATAATCTTTTCCTATATCTTTAAGAACCTTCTTTAATGCATTTTCTGCCATTTCCCATAATTCATCTGATCCCATTGAATCATCTGGTCTAGTTGATAATTCAATTGTATACTCAAATCCAAATTTACTATATACTTCATCAACTAACTTAATAACACCTTTTATTTCTTCTTCTATCTGAGATGGTAAGCAGAAAATATGTGCATCATCTTGAGTAAAACATCTAACTCTAAATAAGCCATTCAATTCTCCTGATTTTTCATGTCTATGGACTAATCCTAATTCTCCCGCTCTTATTGGAAGTTCTTTATAAGAATGCAAACTATTTTTATATACTATCATGCCTCCTGGACAATTCATTGGTTTTATTCCATAATCTACATCATCTATTTTAGTTGTATACATATTTTCTTTATAGTGATCCCAATGTCCAGAACGGTGCCATAATTCTTCATTTAGTATAATAGGCGTTTTTATTTCAACATATCCTGCCTTTTGATGTATTTTTCTCCAATAATCTTCCAATACATTTCTTAAAATCATTCCTTTAGGTAAGAAAAATGGAAAACCTGGTCCCTCTGGAGCAATCATAAATAATTCTAATTCTTTACCCAATTTTTTATGATCTCTTTTTTTAGCTTCTTCAATCATATTTATATATTCATCCAATTGACTTGCTTTTGGAAAAGAAATTCCATAAATTCTTTGCAACATTTTGTTGTGCTCATCACCTCTCCAATAAGCACCTGATGAAGATAGTAATTTAACCGCTTTTACTGCACCTGTTGTTGGTAAATGTGGTCCTCTACAAAGATCTGTAAATTCTCCTTGTTTGTAGAAAGAAATTACTTCACCTTCTGGTAAATCCTTTATTAATTCAACTTTATAAGGTTCACCTCTTTCTTCCATAAATTCAATTGCTTTTTCTCTTGGAAGTTCAAATCTTTCAATTTCTAAATCTTCCTTAATTATTTTTTTCATTTCCTCTTCAATTGCAATTAAGTCTTCATCTGAAAATGGTTTCTGAACATCAAAATCATAATAAAATCCATTATCAATGGCAGGACCTATTGTAATTTTAGCTTCAGGAAATAGTCTTTTTACTGCTTGAGCCATAATATGAGAAGTTGTATGCCAATATAATTTTTCCTCGACATCAAGCGTTTTTCCTCCGTGTAATTTGATTTTAAACATAATAAATTCCTCCTTTACCCTTTATTTAGGGCTTATTAAAAATTTATTTTAAGTACTTTTACCTACAGGGGCTTTAAATAAAAAAAGCCCCCATAAGCACACATGTACTTATAGGGGTAAGTTTATTTCTCACGGTTCCACCCTACTGTTTAACTCATTTTAGATTTTAACGCCATCTTACGCGCCATTTTTTCAAATGGGAACTCCAAGGTAGTTTTTCAAATATATTTTCTTAAAAGTGCTTACAGCCTATGGCACTTTCTCTCTGGAAGTAATCTTTATTTTACTTTTCCTTATCACAGTTCATATTTACTATGCCATTATTTTACTACTTATAAAAGATTATGTCAATTACATTTTAATTATTACTGCTATTAATTCAGTTATATCTATTAGTTTATTTATTATTTAATATCTTTCCTTTATTTTTCATTAGTTTTTTTACATATCCTATTTTTTAATTTATCAATTTTTTCATTAATATTAATAGGATTTAATGAAAATAATAAAATTATTGAAGCTATTGATAAAGTAAATGCTTTTATTATTTCTATTATTAATCTTCTTTTATCCTCAAATAATTCTATAAAAACTGGAATTCTCCAAATTGGAGTTAAAGCAAAAATAATAAAAAATATAAATTCTATTATTTCACCAATTTTTATATTATTCTTTTTAATTTTTTCTCTTATATCTGGATTTAAATCTTTAAGATTTCGCTTTATATAAAAAATATAATTAATTACTGTTGCACTTATTATTAGTATTCCACATGAAACATAGATAATAACATCTGTCCTATCCTCATTAAACGAATTTGCCTCAATTATGCAAAATATTCCCATAATTATTATAATTAAAGAGAGTGTTGTTAATGCATAAAATTTAGTAATTAAGCTAATTAGCTCACTTAGTTCTATTTTATTCCTTTTATGATGTTTATGGAAAATAATATAATATAGTATTCCGTAACGCTATTAAATAAATTCCTAAAAAAAGTGTAAAAACACTGAAATTTAAATCTTCAAATTTTATTGAAATATCTAAATCAAACATTGATTTCTCCTAAGATTAATTTAAATAATATTTTTGTCTAATGGTACATCAAAACTTATAACAGGAATTGCTTTTATATCAATATTATAAAATGTTTTAAAAATATTTTCTACATCAATTGTAGTAACTTTATCATTATTAACCTCTAACAGTTTTATCATATTTAATACTGATTCCTTGTCTTTACCTTCTATTTCAAGATATGTTGGTATATATGGCCAAGAATCTATATCTAATTCAACATCATTAAGTAGATATCTTATTCTTTTATTTTCTTGATATGAACGAGATTTATATCCAAGTTCCTCTAATATCAAATTTGTTTCTTCAAAATTTGAAACCTCAATTTCCATCTCTTTTGTCCCATCTATATTTTTCGTCTGTATTTTCTTTATTGTTAATGTTGTTTTATTTCCATCGGTTCTTAATCTTATCCATTTATTATCACATTTAGGATTAAAATCATATACTCTTCTTTTATAATTAAATTCAGCAATTTTTTTAGCTCCTAAATGTTCTATTTTTTTTATAAGTTTTTCTTTATCTATTTCTAAAATTCTTGCTTCATATTCAATATGCATAATATTTTCCTCTTTTCTTATAATTTTTTGTATTATTATATATAAATCTAAAATTATTTTCAAGCTTTTAAATCGTAATATATTATTGAATTGTTTTTATGTAAACCCTTGCATTTTATTTTTGTATATGGTATAATGTTATTGATGTGTTAATGTCTCACATCAAAATTATGGCATAAATATGCCAAATAAAAATCAAAAAGGAGAAAAACAAAATGAGACCTTATCAAACCGTTAAAGATGCAGAAAAACGGAAGGCGGAAGAAGAAAGGAAAAAGTACCTTCAAACTCTTTCAAAGATCTACCAAGACCTTGAAGGAGTCATGGACAAATGGGTAGCAAGTGTCAGTGCTGGCGAAGGCTGGACCAATAATTCGATGCCTCATCAAATTATTATTCCTGCTGACGGAGCACGTAATTACGTAAATGACTTGAATACCCCTCCTTCTGATGCCGGCATAGTCGGCCTCCACTCTCTCGGATTGCATGCTAAAGTCGTTGCAGCTCCCTGCTCTGACAACTCTTTTAAAAAAGTAGTTGTTGCCGTTGCACTCTACCCTTACAAGGAATATTTTGACTACAACACTATTTCACCAAAAGGGCAATCCAAGAAAGTCGGCTGTGATGATGGAAAAGCTTCATCATCTGAAGAAACCGATTCTTAATCCCGCAACTTTGACAATTTGATGTAATCATAGGCAAAACTCCGATGCGACCTTGGCTATTTAGTCTGGTCGCATTTCTTTATATATGCAACAAAAAATATCATTCTTTTCAGAATGATAAAAGATGGAATTATTATAATGTATCTTAATTTCAAAAATAATATAAAATGAAACTAGGGGGCAAGAATTTCTGCCCCCTAGAAGGTGTGTACCTTTTTATCTTGACTTAATCAGCCAAAGATTTCCTTGATGTCGATGATCTTAGCGATGTCGTCAGCGGATTCGGCCAACTTCAGGAAAAGAATTTCGAGCTTTTTTGCCATTTCCTTCTTGCGCTCCTCTTCGATGATTTCCCTTGCCCTATCGAGCAGTTTCTCGAGCAAATCATCCAGATCGGAACGGGTTGTATCGTGCATTTTCACGCTACAAATAGTTCCAGCGATATCTTCAACCACTCCCTTGACATCAGAAACCTGCCAATCCCTGTACTCTTCGTACATGATGGTAGAGATCGTGTCCAGAGCGTTGTTGACATCGTCCTCAGTATTCGCAGTACGCAGTTCCTTCTGGGCTTCACTAACCCTCCTTACGAGAACTCCGAACCGCTCCCCGCGAGTCAATGCACGCAGGCCATTCTTTTCGGCGTCGTTCACCTCGTTCACCTTTCTGTCCATTTCGCAATAATCATTGTTTCCCATTGTTGTTGCACCTCTGCAATATTATTTGTTGGAGCAAATACTCCTAACATAATTAAATTATATCATATTTTACATAAAATTGCAAGTTTAGAGTATAATATTACACATTCTCTTAAATAGAATATTTTTCATAAGTATTTTTACATCCTCTATTGATATTTTGGTTCTTATTTCAATATTAAATA
>CANROH010000051.1 GCA_947632185.1 uncultured Clostridia bacterium
TCTCTTCCATCTCGCTGAATCGTAAGTTTTACTTTATCCTTAGGATTTTTAGTATAAATATATTTTTTTAAATCATTCATCTTATTAATTTCGATACCATCAATTTTGCTTATTATATCTCCAACTTGTACTTCCCTATTAAACAATGGACCATCTGCTAAAATTGTAGCAACATAAATACCATTAGTAATCTGTAATCCGGAATCTAAATATGGAATAACTTCCTTATCATATCCATAAATTCCTATATAAGCCTCTTCAAATTTTCCTGTTTCAACTAATTTTTCAAGTATTGGCTTTATAATATTAACAGGAACAGCAAATCCTATTCCCTCTGCATCATTTATCTTAACGGTATTTATTCCTATTAACTGACCATTTTTATTAACTAAAGGTCCACCACTATTTCCTTCATTTATTGTTGCATCTGTCTGTATTAAATCTTCCATATAATTTCCTTGATCTCCTTCTTCTATTTTTATTGTTCTATTAATTCCACTAATAATTCCCTTTGTAACAGTTCTTTGAAATTCTATTCCGATAGGATTTCCAATAGCATAAACTTCATCAGCCAAACTAATTATGTCAGAATCACCTATTTCTATATATTCCAAATTATTTGCTGCTATTTTTACAATAGCTAAATCTATATTACTATCTGCCCATAAAACAGTTCCATTATACGTACTTCCATTTTCTAAAGTTACATAACAATTGCTATATTTGTTTCCACAAACATGTTGATTTGTTAATACATATCCATTATCAGTTAAAATTATTCCACTTCCTAAACCTAACTTTTCTTCTGAATTACCTAAAAAAATTGTGTTACCGCTTTGTTGTATTTTAGAAATTCCAACTACACTTTTTACCACAGTATCAATAGTTTTTACATCAATGTTTTCAACAATTTGTTCATTTTCTGTGGATAATTTGCTTGCATCATAATTACTTGTTATAGTTTGATTATATGCTTGTCCATCTAACTTGATAATTAATATACAAAGTAAAGCTATTATAACTATCATAAAAACAAACATTATAAATTTATCTTTTCTTTTATCATTTTTACTTTCATAATACATATTTTAAATTACTCCTATAAAACTAGATTTCCATTTTTTGCTTAATTTATACTTAAAATTTATAGTTTTATATGTATTTTAACAATTTAATTTTATTTCACATTTATATAAAAATATTGAATATTATTTTTAATAAATATATAATGTAGTTGGTATAGTATGTTTTATTATTTTACAAGCATACATTACATACACTTATTAAGAAAGGAGATATGTTAGACTTTTTCTAACATAAATAAAATAATGACAATATCAGAACTAAAAAAAGAAGCCAGAATTAAACTATCTGGTAATTGGATAAAAGCTATTATAATAACTTTATTATATCTTGTTATTACTTCACTTTTAGAAGTTATTACAAGCACTATACAAAATGAAATTTTAGCACTTTGCTATTCAATATTAGTATTAATAATTTCCCTACCACTTTCTTATGGACTTACAGTATGTATGATTAAAATTGCACGTAATGAAGAAGTTTCAATTTTTGATTTTGTTACTCTTGGCTTAAGCAAAACAAAATCTGTATGGAAAGTATATGGTAGAACTTTATTAAAATTAATACTACCAATTATTTTAGTTACAATTGCAATTTCCATTTTAGTTGTCAACATAGTTTTACAATCATATAATACTTTTACAGACCCTTCATCATTTAATCCAACTTTAATAATATTAGCTACAATTCTACTTATAGCCTCATTAATATATCTTATTTTAAAGTCATTATATTATGTTGTTACAACTTATGTTCTTTATGATAATCCAAATGCAACAGGTAAAGAAATTGTTGAGAAAAGTGCTGAATTAATGCAATTTAAAAGAAAAGACTATTTTCTTCTAAATCTTTCTTTTATTATATGGTATTTACTAATTTACTTGATAGGAAGAATATCAATAGCCTATAATCCGATTATTGCAGTAGTTCTTATGTTAATTAGCCTACTTATTTTAAGTCCATATATCTCAATATCAATAATTAATTTTTATGAAGATATATCTATTGATAATAAAAAAATTAACAAAGAAGAGCCTACAAATACTGATGAAAAATAATTATTATTTTCCATTATATAAAAAAAGATACACTTGCATGAGTTTCGCGCAAGTGTATCTTTTTATAGTTCTCTATGGAATAGGAATTGGATTTTGAGTTGGTGTACCAGGTCCAATTCTAATTATTGCTCTCATAGGGCTGTATGTGTCGTTTGAAATTGCCTCTCTTGAAATTTGAGTACCATTTAATAGCAATTCTTTATATGTTGTAACTTTATATCCAGCATGACCTGCTTGTGAAATAACTTGTTGTCCAGGCGCTAATGTTGGATCTTCTATATATGATGTTGTATATGGAATAGATTGAGTCTTAACAGGCAAAATTTTAACCTCATACTCCGTTTCTTCTTGTATTCCATGTATTTTAAATGTAGCAATTCCTCCTGCAACTGATGCTTCAATTTTTATAGGATAAGCTCTAGAATTTACAAATTTAAAATCTATTGTTCCCCATACAACAGTAGCATCTTTTCCAGCTTCTAGGTAAGATGTTGTATAAGTATGATTTCTTCTTTCTGTTATTTGCAAATTTGCTAAAAGCACTGCATTATATAATGTTGATGAAATTTGACATATTCCTCCTGCTAAACCATCTACAACGCCTCCATCAGCATATATCGCTGCATCCTTATATCCCTCTTCTACAGTTCTTTTTCCTACTACTTGATTAAACGAAAATTCTTCTCCAGGCATTAAAACTTTTCCATTAATCTTTTCTGCTGCAATTTTTAAATTTATACTTCTATTTATATTACTTGCAACATAGTTAGTTGAAAATGATGATATTAAATATGGAAATGCTTCTGTTCCTAAATCATCTATTGTTATCTCTGCCTTTGTTATTTTTAAGTCAAAACTATATTCTTCATTTGGCTCTGTATTTACAATATTTTGAGCTTCTTCTACAGACATTACTAAATCTACACCATCAATATCTGGATATATATTATATGGATTTGTTTCATAATAAGCATTTTTTGGTTCTGTATGAATCTCTGAATATATTTTTGACATGTCTATTTTTTCTGCTTTTAGCTGCTCTATAGGAATTTCTATCGTTTGACTATATCTTTCTTGTGTTACATCTTCCAGTTTTCTAGAATTTATTTCATCTAAAATTTGATTTTTTAAATCATCTTTCTTTACTTGTATACCATCTGTGCCTTTACTTACAATTAATTTGTCTCCTTCTATATAATAAGTTGGATTTACAACAACACCAGGTATTTTAGAACTAACATCATCTATGAATTTATTTAATAATTCTTCATTATATGTGTATTCCAAATCTATGTTTTTTCCAAAAAACGTTGAATAAATTAATGAATAGTTATTTATTATAATATTTCCAGTTTTTCCAAAATTGATAGCTTTCTGCAGAGCATCATCTATTTTATATTTAAACTCAATTTGTTCTGGCTTTAATGTTACTTGATAATCGTCTCCATATTTTATATTTATTTCTGACATTAATTCTAAATTAATTGCATCATTAATTTTACTAATTGCCTCTTCTTTTGATGTATCTGATAAATCTATATCTTTTATTGATACGCCTTTTACAATATTCTTATTATTTATATTAAGTATAGCAAAACATGTTGAAAATATTATAAATAATAAAATTATTAAAAAAATGCATATAAATACATAAATTATTTTTTTATTTTTAAATATATTACCTACTTGTGTATTTTCTTTTTCATCTGCATTCTTTTCTTCTCTTTTTTCTTCTATATTTTCTTTTATATTTTCTTCTACTTTTTCAGTTTTTTCAGAATTACTGACTTTGGAGCTGCCTTTTTTATTTTGATTCTTTTTATTAGTCTTATTATTAGTTTTATTCGATTTATTAGCCTTATTATCTTTATTATCTTTATTATCTTTATTGTTTTTATCTTTTTGTGTTTTCTTATCGTCTGCAGGTTTCTTATCTTCTTTATTATCGTCTTTTATTATATTTTTATTTTCTTTGTTACTTGCACTTTTTTCTTCTTTTTTTGTATTGTTTTTATTACTCTTGTTTTTATTAGAATTTTCCTTATCTTTTGAATCTACATTGTTTTCAAAATCATTTTTTGGTAATTGTTTTTTTACATTTTTGGAGTTATTTAAGTTTTTAACTTTTTTAGAATTTTTCTTCTTATTTTTTGATTTTTTCTTTTTAGAAGCAGACATTTGTAAACTCCTCCCTTCAGTAATCTTAACGTTTATAATATTATCATAAGTTATTTTTTTTCGCAATATTTTTACTAGACAATATAAAAAATTATATATATAATATTTATAATCTATAATAATATATATACTAAATTAAATAAAATATTTCTTAAATTTATTGATGCAAAGAGAGGTTGTAAGATATATGATTGGAGATATAATTTCTAAAATTCGTAAAGAAAGGGGTATTACCAAAACTGAACTTGCAAATGAGACCGATATTAATATAGGACACTTAACTCATATAGAAAAAGGTGAAAGAAATCCTAGTCATAAAGCTCTAAAATCAATATGTTCTGCTCTAAACGTTCCATATCAACAGCTTCTATATACATATGATAAAACTCTTTCAGATGAACAAATAGAATATGGATATATAAACCATATATCTTATAATAAAATACCTGCTATCTCTAAAATAGAAGAATATATAAATTGCCCTGCAAACTTCTCAAATGCTTCATTTGCTTACAAAGTTCCAGATAATTCAATGGAACCTATTATTCCTAAAAATTCTTATGCATTTGTTGAAATTGATGGGCTTATTGCTAATAAATGTATTGGGCTATTTAAACTAAATGATGAATTTTTAATTCGTAGATTGCTTTATAAAAAAGATAAATTTGTTTTAAGAGCTGATAATAAAAATTTTAAAGATATTACTGTAAATTCTAATGATACATTTCAAATAATAGGTAAAATTTATATTTAATAGTTACTTTTATTACAAAAATTAATGTATTATTAATATTTCAAATTTAAGTTGAATTAAATTTATATTAATACTATAATATTTTTAGATATACAAAATATTAAGGAGTTTCTTATGGAATTATTCAAAAACTTATTTTTTAATACAGATAGATTAACTGCAAATAGTACTGTTAAAATTTCTTATACAGGAAAATTTTTTCAAGATACTTCTACTAATGTTTTTATACGCTATGGTTTTGGAAATGATTGGGATAATTTAATAGAAAAAGAAATGGTAAAAACAGAACTTGGATATCAAGTTGAAGTTGATTTAATAGATAAAGAAACATTTAATTTTTGTATTAAAAATGAAAAAGATGAATGGGACAATAATGATGGAAATAATTATGTATTTAAAATAGAACATCCAGAAACATCATTATTAGTAATTGATCAAAATAAATCAGTACATAGACTAAGAAAATCATACATATTAACAAAAAAATTAAAACTTGCAATTTACAAAATTTTAATTTATTTTCCAAAACTAATTACTGGAAATTATAAAAAGAAATTAAAAGATAATTAAGTAAAAAATGTGGCATAAGTTTGCCACATTTTTTTACGTTATAACTAATCCTCCATTTGGAGAAATTACTTGCCCAGTTGTAAATTCATCTTCTATTAACCACTTTATACATCTTGTAATGTCTATTGGTTTTCCTTTTTTCATCAATGGTGTCTCTTCTATTATTTGTTTCCAATCATCTTCGCTTAAATCCTTATTCATTTCTGTATCAATTGCTCCAGGAGCAATTGAATTTACTCTAATATTTGAAGGACCTAACTCTTTTGCTAAAGCCTTTGTTAGTCCGTTAATTCCTGCTTTTGCCATAGAATAATGTACTTCGCAAGATCCCCCTGTTAATCCATATATTGATGAAATATTTATTATACAACCACTCTTTTCTTTCAACATATGTTTTACAGTCTCTCTAGTCGCATAAAAAGTAGAATAAAGATTAGTTTTCATCATTATATCAAAGTCCTCATCAGTTATATCTGTAAATAATTTTTCTTGTGATATACCTGCATTATTTATTAAAACATCAATTTTACCATATTTTTCTATAACAAAGTTTATTAATTTTACTATCTCGTCTTTATTTGCTACATTTGCTTTAAATATATCTATTTCAATTCCTTTTTCTTTTAATTTGTTCTTCAATTCTAATGCTTTTTCTTCAGAATTATTATAATTAGCTATTATAGTATAACCACTGATAGCAAGGTTATATGCAACATCTCTTCCAATTCCTCTACTTGCTCCTGTTATAATAACAACTTTACTCATAATATTATTCCTTTCTTTACTTCATTTATTTGCAAAATAAAATTAATATGGCATAGAAGGTTCATCACTTAATTTAACAACTACAATTCCATCAATAATTCTTACAGATGAAGATGCAGGGAAGATTTCCATTTCTTCTTTATAAATTTTACTATTTATAATTTTAGTGTATTCTTCTGGTGAACAAATTTGTACATCTAGCCCGTAAAATATTTTTAAAAATTTAAACCATGTTCCATTTGCTCCTCCATATGTTCCATGAAATGCTGTATTATTAACCATTGATCCAATTGTATAATTATAAAGAGTAGATGTTCTTGGATAATTATTATTTCCTACTATTCCACCAAACAATATTGGTAAGCCTTTTGAATATCCATCTGTTGTTTCAATTCTATCCATAATTCTCATTGTAGTTGAATACGCTTGATTATATGTTAACTTTAATGCAGCATATGATGCATTATCTGATATGTAATATGTTCCTAATATGATTAAACATACTAAAGTGCAAATCCATTTTATTGTTGCTAATTTATTATTAATATTTTCAAGCATGCCGAATATAAATGGTATTACTAAAATCATTTGTGCTGATGTAAGTGCATACATCTCATTTCCTACTATAATTATATCTATGATATTTAATGCTATCGGTATAATTAAAATAATTAAAATTGTACAAGAAATTCTAAGAAATTTCTTTTTTATGTCCTTCTCGTTAATTGATATTAAAGATACTATTGATGATATTATAAAACATAAAAATAGTATTCCGTACAAAACTTCTCTCCTATAGTTAGTATTATATATAATTTCATTTTTAAAGAAGAATGTAAAGAAATCACTGTATGTTTGAATTATTGTATTTTTTAATCCCTTAATAATTTCTAAAATAGAAACTGCTTCCGCATTTTTATATGCACTTATTTCAATATTTGAAACTTTTAAAATAACTTCTGTTACAATATAATATAAAATTGCACCTACTATGACAACAACTGCAGTTTTCAAAATATTAAATAAAACAGATTTTATATTTTTTCCCTTCATAAGTTCTATTATTGATATCATTAAACAAAGTCCTATAGTTACTCCTATATTGCTTTGATAAATGCTTAATGAAAACATTAAACATAAACTAGCTAAAACAAAACCTAATTTTTGATTTTTAAATTTATATATAAACCAAACAACTAATGTTGCTATAAAAAAACTAAAACAATACGCAAATGATGTATACACGTATAATAGCGTAGCAGTAAGTGTTGGAGCTACAGCTAAGATTAAAGATGTAAATATAATTGATATCTTACTTTTAAAATCAAATATATCTATTAATATTACTGCTGTAATTGATATTATAATAATAGAAAATATTGTTGATATTGTAGGAATCGCAATAAATTGATTTAATCTTTGTATAATTTCTATTCCCCATCTTCCTAATGAGATTTCCCATTCTCCGGGTCTAAAATATTCCATTGAGTTCCATAAACCATCTTGGCTCATTATTGTTTCCGTTAACATTGTTATGTGAGTTATTATTCCAATAAACAAAGTTATCAAAAATGCTAAAATTTTATCTTTATTAAACCATGTTAAGAATTTTTGTAATCCATCTTCTGGTGTAGGAATTTTTATTTTTTCTTTATCCATCTATATTCTCCCAAATTATTTTACATTAATATTATAAAATCAAGATTAAATTATGTCAATATTAGGAATCATACAAAAAAAGTAGATTATGAAAAATCATAATCTACTTAAATGTAAGGTGCCTAAATTCGCGACCTTATATGGAGCCGCTAGTCAGACTTGAACTGACGACCTACTGATTACAAGTCAGTTGCTCTACCAACTGAGCTAAAGCGGCATAAACTATACCTTTTGTAACATACGAATTTAGTTTAATTTTATTAAATGCTAATCATGAGCACGAAAAAAATTATACAGCACATAATGATTTTTGTCAAGTGATTTTTTCAATTTTTAATTTTTTAAAAGCTGTAATCGATTTTATCATTTACGAAAAAAGCAATGAGGGTTATTTTAATACCCTCATTGCTTCGAAAAAAAGCTACGTTGGTTTTTCATCCATCTCTATTATGTTGTAATCATCATTTTGCTTAAATCTTAGGATAGTAATTTCATACCCATCTTGGGTCATTCTATTAATAAACTGAGAAATATCCTGATGAGTAGATATAAATACCGTCCTCTTTTTGTCCTTATTGATGAATTTTACAACATATTCAAGAATTTTAGAAGCCTCAACGCCATCTGAATTCTTATCGTCCAATCCAGATGTTGCCTCATCTAAAACTGCTACGTCGATGCTGTCGTCTAACCAGTACAACATTTTTGCCAGAATCAAGCGCTGTTTCTGCCCATTTGACAACGAATTATTATATTTTTTTTCTTTCATCCACCGCCAAATGTCATGGCATGTTCTGTTAATCTCTTGCCATAGTCCCAAATTTTCTAAAATATCTTTCATCTTTAAAAAGTCTGGATTCTCCTGAAAACAAAAGAGTTCTTCATAAATCGTAAGACTTCCAAACTTCAAAGTCTCGTCATAATATAAGAACCTTGATGTTGAAGGAACCTTTTCACTTTTTATCAAATTAATTTTTTGAGCAATCATCTTTGAAAATGTTGACTTTCCAGAACCAGATGTACCATATTCAATAACTATTGATCCCCAAGTAATGGTAATAGGTTTTTTTAGAGTCAATGTAAAAGGTTTGTCATTTTCTGAAGTCTCAAGATATCTAACTTCAAATTCGGGAATATTCATATCATAAATTCGTTCAAGAGAATTGTAATTTTTAATTTCTTTATTGTACACTTCCATAATTAGTTTAATATCTTGTTCTTCCTGCTCTAGAATCTTAATATCATTAACAATATTTTCCAATGTTCTAAAAATTCCTTCTAAACGTCTAATCGCGGTTTGAGTTATTGCTAATATTGCTGTAATTTCTGCAATGGTTCCAATATTTATACTGTTCCAATCAATACCAATCAAATACAGAATAATAATCCCATATTGGCTTAAAGTATTAAAAATAGTCATAATTAGCAAATTAATATTCTTTTTTTTGGTATGTTTTATAGAGTTTTTAGCTGATTCCTCAATAGTTTTTTTCAAAAGCTCTGTTCTCATTGGAATATCTTTATTAAAAACTACTTCAGAAGTTCTTAAAATGTCATTGAGTATTATTGATTGGTCTTCATTATATTTCCTATTTTTTTTGTAGTTTTCATCATTAACCTTACTAATATATACTGAACAAATAATAGCAATAACTGAAAATATTGCAAGCATAGGAATAAAGATTTTCAACGGAAGTTCTTTGTTTGTTATAACAGCACCAATTAGCATTGCTATAGTACAAATTATATCAAGTACATCAAACCCACGATAAATTTTTACTTTCCATGCTACTTCAAGATAATTTCTAATAGAATTCAGTATTCTTTCGTTTGTCATCGCAATATTCATATTTGTTTTTGAATCATATTTCACAACTTTTCCAGAAACAACTCCAATAATACTACTAGCTGTACAGACTAATTCTTTTTTCATAATTGAATTGTTTTTTTCTCTCTCTATATTATTATACAAATTATTTACATCCATTATAATACTTCTGCTGTTGTACAACATAAACAGTATAATTCCAAGAAGTATCATTTTTGCTTCGATTGCCACATTTGTAAATGTCAGTAAAAAAGAAAAACTAATTCCAATGATTTGTTGTATAGTTTGAAAAACAGCAATTTTAATACTCACCCATTTCAGACTTTTAGGAATTTTCAACTTTTCAGATAATTCTATTTTTTTGAAAAACTTTCTACACATTTCTCGTAACCGCTCTTTTTCCATTTCTCATCTCTCCTCTCATTAATTATGGAAAAATATTCATAAAACGCTTACGGAATTATTATATCATGGCTTAGGGAAAATTGCAATATACGTATGATTTTACTGGTTTTCTGTGTAAATTTATAAAAGAAGATTATATAAGAAATCAAAAGTAAATAAAAAAACAAGTATTTTTACTACAATTTTTAAATAAAATAAAACCTTGTAATTATTTATTACAAGGTTTTATTTGGTGAACCGAAACTTTCTAAATCCAACCCCCATATATTTAGAAAATGAAATAATAATATATTTTTATTATTCATAATGTCCTTTGCATTGAACAATTTCTATTTGTTCATTATTTATTCTATAAACTAATCTATTAACATTGTCTATGTGTCTACTCCAATAACCACTTAAATTTTCTTTTAAGGGTTCAGGTTTTCCAATTCCTTCGTATTTATTTCGCCCGAATATCTGATAGTAATAAATTTATTCTTTTTAAAGTTTTTTTATCTTGTGTTTGCCAATAGCAATATTCTTCCCATGCTTTAGAGGTAAAAGAAATATTATTCATTTTCCATCGCCTCTAATTCATCTATAGTTTTTCTAACAACTTTTCCTTCTTCTAATTGTTTAATTGATTCATCTATAGCTTTCATATTGCTTTCAGAATAAAATGGATCAATAGATACATCAAATGGAATTCTTTTTTCACGAATCATTTTTTTAGCAAATATATTAAAAGCTGTAGACATTGTTATTCCAAGCTCATTGCAAATTTGTTCCATTTGTTTTTTTGTTGTTTCATCTATTCTAAAATTAATTAATGTTTGTGCCATAAATATCACCTCTTT
>CANROH010000052.1 GCA_947632185.1 uncultured Clostridia bacterium
GTACAACACATTATCATCATATATATAATTTAAACATATAAAATTATAAAGTTCTAAAACTTTTTCTTCAAAACATAATGTATTATTTTTTAATAGCTCTTTTACTAATTTTTGAATAGGCTCTTCTGTTTCCCATTTTACTGTATCATACTCTACCCAATCATCTGTAAGGTTTCTGTTTGGTTCTAATATTATTTTATAATCTCCATCTATATTATTACATATTTCATTATAAAATTGTTTTACATATTTATCACTCATATATATATCATTCTCCTATAATGTAGTATTTTACGGTGGTGTAAAAGGATAGCTTGTTTTTTGCATCAATGTCTTCTTAATATGCTTTATATTTTCGTTTAAATTCATCTTTTATTTTTTCAGGCAATTCTCCTATTTTTTTCCTAAACAGGTCTTACCTTTTTTAAATCATCATTTGGCTATTGTTAAAGCATTATAAACTTTACTCATGCTAATTCCTCCTTTTTTCAATTAATCAATGTTATTATACGTTATAATTATAGCATTTTTAATTTTAAAAATCGATATTTTTTTATCTTTTCAAAAATTTGAATGTGTGGACACTTTTTTATAAATTTTTATATTTTATCAAAAATTTATCTTCTATTCCCATTCAACTTCTATCTTTTATAATTTCTCTACAATTTCTAACAAATGAGAACTAAATCCCAATAATTCTCTTCTATTACAATTCTTTAAATGATAATCGACAAATAATTCAAATTCTTCATCATTAAATTCATTAATATATATTGCCATATTAGGTGCAATTCCATCTGTTGAAACTAATTCCAATTCCTTTATTCTATATTTTTTTATCATTTTTTGAAATTCATCAATTCTATATGTCGCAAATATTTTTTTTGGTATTTTTGGTATATTCCAATCATTATCTACAAATTTTTTTAGTTCTTTAATATGTTTTCTTCTAACTCCATAAGATATGACTACTGCATCATCAGGTAAAAATGCGATAAAGATTTTGCCACCTTTTTTTGTTACTCTTAACGCCTCACTAATTGCCTTTTGTATATCTTTTTCATCATATAAGTGGTATAGCGGTCCTAAAACTAATGTTATATCGAATGTATTATCAGTATACATACTTAAATCAATACAATTTCCTTGAATCGCATTAATATTCATGTCATCTGTAATTTTGCTTTTTAATATGTCAAGGTTTCTTTTTATTAACTCAACTGAATCTACTTTATAACCTTTTTGAGCATAATTTATTGAGTATCTCCCTGTTCCAGCTCCTACTTCTAATATTCTGTCCCCATCTTTTAAATATTTTTCAATAAATCTAGTCGTTGTTATAAACTCTAATTGATGTGCTTTATCTTTTATTAATCTTTCATCTTCATTGTAATTATTATAATATTCATTTAATATTCGTTCTACTTCATTCATAAAATCACTTCCCCCTACTATAATTTTTTTATTAATTTTACATATTTCTTATCATCATCTTCAATTATTCCTCGATATGTCGTTTGCCACCCTTCAATTTTTATATTTGCAATTTTCTCAATGTCATCAATAGTTGTATTTCTGATTATAATGTTTTGCACTTTAATCACTCCTTATAATAAAAATAAGCCTCACAAAAGAATCTTTTAAGACTCCTTTGCAAGACTTTTATAATCTCACTTCGTGTAAACAACTAATATATTTTTAATTGTCCTTTATCGCTCGGACTTATTTTTCCTAGATAAACTCTTAAATATTGATTTATATTGTAACATAGTGTTTGTTTTTTGTCAAATTTTGTGCAATGCTATAAATGTTTATATTTAGTTTATGAATAGCTTTACTTTAAACTTTTAGAAATAATTTGTATAAATTCTTTATTGTTTATTGTTTTTGTCATTTGATTTAATAATCTTTCAGTAAAATCTGCTGTAGTCAAATTAGAAAAATTCTTCCTAATTGCATTTACTGTTTCATATTCTTCTTTAGTTAATAAAAGTTCGTCTCTTCTTGTTCCAGATTTATTTATATCAATTGCTGGAAATACTCTTTTTTCTGAGAGACTTCTATCTAGATAAACTTCCATATTTCCAGTACCTTTAAATTCTTCAAATATTACTTCATCCATTCTGCTACCAGTATCTATTAGTGCAGTTCCTAAAACTGTTAGACTTCCGGCGTTTTCTGTATTTCTTGCAGCTCCGAAAAAACGTTTTGGCTTGTGAAGTGCTGCTGGGTCAAAACCTCCAGATAATGTTCTTCCAGAAGATGGAATAACTAAATTATATGCTCTTGCTAAACGTGTTATACTATCTAATAAAACAACAACATCTTTGTTTTGTTCTGTTAATCTTTTGGCTCTTTCTAATACCATTTCTGCAACTTTAACATGATGTTCAGGTTGTTCATCAAAAGTAGAATATATTACTTCACCTTTTATTGAACGTTTCATTTCTGTAACTTCTTCTGGTCTTTCATCTATTAATAAAACAATTAAATATACTTCTGGATTATTAGCTGTTATGCTATTTGCAATCTTTTTTAATATAGTAGTTTTACCAGCTTTGGGTGGAGCAACTATCATTCCCCTTTGCCCCTTTCCAATTGGAGACATTAAATCCATTATACGCATTGTATATTCATCTTGTTTGGTTTCTAATTTTAATTTTTCTACTGGATATATAGGAATCAAATCATCAAAAGATGTTCTTTTCATAGCTTTTTCTGGATGTTCACCATTAACTTCTCCAACATAAATAAGAGCAGGAAATTTCTCTCCTTCTTTAGGTATTCTCTTTATTCCTTTAATCATATCACCAGTATCAAGTTTAAATCTTTTAATTTGGATAGGTGATACGTAAACATCTTTAGGTGTTGATAAATAATTATCTCCTCTTAAAAATCCGTATCCATCTGGTAGAAGTTCTAAAATTCCTTCTACATATTCATCATTTTCACCGGTTAATTTATATTCTATTTCACTTGAATTTTTTTCAACAGTATCTTCTTTTTCAGCTTTTTTCGTATTACAAACTTCTAATATTTTTTCAATTAAATCTGCTTTTTTTAATTTTGAGATGTTAGAAATTCCTTTATCTTTTGCTAAATTTCTTAAATCAATAAGAGATAAACTATCTAATTCCATAAAATATAGCCCCCTTTTTATAATTTATATATAATTTTATTTAGGAATTTTATAAGACATAAAGAAAAGTAATTTAATTAAAATTAAATTACTCAAAATAAAAAATAAAAGATAAAAATTATTTACTAATATCAATATAAACAGTTTCGTTAGGTAAATACATATCTAATCTTTCCCTTGCAACTGATTCAATATACTCTTTTGAATTAACATTTTCTTGAGTATTAATAAGTTCTTCTTTTTTTTCCTTTAATTCTTCGATTTGAGTTGAATAATAAGATATATCTTGAGTATAAGAATTTAATTTAGATTGTTGATTTATAAATGTAAAAATAGCATATACAATAAATATAATTAATATTAAATTCATTATTTTGTTAATTTTGTATATATTCATCTTAAGTCTCTCCATTACTCAATATATCCTATAATATATTATTCTATAAAAAAACAAAAAACCCTTTTTTACAACTTTTTTGTAGAAATAATTAACTTTTTTACAAAATAATAAGGTATTTTTAATATTTTTTTACAAATTTTTACAAATTCATATAGAATTATAACACACAAATTACTTATTGTCAAAAAATAAATCATTATACCAAATAATATACCTAAAAATAGATAAAATCTTACTTCTCCTCCATTTATTTTTATAATACTATATATAATTAAAGAGCCAGAAAGTATTATATAAATTAAATCTTCTAGAAAAGTTATGTTATCAGGAGTCTTAAATGACTTCCTAATAACCCTAAAAATATCAAAAAGAATTCCTATAATTGAACCAATTATAAAAAATAACATAAACGTTTGTTCTTGAGAAAAATTATACATATCAGTTTAACCTCATTTAAAAATTTTGCTTAAAATATTTTTTCCCTTTTTACCATTTGGCTCTGCATCAGAATATATAAGACTTGATACTTTTCCTTCTACAGTAAAATCCGATGTATCTATACTTAACTTATTAATTTTTAAATTTTCACCTTTTATAGTTAATATCCCTAACTCTGTTTGCATAATTATTATTTGATCATCAAAACTAAAAATATCCAATATTCCTGTTACATTAAGCTTTTCTCTATTTTCTAAAACTACATTTTGAAATTTATTACTACTTTTAAAATCTTCCATAATATTACCTCCTGTAAGATATATATTATATTTATTCGCTTATTTAAATTTTAGAACAAAAGTAGACTACTTTTTAAAAAAGAAAAGCTATACTCAAAAAATTGAATATAGCTTTATATTTATTATTTTTCAAAAAATTTTTTATGAATTGCTTGAACTGCTAGATCTGACTTATCAACATCAACTAAAACTGATATTTTTATTTCTGATGTAGTTACCATATGCATGTTAATATTGTTTTCGTACAATGCTTCAAACATGTTTGCAGCTACACCAGGTTTGTTTGCAATTCCCACTCCTATTATCGAAACTTTTGATAGATTTTCGCTGTGTAAAATTTCCTGAAAGCCTAAATCATTTTTATTTTCCTCTAATACTTTAATAGTCTTTTTTAAATCGTTCATTTTTACTGTAAAGGCAATATCTTTTGTAATATGTTCCCCAAATGATTGAATGATTATATCAACATTTATTAAATTTTTAGAAAGTATTTTAAACAATTCATATGTCTTGCCTATCTTATTTTCTAACCCAACAATTGTTATTCTAGATATATAATCATCTTTTGTAACACCGTTTATTTCAAGATCTTCTAAATTATTTTTTGAACTTACTAAAGTACCAATGCTATTCTTTTCAAATGTTGATTTTACATATATTGGAACATTATATTTTTTTCCTATTTCTACACATCTATTATGAAGAACTTTGGCTCCCATACTAGACATTTCTAACATTTCATCATAAGAAATTTTATCTAATTTTTTAACATTTTCTATTACTCTTGGATCTGATGTGTATACACCATCAACATCAGTAAAAATATCACATCTTTCTGCATTTAAACTAGCTGCCAAGGCAACTGCTGTTGTATCTGATCCCCCTCTACCTAATGTAGTTATATTTCCGTTTTCATCAATTCCTTGAAAACCTGCTACAATTAATATATTTCCTGCATTTAAATATTCTTCTATAGTATCATTATTAATATATCTTATCCTACTATTTGTAAATTCACTATTTGTTATAATTGGAATTTGCCAGCCAGTTAGAGAAACTGCTTTATAATTTTTTTCAATTAATAACATAGCCAACTTTGCTATTGTTATTTGCTCACCAGTTGAAACTAAAACATCATGTTCTCTTTTATTTGCATTTTGAGTTATTTCATTTTCTTCTGCAATTAGTCTATCTGTTGTTTTTCCTTGTGCTGAAACAACAACTACTACTTTATTTCCATTTTCTACTTCTTTAATAATGTGATCTGCTACAAGGTTTAGTCTGTCTAAATTAGCAACAGAACTACCTCCAAATTTTTGTACAATAATTCCCATATGTTGAACCTCTTTTTGTAATTAAATTTATAGTAAATTTTAAATTTAAAAAATACTATGTATAAAATATTTATGCATTACAATATATTATATTTTTTATTAAAAATTTAGTGTCTTGTATATAAATATTTTATAATTTTTCAAAAATATTATAACATATTTAATTTATGATTACCATTTTTTAATAATATATATTTTTATAAAAATAAAAAGGTATTTCAGCTAATAGAAATACCTTAATTTAAACTTTGTTTATTTTCTTGCAAATTTTCCGCAATCACAGTCGTCATTATATTTTTTGTATCTACCTGTTTTATCACAGTCTGCTTTAGTTGTAGTGTGATCACCTCTCCAGTAATAACAATATTGACATTCATTTGCCATATTAACTCACCTCCATTAAATGGACTTCATAATATGATTTTAACAAAAAAATCGAAAAATGTCAATTATTATCGTATAATAAACTTTCTCCATTTAAAATTTTTTGAGCATTAGTAGTTGTTAAATTTTCTAAATATTCACTAGATATAATTTTACCTATTTCTTTAATAGCTTTTGAAGTTTTTGTATATATACTTCGCTTTTTGTGTACATCAGATCCTAAAAAATTTACTAAATTGCTTTTTAGCATCTTTTTCATTGTTATTTTTGCAAAAAAGCCATACATACCTAAAATACTGCCATAATTTGATTGAAATAAAACACCTAAATCTTTTAGCTCATATAATAATTTGAAATTTTTTTGAAAAAGGATATATCTTTCAGGATGTGATAATATTGGTATATAATTATTTTCTTTTAATTTAGCAATAATATCTTCTACGTGAGTTATTTTTTTCTCTTTAGGCGAAAGTTCTAAAAGAACATAATTAGTTCCATTAATTGTTGAAGCTTTATATTCTTTTAATAAATCAACAATATTGTGTGTAAGAAAAATTTCGCTTCCCAAAAATATTTCCGGTATATCTTGTTCAGTCTTTAATTCTTGAATTATTGTCTGTCTTTTGTATTCAGGGATTTCATAAACATTTAATGCATAATGAGATGTAGAAATTATTTTATCAAATCCTGCAGTTTTAGCTTCATGCAATATTGCCACAGACTCTTCATATAATTTTGGACCGTCATCTATTTCTGGTAATATGTGTGCATGAAAATCTATCATATTTAATCCTTTCTATTTTACAAGCATTTTTAAATATTCTCTCATAAAATTATTTAAATCTCCATTCATAACTGATTCAATATTTCCTACTTCGTAATTAGTTCTATGATCTTTAACCATTGTATATGGGCAAAATACGTAAGAACGTATCTGACTTCCCCATGCTATATCTTTTTGTTCTCCCTTTAATTCTGAGATGGTTTCCTTATTTTGTTTTTCCTTTAAATCTAATAATTTTGATTTAAGCATTTTCATTGCATTTTCCTTATTCAATGTTTGAGAACGTTCAGATTGGCATGATACAACTATATTAGTTGGTATATGTGTAATACGAACAGCAGAATCAGTTTTATTTATATGTTGTCCTCCAGCTCCAGATGCTCTATAAGTATCAATTCTTAAATCATCAGTATTTATTTCAATATCTACATCATCTGTAATTTCTGGTAAAACCTCAACAGAAGCAAAAGATGTATGTCTTCTTCCTCCACTATCAAAAGGAGATATTCTAACTAATCTATGTACGCCCATCTCTCCTTTTAGATAACCATATGCATTTTCTCCAGCAATAAGTGCAGTAACACTTTTTATTCCAGCCTCTTCACCTTCTAAATAATCTAATTCTTTTAATGTAAATCCATTTGCTGATGCCCATTTTCCATACATTCTATATAACATTTGTACCCAGTCTTGTGATTCTGTTCCTCCAGCACCTGGATGAAGAGTAATAATTGCATTATTAAAATCATACTTTCCAGAAAATAGTGTATTTATTTCTAATTGATCAACTTTTACTTTAACATTATTAGTTGCTTGTAATAAATCTTGTACTAATGTTTCATCAGGTTCTAATTGTAATAATTCATTCATTTCATATAAATTATTTAATTCTGAACGTATATTTTCAAATAAATTTATTTTTTGGTTTAATACTTTTATTTTAGAAAATATCATATTAGATTTTTTTTGATCTTCCCAAAGATTATCTTGTAAAGACTCTTTTTCTAAATTCTTAAGTTCATTCTTTAAAAACTCAATTTTTATTGAGTCTCCTATTTGATTTAATTTAATTTTTAATTCATTTAAAAACCTCAAATTTTCTTCTAATTCTATCACTTATTTTCTCCGCTCTTAATTTCCTCATTTTTGCATATATATTTTATCATAAATGTTCTCTTTTTAAAATACTTTATTTAAAAATAAACTAAAGCACAAACAAGATAAATTATTTATGATTATAAAATAAAATCAGCATTTGATACTATCTCTTGCTGATGTTATAAAATATTTTATTATTTCACATAAATTTTAATCAACATTTATTAATTCATATTCTCTCGTACCGAAAACCAATTTCAGAAGCTGCTTCTATTGTGTGAACACCGTGTAATGATTCGATTCTTTTTATTAAAATATCTTTTCCAGGATCTTCTGAATTATATACCAAATCTAAGCATGCTTGGTCAATTGCTACTGGATCTAATGATGATAAGATTCCTATATCTTTCATACATGGTGCTGAAGCATTTCCATCACAATCGCAATCTTTTGAGATATTTTTCATTACATTAATAAATGCAATATTTCCATTAAAATATTCCACAACAGATGATGCACTATCTGCCATTGCCTCTAAGAATTTATCTTGTTCTGGTAAGTTATTAAATAACTCTGTTTGTTCGCTAGTTTTTCCAGCAGTATGAATTAATGATTTTCCAGCTGAAGAACTACAACCAATTGATAATTGTTTTAGTGCTCCACCATATCCACCCATTGCATGTCCTTTAAAATGTGATAGTACAAGCATTGAATCATAGTTTGCTAAATTTTTTCCAACTAAATTTTTCTTTAATATTTTTCCATTTGGAATATCCAATTCTAAATCTGGGCCTTCACTATCTAACAAATCAAATTTAAAATATTTATCCCACTCATGCTCTTTGATTAATTTTAAATGCTTTTCTGTATAGTTTCTTGCTCCACTATATGCTGTATTGCATTCAACTACTGTTCCATTAACATAATCAACTATGTCCTTTACCAATTCTGGTCTTAAATAATTTTGGTTTCCACGTTCTCCAGAATGCAATTTTACAGCAACTTTTCCTAATAAGTTCTTACCTAATATTTTATACATTTTAACAATGTTTTCTGGAGTAATCTCTTTACAAAAATACACTTTTGATTTTTCCATAACGAAAGTTCCTTTCTCTATTTATTTTTTACTATTAGTATTATATCATAAAATCTATTTTTTTACTTATCTATTTAAAAATTTATAAAAATATTCATAACTCTCTGCTTATCTTTCAATATCTGATACAATGTTTTTAGATAATTGTAATAAATTTTTACATGCTTTCTCAATATTACCGTCATCTGGTGAGAAAATTGCAGAAACCATGGCAAAACCATCTACGCCAGTTCTAGATAATTTTGGTATGGTATTTTTATCCATTCCACCTATGGCTACTACAGGAATTTTCACAGAACTACATATTCTTTTGAGTTCATCTAATGAAACAAACGTAGCATCTGGCTTGGTAGTAGTTTCATATATAGCGCCAACACCTAGATAATCTGCTCCAGATGCCTCTGCTTTTTTTGCTTCTTCAACTGTATGAGCAGAAACACCAATAATAATATTATCTCCTACTAATTTTCTAACTTCACTTACTTCCATATCTGATTGCCCCACATGCACTCCATTTGCTTTGCATTGTATAGCTATATTAACATTATCATTAATTATTAGTGGAACATTATATTTTTCACATAATTTTTTCATTTGAATTGCTTCTGAAAGAAATGATTCTTCATCTAAATCTTTTTCTCGTAATTGCAAACATGTAATTCCACCTTTAAGAGCAGATTCAACCTGTTCAATTAATGGTTGCTTACTTACTAATTTACTATTAGTAACTGCATAAAGTAACATCATATCCTTAATAGATTTCATATTATTAATTCTCCTAATATATTTTTTATAACTTTGAACTTTCTTTTAGTAAATCTCGTATTTCTTCTAATAAAGCAGTGTTTGGTTCTTTTACAGGTGCTTCTGTTTTTTCTGGTTCTTGTTTTTTCTCTAATTTTTTAATAAATTTTACAATAAAGAAAATGCAAGCAGCTATAATTAAAAAATCAACTACATTTTGTATAAAATTACCATATCTTATGACAGAATCTTTTATAGTTATAGTTAAATTTGAAAAATCTATACCGCCTATAAACACTCCAACAAGTGGCATTAAAATATCATCTACTATTGAAGATACAATTTTACCAAATGCGGAACCAATAATTACACCGACTGCTAAATCTAAGGCATTTCCTTTTGAAATAAATTGTTTAAATTCTTCCCATGTTTTATTTCCTTTTTTTAATAGTTCTTTTTCTTTGTCTAATATTTTTTCTTTATTCTTCATTTTTTACCCCTATCTTAATTATTTATCTACTTGTGTTTTTTATTTTCTGTTTTTTACAATTATAATACTATTGATTTCTCACACAACAATTTTTATACTTCTTACCATTTCCTCATGTAGTACTAAATGATATCCGCCATCAAAACTTTAAAAAAATATACATTAAACGACTTATAGATGGTTTGTATATTATTGCCATTCGCAAGTTGCAGGTGGTTTACTTGTTACATCATAAATAATAAATTCGATTTTATCTCCATACTTTTCTGTAATCTCATTAACTGTTTTTTCTAGCATTTCCTTTGAAACTTCTTTTCCTATTTCACCAGGTCTTCCTGTCATAAAATCATTTGTTACAAAAGTTCTAATTGCAACTGAATATTTTTTATTAATACCAATTGGAAGTAATACAGCAAAAGTTTGATTTACTTTTGATTTTTCTAAATTTGTAGTAACTATTTTATCTAATTCACGAAGCAAATCTACACTTTCATCACTTATTTTCATATCAAAACATTTTGGCATTTCTTCTAAATTAGTTTTATTTAGTATGTATCCAACTCTATTTATAGTATTAATTGAATCAGTAATTTCTTTTGCTTTGCTAGAAATAAGCTTCCAGTCAAAGTTTAATCCATTTCCAGAAATAATGCATAAATTTCTATAACTTCTACTATCACCTTGAACACCCACTGATTTTATTGGGAGGATGAAGCCTTTTTCAGAAGTTTCTTTAAGAATAGAACTTAATTTTTCAACTTCTTCTGATGTTATAATTACTTCTTCATTTTTATCATGGCAAATCAGTCTAATAGCA
>CANROH010000053.1 GCA_947632185.1 uncultured Clostridia bacterium
TCAAAATGCCTCATTCCTAAAACTCTTTTAGAAGCTTCTCTTACAACTGCAAAGGCTTCTGGCAATATATCATCTAAAGTCTTACCTTTAGCCAATTCTTCTTTAAAATAATCTGTTTTTGCTGTTAACTCTTTATCAGTTAATTTTTGCATTTCTGGTTCTAAACTATTAATTTTTTCAACTATAGGCATAACTCTTTTAACTTCTTTTTCACTATAGCTTCCAAAAATTTTACTAAATATTCCCATGTATTCCTCCTAAATAAAAAAGTACTAATTTACTATATCACTATTTAACGTTTTTGGCAACCATTTCTATTATACAATCTTCAGAAAAATAGCAACTTTTTCTATCAATTATTTGTCATATAAAAAAGTAATTTTCATAAAATTAAATAAAAAAATAAAAGGAGAAATCTAATATGATTATTTACAATGTTAAATTAAATAAAAAAACAATTTTTAAAGCTTGTTTAGCAATAATGGTAATAATTTGTATAAGTATTGCAGTTGCTGGAATTTACAATGTCATGAATTACTTAGAAAATAAAGATAAAAATTTAGTTGATGATTCTATTCCCTCTTCTGAGGTTGCTATAATAAAGCCCGAAAATTATACTAATATTTTGAAGGAAGTTCATGAAGATATCGATACATATATTGGTCAAAAAATATCTTTTTCAGGTTATGTTTATAGATTAAGCAATTTTAATGATGATCAATTTGTTCTTGCTAGAGATATGGATATTGGAAATAGGCAAACTTTAATAGTAGGTTTCTTATGTTCATATGAAAATGCTAAAGAATTTGCAACATACTCATGGGTAAATATTACTGGAGAAATTACAAAAGGATATTATAATGGTGATATTCCTATAATAAAAATAATTTCAATTGAAAAGACTACAAAACCAGAAAATGCAAGTGTACCTTTACCAGATGATTCTTATGTTCCAACATCAGTTATATATTAATTATCAAGTAAAGAATTAATTATTCCTTTGTCTAAAAAATTTGCAAATATATTTTTCAAAATTATTAATATAATAGGACCTACCAAAAGTCCAATAATTCCAATTATTTTAAAGCTGGTATACATAGCTATTAAAGTAAAAATCGGATGAATTCCTATATTATTACTAACAAGTTTAGGTTCTAAAAATTGTTTTACAACTAGAATGAAAATATATAAACCTAAAATTGAAAAGCCTAAAGAAGTATTATTATTAATAAAAAGTATAAAAGCCCATGGAATCATTATACTTCCTGCACCTAAAATTGGAAGTGCATCGATAAATCCTATTAAAAGAGCTATAAGTATTGGATACTCAACTTCCATTCCAAGTAAATAATATATATTCAATCCGGTTAAAACAATTAAAAAAGTAATTACACTTAATGTAATTTCAGCTTTTATATATCCTCCTAGAGTGGAAGTAATTTCTTTCGTGTGTCTTATAATCTTTCCCATCATTTTTTTAGATAAATGATGCTCCATTCTATCTAATATATAAAATTTATCTGAAGTTATAAAATATGTTGCTAGAATTGTAATTACGATGTTAATAAACATATTTGGAATTGAACTTATATAATGCAAAATTTTATTGAGTAAGTTTTTTAAATAATTTGTTATTGTATTTAGAAATTCTGTTGTTGAATTTTCAAATATATTCATAACTTCATCAGATATTTTCAAATTTTGAAAATTTATTTTCGAAGTTTTATCATTTATAAAATTCATTGTTTTTTCAAAGTATGTATTTAAACCTGCTAATAAATTTGTCGTTTCAGACAATAATTTTACACCACCAAAAATAACCAAAGCAATTATGATTGTAAAAATACATACTAATACTATTATACTATTTGTTTTTCTACTAAAACTTGTCCTTTTATTTAACCATTTGATTAATGGATCTATAATCAAAGAAATAATATAGGCAATTAAAAAAGGAGTATAAAAAATACATAGTCTACATATTAAAAAAAATAATATTATAAAGATTATAACTATCATAGATTTTTTCAATGTTCCCATATAATCCATTAAATCTCTTCCTTTCCTGTAACAATCCTTAATTAAAATTATATTCAAGAAAACAAAAAAAATACCCTAATTTTATAAATTAAGGTATTTTATAATAGAACTTCTATTATATATGAGAAGAAGGCATTTTAAAAATTCATATTATATTGGCCTGCTGTATAATGTTGACCCTGATTAAACATTGGATTATTCGTATATAAATTTCTTTGTAACAACTCTTTTAAGATAAGAATTTTAATAATGTCTTTAAGTAAATTATCATTTCTATTATTTCTTGAGCTAGTATTTTGAGAATTTGTTGTTTGCCTTGAATCTGTTGTTCTTGTTGTAGTATTAGAATTATTGTTTGTATTTGAAGAGGCACTCTGCGTTACTGTGCTTTCGTTTTGTGAGCTTCTTTCATTTGTATCATTATCATAATCAATCTGACCTTCCACGATATTAAAAACTGTATCAACCATATTATTTAAATTATCCTCATTCATAAACTGAGTATTACTATTTGAAATGACTCTAGAAACTACAGGCATAATAATTCTATATATACTCGGATATAAACTGTTTAAATTAGGAGCAGAATACATTCCTCCATTTGGCATTGCATTGTTTGTCATCATATTATTAGGCATCATTCCAACTGAATTATTCATTGATGTACAATTCATATTGTTAGGAATCATACCATTCATATATGTATTTGCATTATTAGGCATACTGCTTCCCATGTTATTCATATATGGATTATATGTGTTGTTAGGTTGTTGATTGTAAAAATATAAATCTTGCATATAATTGTCATTACCATTATAAAACATTTTATTACCTCCTTTTTTCTAATTATATGAGGTATATATTTTTTTATGACAATAATAAAATCGGACAATACATATTTTTTAAAAATAAAAAATTAACGAATTGTCCGAATATTTTATTTATTTTACAATTTCATTTACATAAGATTTAAATATTTCTCCTCTTTCTGCAAAGTTTTTAAACATATCAAAACTTGCACTGGCAGGCGAAAATAAAACTATATCTCCTTGTACTGCTACATTATTTGCCTTTTCTACAGCTTGCTTTAAGTTCGAACATCTATAAATCGGAAGTTCTTTTTTATTCTTCTTTAATTCATCCTTTACAGCTTTTTCTATTTTATCAGAAGTTTGACCAAGTAATATTAATGATTTGCAATTATCAATTATTGGTTTGCCCAAAACTGTATAATCCAAATTTTTATCATATCCACCTGCTATTAAAACTATATTTTTTAGTGCAAATGCATTTAAACCAGCAATGGTCCTTGTAGGACTAGAACTTACAGAATCATTATACCATTTAATTCTATTTTTTGTTTCTTTAATAAGTTCTAATCTATGCTCTACTCCTTTAAATTCAGTAAGGACTGTATCTATAGATTCTTTTTTTACTAAGTCTTTAGTTGCTATTATAGCACAACAAGCATTTTCAAAGTTGTGAACTCCACGTAGTTTCATATTCCTTGTGTCAAATACATGTCTTCTTAATCCGTTTTCGCATACTTTAATTTTTCCATCTTCAGTATCAACTAAATAACCATTGGGAATTTTACTTTTACTACTGAAAAATACTACTTTTCCTGGAGCCTCTTCTGCACATTCTCTAGTTATATCATTGTCATAGTTTAATATTAATAATCCATCTTTATCTTGATATTTAAATATAGTTTTCTTTGCATCTATATACTCTTCCATATCACTATGAACATTCAAATGATTTGGGGTAATGTTTGTTATAACAGCTATATTAGGACTAACTTTCATATTCATTAATTGAAAGCTACTTAATTCCAATACAACAATATCTTCTGGAAGCATTTCAGATATTTTAGTAAATAATGGAATACCTATATTTCCACCCAAAAAACAATTATATCCATCTTGTTTTAAAATTTCATAAATCAAAGTAGTTGTTGTTGTTTTTCCATCACTTCCTGTAACACCAATTACTAAACATGGGCAAAGTTCAATAACCATTTCAATTTCTGTTGTTATTATTGCACCACGTTCAGCTTCTGCTACTAGTTCTGGAACAGTTGGTAAGCAACTTGGGGACCTAAAAATAATATCAAATCCAATTAACTTATCTAAATATCTTTTTCCAAAAGAGAAGTTCATACCATAATCTATTATTTTATCTACAATTTTTTTATCAATCTCATCAATTTCTTTTCCATCAAAAATTGTTACATCTGATTTTAAATTGTGTAAATAATCTATTAAAGGAATATTACTCACTCCTACACCAATTATAGCAACTTTCCTTCCTATTAGATAATTATTAAATTCTACCAATTTTTTATTTATGTAATCCATTATACCTCCTAGTATTAAACCATTTCAGGTAATTTAATTTCATTTAAAACTAAATTCACTGATTCTTCGACAGATTTACATTTTGTTACATCTATTTCAATAGTATTTGGACTAAAATCATAAAAACCTGCTTCCTTTTGAAGTTCATCTCTTTTTATTATATTTTCCCTTATTTCTTTTTCTGATTCTTTATTTTTATATTGAATACATTTTCTTCTAACTCTCTCATCTAATTCAGCTGTAATAAAAAAATGATAATCACAATTTGGATAAATTTTCATTACACTTCTTCCAGATACAATTACATTATAACTTTCTTTTAAATCATCAATTAATTTTTTACCAAAAATAAAAAGTTTTCTATTATCTGCACTTCCTCCTATTGTAGAAACTGCGATTGAAGCTTCTTTTGATTGAATAGCTTCTTCAGATATTTTATTATTGTTAATATACATTATTGTTTCATTATTTTCGATTTTTATTTGTATATTAAAAAAATCCATCATTTCTTTTATATCTAAATTTTTTCCCTGATTTTTTAATTCTTCTAATTTATTACCATTTTGCATCATAGCATATACAATTGTTCTATATAAATTTCCTCCATTTAATAAAACAGTGTTAGGCAATTCTTGTTTTAATTTTCTACAAATACTTGTTTTTCCAGCTCCTACTAATCCTTCTATACCAATTACTATATTTGACATTATTTGCTCCTTTAAAACTTTTTTACTTTTGATATTATATCAAAAGTATATATTTTCTTCAATATATTAGTTTATTTTTTTAGATATCAATTGTTTACTTATATATACAATTTTATAAATTTTTACATGATACATTTTTGTATATTTTGAAAAATATAACAAATACTATTATTAATCAAAGGAGGTGCTTTCTTAGATGTCAAAGAAAAATAAATCAAAAAATTCTAACAGCAACAACGAAGACACAACATCAAAAAATTAATTTGTTTTTAAATAGTGACTTTTTAAGCTTTATTAAATGAACAAAGGCAGTTTATGTATATCAATAATTACTTGTTCAATTCATATACTTATTTTAAGTATTGTTTTTAATATTGTTTAAATAGATACTTTTTAAGAAAACCCCTCTCTTTCTTTTTTGAAAGAGGGGGATTTTTTATGAAATCGTTATTTTATTTATCTAAATATTTTTGTAAAAATTTTCCTGTATATGATTTTTCATTTTTGCATATTTGCTCTGGTGTACCTATTGCAATAACTTCTCCACCATTATCTCCACCTTCTGGTCCTAAATCTATAATATGGTCTGCTGTTTTTATTAAATCTAAATTATGCTCTATTACTAAGATAGTATTTCCTGTATCAACTAATCTTTGTAAAATATTTACTAATCTATGAACATCTGCTATATGCAATCCTGTAGTAGGTTCATCTAAAATATATAATGTTTTTCCTGTAGCTCTTTTTGAAAGTTCAGTAGCAAGTTTCACTCTTTGGGCTTCACCACCTGAAAGAGTTGTAGAAGGTTGTCCAAGTTTAATATATCCTAATCCAACATCTGCTAAAGTTTGGATTTTTTGTTTTATACGTGGAATATTATTAAAGAATTCTAAAGCCTCTTCAACAGTCATATCTAAAACATCTGCTATACTTTTTCCTTTATATTTTACTTCCAAAGTTTCTCTATTATATCTTTTTCCCCTACAAACATCACATGGTACATATATATCTGGCAAAAAGTTCATTTCAATTTTTATAACTCCATCTCCTTGACATGCCTCACATCTACCACCTTCAACATTAAAACTAAATCTTCCTTTTTGATATCCCTTTATTTTTGCTTCATTTGTTTCAGCAAATATATCACGAATAGTATCAAACACACCAGTATATGTTGCTGGATTTGAACGTGGTGATCTACCAATTGGAGATTGATCTATATTTATTATTTTATCAATATTCTCAATTCCTTTAATTTTTTCGCATTTACCAGGCTTTTCTGTTGCCCTATTAATATCTTTAGCAAGATTTTTATATAATACCTCATTTACTAAAGTTGATTTTCCGGAACCTGATACACCTGTTATACAATTAAATACTCCTAAAGGAATTTTAACAGTTATGTCTTTTAGATTATTTTCAGATGCTTTAACTATTTCTATTGATTTTCCATTAGACTTTCTTCTTTTACTTGGAACAGGAATCTTTTCTCTCCCACTTAAATATTTTCCTGTTATAGATTCTGGTATAATCTTTATTTCTTCTGCTGTTCCTTGTGCAATAACATTTCCACCATGAATTCCTGCGCCAGGTCCAATGTCTATTATTTGATCGGCAGCATACATTGTATCTTCATCATGCTCTACAACAATCAAGGTGTTTCCTAAATCTCTTAATTTTTTTAATGTTGCAAGCAATTTATCATTATCTCTTTGATGTAGGCCAATACTTGGTTCATCTAAGATGTATAACACACCAGATAATCCTGAACCAATTTGAGTTGCAAGTCTAATACGTTGAGCCTCTCCTCCAGATAGTGTTCCAGCACTTCTTGATAATGTTAGATATTCCAATCCGACATCCATTAAAAATTGTAATCTACTATTTATTTCTCGTAAAATTACATCAGCTATCATTCTATCTTTTTTATCTAATTGCAAATTATTTAAGTAATCCTTTAATTTGTTAATAGGCAATTCGGTAATTTGATTTATATTTTTATCACCAACTTTAACAGCTAAAACTTCTGGTTTTAATCTTGCACCATTACAAGTATAACATGGTCTATTACTCATATATAATTCATAAAATCTACGCATTCCATCTGATTTTGTTTCTCTATATCTTCTATCTAGTGTAGGTATTACTCCTTCAAATGGTTGTGTAAAAGTTCTAACTCCAGATGCAGAAGAATATTGGAAATCTATTTCCTCATCACCTGTACCATAAAGAATTTTTTCTAGAAATTCTCTAGGTAATTTATTAATTGGCTTTCCTTTTATATCGACTCCATAATGTTTTCCAATGCTTTCAAAATACATTCTAGCCATTGTATCGCCCTTTTTTAAAGTGCTTGATCCGAATGCTTTTACTCCATCATATAATGTTTTGGATTTATCTGTAATAATTAAATCCTCATCCATTTTCATAAGATATCCTATACCTGTACAATCAGGACATGCTCCCATAGGATTATTAAATGAAAACATTCTAGGAGTTAATTCCTCAAAACTTATATTACAATCTGGGCATGCATAATTTCCGCTAAACAACCTTTCACCTTGATTTTGTATATCAATTTTTACTAAACTATTTGAATGTTTCATTGCAATTTCAATTGATTCTGCTAATCTATTTCTAATTTCTTGTTTTACAATTAGTCTATCTACAATAATATCTATATTATGTTTTTTATTTCTATCTATATCAATATCATCAGATAATTCATAAATTTGTCCATCAATTTTAGCTCTTACAAAACCTTCTTTTTGCATATTTTCAAGAAGCTTTGTATATTCACCCTTTTTCCCTCTAATAATTGGACTTAATATTTGTATTTTTGTACCTTCTTGCAATTCCAATACATTATCAACAATTTGATCTACTGTTTGTTTTTCTATTTTTCTACCACATTTTGGACAATATGGCACTCCTATTCTCGCATAAAGCAAACGTAAAAAATCATATATCTCAGTTACTGTTCCAACTGTAGAACGTGGATTTTTGGATGTAGTTTTTTGGTCTATTGAAATAGCTGGAGATAATCCTTCAATACTCTCTACTTCTGGTTTTTCCATCAATCCCAAAAATTGTCTAGCATAAGAAGATAGACTTTCAACATATCTTCTTTGTCCTTCAGCATAAATTGTATCAAAGGCAAGAGAAGATTTACCAGAACCAGATAAACCAGTTATTACTACAAGTTTATTTTTTGGTATTTCGATATCTATATTTTTAAGATTATGTTCTTTAGCACCTTTTATTATAATCTTATCATTCATAATATTATTTTTAGTTAGATTTTGTCTAACCTTCTCCTTTCATATGATAAACTTTTAATATATATATTTTTTTGTAGTAGTTTTATATATGTTGACCAATTATTTATTAATACATCTTATACATAACAAATGACCTTTCAATTTCACCCAAAATCAAATCAATATTCATTAATAATATAACAAATAATAATTTTTTATCATATTCTTTAATATTATTCTTAATATTAAAAATATTTGCAATTGGGATTAAAAGCAAAATCATTGGAGATATTAAATATCTAAATTGATATCCTTCAATTTCATTTTTTCCCACTTCTGTAAAAGATATATAGAGTGCAAGTAATCCTGTAGCAAATATTATGAAAAATATTAGTACAGATATAATGTTAAATATTTTATTGTTTTTTAACTTATCATTTTTATTTTTTTCCAAAATAGCAGCCATTGTCATTATAAATCCAGTACTAGATGCTAAACCTGAAATTAAACCATAATATGAAAAATTGTCAAGCCAAATACATCCTGTTTCTAATATTCTATTTACAAACATCCTAGTTGAGCTAATTAAATTATTTTTAATAAATTTAAGTTGTTCTAATTGATTTACAAATCCATTTCTATCTTCTACATATGGATATTTATCAAGTATCCATAATTGAAGCCCTACTAAAATAGCTCCTATTATAATTGATGTAATTATAAAAATTATGTATATTTTTAATGATTTAAATTTTTTCTTAGGAATAAAGAAAAATATAAATAAAATAGGTATACTTACTAAATATTTACAAGTTATAATAAAAATAGCAGAGATAACAAGCATAAGAAGGTCAAAATTTGTAATATAATTTTCTTCTTCTGCACTAAACCTATATTTTAAACAAATTGAAATAAATAATAAGCTAGTTATGTTTAGTATTGGATCTAAGCTAATAGTTCCAGCAAGCCAGAATGCAACTGGTATAGTTATAACAACAAAGAAAACACTTTTATAATATTTTAAATTTTTTAATGTTAAATAGCCTAAAACACAATAAAAAATATATACCATTAGTCTACCAAACATGATACTAGAAAATATACTCATTCCCAAAATTTTTGCAAATAATATTCCAATTGCAGGAATTACATGACCTATAGGAAGAGTTGAAGAAAAATAAATGTTTTTTATAAATTTTTTTGTATTACTATATTTTTCAAAAAATGCATTGCTATTTATAAAAATATTTTTTAAACTAATACCTCTATCGCCTTTATATACTTCTAAATATTTATAAACATTATCTGGGATAGTTCCACCAATAATTTTATTTTCATCAATTTCGTCTAAAAAATCGCCTTGACTAATCATTAAGGCCCTAAAGTAATGATTCCATTCGTCAAAATTATGGAATATTGGCGTAAAAATTATGAAAAATATTCCAAGTGTTAATGCTAATTTTAAAAATGTTTTTTCATTAATTTCACTATTGGTTCCGTATAAAACGAAAAACATTGCAACTATAAATACTATAATCCATAATATAAATTCTACTATATTTACATTAGTGCAATCATATGTTGTTTTTAATATAAAATTGTTTTTTTGAAATTCATTTCCATCATAAGAACCTAGTAAATATTCGCTTTCATCTGTGGAATATGGAAATTGAACAGAATTATGATAATCATCATCTAATCCTCTTACTATGATTTCATATTCTTTACCTTTAGAATCAGTTTGTTTTTCTAACTCTACTTCCATATAGTCGCCATCTTTATAGACTCCTAAAAAGACATCTTTGTTTAATATTTCTTTATTTGTTGACACTTCTCTAACTCGTACATTAACATTTGAATTTGTACTAATATATGGCATCAACAATTGAATTCCAATTTTATTTAAATTATTTCCAGCAGCAATAAATTTTTGAGAAACTTCTACATCTTTTATTAAGAAAAAGCTTCTTCCCCCTTGCATAAATTCATTATATCTATATTCAATTAAATTATTTCTTCTACCAAAAGCATCATTAACTATAAAAGCAATAAAAAAATAAACAACCAATATAATTAAATATAATTTATTTTCTAAAATTTTATTTTTAAAATTTTTTAATTTTTTTATTAATTTCATAAATATTGTCCTTTTTATTAGAATATTTAGCTTAAATTTTCAAGTTCTTTTATTTTATCACGTATTTCAGCTGCTTTTTCAAATTCCATAGTTTGAGCATATTTAAGCATTTCATCTGTAAGTTTTGATATAATTTCTTCAACAGTTTCATCTTTTCCAATACTATATTTACTTTGTATATCTTCAACAATTGTTGCTTTTATAACATCTCTAACAGATTTTTGTATTGTTTTAGGTGTAATTCCATGT